>NZ_CP045652.1:0-308780 GCF_009557615.1 Sphingobacteruim zhuxiongii
AGTTTTTTTGGTAAAAAAAAATGGTCATATTCGTAGTAGATAAAAGTTATGAACAGAATTTTTGTCAATTATTGGTTATCAAGTTATTAACAAATATAGAATGGAAAAAACGTGTACAAGTGTTTGGGAAAGTTGTCTTGCGGTCATAAAAGATAACATACCGACACAAAGTTTTAAAACATGGTTCGAACCCGTTAAAGCTGTACGTCTTGAAGGAAACGTTTTAACTATTCAAGTACCTAGTTTGTTTTTCTACGAGTGGTTAGAAGAACATTACGTAGGTATCCTAAGAAAAACGGTTAAAAAGTTTTTAGGAGAGCAAGGTCGCTTAGAGTACAATATCGTAGTAGAGAAGTCCTCGGCAAACACTCCCTATACAACGAACATTCCTTCAAATGGAAATGGTGCAGAAGGCAAGAGACAATCTATTCCTGTTCCTGTAGCGCTTAATAAAAACATCAAGAATCCATTCGTGATTCCTGGCTTAAAGAAATTGCAAGTTGATCCGCAATTGAACCAAAACTATACATTCGACAATTTTATTGAAGGGGAGTGTAATCGTTTGGCTAGATCAGCAGGATATGCAGTAGCGAATAAACCGGGAGGTACATCATTTAATCCCTTGATGATTTATGGCGATGTAGGTTTGGGTAAGACACACCTTGCACAAGCAATCGGAAATGAAATCAAGCGTAATCTTCCAGACAAGCTCGTAATTTACGTGTCATGTGAGAAGTTCTGTCAACAGTTTGTTGACTCATTAAAGAACAACACGATCAATGACTTTGTAAATTTCTATCAAGCAATGGATGTCATCATTATGGATGATGTTCATAATTTTGCTGGTAAAGAGAAAACGCAGGATATCTTCTTCCATATCTTTAATCATTTGCATCAGACGGGCAAGCAGATTATCTTAACATCGGACAAGGCGCCAAAGGATCTGTCGGGATTAGAAGAACGCTTATTAAGCCGTTTTAAATGGGGCTTATCAGCGGATATTCAGGTTCCTGATCTAGAGACTCGTATGGCGATCTTAAAGAAAAAGATGTACTCGGACGGGATTGAGTTGCCAGAAAATGTGGTAGAGTATGTGGCAAATCAAATTGATAATTCGGTTCGTGAATTAGAGGGCGCTATGGTTTCTTTATTAGCACAATCTACATTGAACAAGCGAGAGATTGATTTGAACCTTGCAAAATCTATGTTGAAGAACTTTGTGAAGAATACCCACAAAGAGATTTCAATGGAATACATTCAAAAATTAGTTTGCGAATATTTCGAAGTACCAGTAGAAATGGTGAAGTCGAAAGTTCGGAAACGCGAAATTGTACAGGCGAGACAGATTTCTATGTATTTAGCTAAGAATCATACAAAATCATCGCTTAAATCGATAGGTAGTTTCTTTGGAGGACGTGATCACTCTACTGTAATCTATGCGTGTCAAACAGTTGAAGACTTAATCGAAACAGATAAGAAATTCAAGACTTACGTGCAAGATATTCAAAAGAAGTTAAAAGCTTCTTAAACATATAGTAAAGCAAAAGATTTTTAAAGGGTATCCATATAGGTACCCTTTTTTGTTATTGATCCAGTAGATCCTGGAAGTATTCTAAAAGTTGTGAGACATGGAAAGCATCCATTAAACCATGGTGTGCATGTATTGATATGGGCATCATCATTTTCCCGTCTGCCCCTCTCGCTAGTTTTCCGAAGGATATCTTCGGACAGGAGTCCTTTTTCGAGAAAGCGCGAGCATGCGATAACCCAGTGAAATTAAACCAAGGTAGTGCAGAAAAATGAATTTCATTTTCTCCCCAGGGTGTTGACAACAGTGTGTTGCTAGCTCTAACGGTCTTTATTTCTTGTAGTGCTTTTTCAATGAATATGGCTTCATCTTCATTGTATTTGAAATAACCGAATCCGAAGCTATTATCAGGCCTATTAACCGTGGAGGCAGCATAAACGCTATCAAAGAGGTACACCTCGCCATCTATAATTCTATACTTGAAGTTTTCTACGGCATTGCAGGCCATCAATGTACGATATAGATAGTATAGGAAGAATGATTTGTTCTGTGATTTGGCATTCGAATAAGCCAAGCTACAGTCTACTTGCACATTGATTCCAAAGAATGGTTCTTCAAAACTTGAAAAAAATTGAAAGTGATTTTTCCGGGGCCAGTTATTGATGTCAATTCTGGTTTTCATGTCTTCTTATGTGATGAATAATCTTATTTACAAAATTCAATATAAGACTAATAGTTGATTTGTAATAGACGTTTTATGTTGGCTAATAGGATCTATTTGTCCATTAGCATAAGAAAAGAGGGGTTTGACAATTGTCAAACCCCTCTTTTATATGAAACATGAATAATTCTAGATTATTGTTGTTGAGGTTGTGCCTCAGGTGCTTGTTGTTTCGTAGCACGCGCTTCAACGATTTTAGCATATAATGGTTTTTGCTCTTCTGTCAATAAACCAACTACTTTGCTATCTAAGTCTGCGGTAATAGCCGCAATTTGTTCTGCTTTCTTTGCTTCATCTGTTTGTGCAGTATCAGCTTTAATAGCCAATTTTGCTTTCTTTGCTTCTAACACAACATCATAGATTTGTGTTTGCTGCTCTTGAGTTAAATTCAATTGTGAAGTCCACTCGGTTACTGTTTGTTTCGCTTTTTCCTCTGGATTCACTTCTTGTGCAAATGTTAGAGTTAATGAAAATAATACTGCGGATACTGCTAAAAATAACTTTTTCATGATCTGTCTTTTTTCGTTAAACATTTATTATTTACTCCGTTTCTGTACAATAATAACAGGGCTTTGCATCTATTTATTGTTCAATTGTATCACGTTTGTTACTTTTTAACATATCTTAACAGGAAGGACATTAGATGAAAAGGGTATAAATAGGGATAAAAATAGCAGTAGAAACCCTTTAAATGGCTATTTTGAAATCTTATACCAGAAATACAATAAATGGAACCAATTAACAATTGGAAGTCGAACCAATCTAACTGTTATGATTAAGCAGCGTGTCTAATTTGGAAAGAAAGCGTGTCTCCTGATCAATTCTGGTTTCAATCGGGATGTAATAGAGCGGGATATTAGAAAACTTGGCTAAATCTAAACGTTGAGCGTCTTTCTCTGTTGTGAGGATAATCTTTCGATTTGAATCTACGCTTTTAAATGCATCCAATACCTTATTGTAGTCCGAATTGCTATAATTATGATGATCAGGAAATGCTATATGTATAAAAGGAATCCCCTGTTTTGATAGATAGCCCTCTAAAGGCTTAGGATTGGCTATTCCGGTAAACAGGATAACTGTGTGGTCTGTGAGATCTTCGATCGCTGGAGCCACTGTAAGTGGCCGAAGAGGCTTATATACTATATAAGAGTAGAAAATCTCTGCTGTCTTGTTCTGTTTTCGAATCTTACGCTCGATTTTATCTTTATTTTCCTTACTGATATTCTCGGGACACTTTGTAATCAAGATGATATCAGCACGTTTAGTCTGATTGAAGCCATCACGAAAATTTCCAGTTGGTAAAAGAAGTATTGGTTTTAGTAGGGAATAATATTCAAAAAGGAGTATAGAACATGTGGGCTTAACTTTCCGATGTTGAAAGGCATCATCTAACAGGATTAGGTTATGCTCTTTTTGAAGAATCTCAATACCTTCTGCCCTATTCTCATCAACCGCTACGGTAATATTCGGATGTTTTTTTTTTAATTGCAAAGGCTCATCTCCAACATGCTCAACGCTGTCCGAAACCTGAACTAACCGAAAACCCTTTGTTTTTCGACCATAACCTCTGCTAAGGGTTGCAAGGCGATAATCTGCTTGCAATTTGTCAACAAGTAATTGAACCAAGGGAGATTTACCTGCGCCTCCGACAGCCAAATTACCAATAACGACAGTGTTTACAGGAAAGGTTTTTGAAGTCAATATGCCGAGATCATAACATTGATTTCTAACCCAAATAATTAGGGTATAGAGGATGGTAAACGGGAGTAATAACCATCGTAAGATTAGCATAACTTACTTTTTGATAAGCTTAAGACCCACATCATTAACACCATGAAGTGGGTTCTCACGCATATTTTGTTCAATAGAAAACTTATATTTTCCGGTATCCGGAAAGCTGTAGCTTTCTTTAATTAAAACCGATTGCTCGTATAGATTGCCAGCAGATCGTCCGGTCCAACGTCCATCTAATTCCGCAAGCTTTATTTCATGTC
The DNA here is from genome assembly GCF_009557615.1 of Sphingobacteruim zhuxiongii. Classification (NCBI taxonomy): domain Bacteria; kingdom Pseudomonadati; phylum Bacteroidota; class Sphingobacteriia; order Sphingobacteriales; family Sphingobacteriaceae; genus Sphingobacterium; species Sphingobacterium zhuxiongii. Next base: position 4,244 of record NZ_CP045652.1, read on the forward strand.
TATAAGCGGTATCTTTTAATCCTTTCCCTTTCTCGTGCAATAGCAAATAGATATTCGAGAAGGGGTAGTAAGCATTATGACGAAGATTGACATAAACATCAAATTTGACGTTTTTATCGGTTATCTGAACTTCAAAAGCAGGCTTGTTCTTGTATTCCCAACTTTGATTGGGAATATCGATATTTTTCTCAAAGAAATATCCATCCTGGCAAGAACTAACCAATAAGGTCAGAATAAAAAACAAACCAATACATGTCTTCATTCGTACGATATACTTAGTTTTCTGGTTTTGGACCTCCATCCTGAGGTTTATTATTTCTTCTATTTCTATTGTTGTTTGGACGTTTTTTAGGCCGAGGAGCTTGATTTACATCTTTAGCTTCTCCGTCTTGTGCCTTGACAGGCTGTCCATCGTTGTTTGCACTATTTGCAGACTTTTGTTGAGGACGTCGATTCTCCGGCTTCGCTGTAGAATTTGTTTCTTGCTTCGGCTTCGGCGTTCCTTCTTGTTTATCGGCCGCAGCATTTGGGCTCTTTTTCTTCTTCTTCCTCTTTTTCTTATTACGATCGTCTAAGCGGGTCAAACTATCTTGACCTACAACATTTTCGTAATCTGGAGCAACTTCTTTTTCGTCTTCATCGTCCGGAACGATACCCAATTCGGCAGGTTTCTTACCCTCAGCATTCATCGCAGCGAATTCTTTGACCTTCTCAGCAGATAATGGAATCCAGTTCTCTGCTCTCGGGTATGAGAACCACATCGTCTTTTTAAAGATGTCGATCTTTTGTAAGTACGCGACGCCTATTTCCGTTTCAATACGCTCGATATTCGAAGGAATATCTTTTAACGCATCCATATAACTATCGAGCTCAAAGTTTAAGCAACATTTAAGTTTACCACATTGCCCAGCTAATTTAAGTGTATTGAGGGATAGATTTTGATAGCGCGCAGCTGACGTTGAAACAGTTTTAAAGTCCGTTAACCAAGTTGAACAGCATAATTCACGACCACAGCTACCAATACCACCTAAACGGCTAGCCTCTTGACGCATCCCGATCTGTCTCATTTCGATACGGATTCGGAAGGCCTCAGCCATACGCTTAATCAATTCACGAAAATCGACACGACCTTCTGCTGTATAATAAAACGTAGCTTTGGTTTTGTCTCCCTGATAGTCGACGTCGGAGATCTTCATAGAAAGACCCAGCTCTAAGGCTAAGTTACGTGCTCGGTGCATCGTTTCCCATTCCAAATCTTTAGCCATTTCATATTTGGCTACGTCATTTTCATTCGCTTTCCGATAGATTTTCTTAACAACGTCTTCCGCTTTTGTATTATTTTTCTTGAGTTGTAGGCGAACCAATTCGCCTGTTAATGATACGTGACCTATATCGTAACCACCTGTATTAGGTTCTACAGCCACCATCTCCCCCATCTCTAAATAAATATTGTCCGTATTGACAAAAAACTCTTTTCGAGAACCTTTAAATCTAACTTCTACAATATCAAACGGTTTATAATTTGATGGCAAGTCCATATCAACTAGCCAATCGTATATATCTAATTTATTACATCCGCTGGTCATGCACGTCCCGTTGTTGTTACAACCGGCCGGAACAGTACCTAGTGTCTTGCTTCCGCAACCACCCCCGGATGAGCAACTGCCACATCCCATATTTTCCTTTTTATATATATTGAGTCTCCTTAAGAGACGACTTGTATTTAAACAATAAAACTAACTGCAAAGATAAATCTAAAAATAATATTTTAGGATTTGCATTTCTTTCGACAGAATAATGCGTTTTTTCCAAGAGGTCGATCGCTTCCGTCAATTGCTCTAAGCTAGTTATTTCACTAAACTTTTGAACAAATTCAAGCTCCTGGCCCTTTAAAAACAACATGTTGGATGCGCCATTCTGTACTAAAACTATTTGACGAAGAACATTTATACAGTAGATTATGAAAATTTTCTGATTTTCTCTACCGAGTTTACTCAGCTCTTCTTCACATAACTGAATAATATTAAGACCAGAATCCGTTACTATAAACCGAAACCAACGAATGAGTAGATCGAAATGTGTATTCGATTCTTCCGCTAATTGATCGATCGCTTCCTGAATATTCCCATCAGCAATAAAAGCGATTTCGTTAGCGCGATCTGACGATAAGTGTTTTTCCTGAACTAAGTAAGTTGCTAGTTCCTCATGACTCAGCTTGTTGACCTTCACTAGTTGTGTTCTAGAAATAATTGTATTCAAGATTTTATCTTGATTTTCAGCAACGAGTAGAAATAAGGTCTTTGCAGGAGGTTCTTCAATTAATTTCAGAAGCGCATTCCCCTGCGTATCTAAGTATTCGGGCAACCACATGATAAGCACCTTATATTCGGCTTCAAATGCCTTCAGGCTAAGTTTTTTGATGATGTCGTGCGCCTCAGCGATATTGATGTTGGCTTGTTTGTTATCCGCTTCAAGTTGTCCACGCCAATGATTTAAACTTAGATAAGGATTATCTAGAAAAGCTTTACGCCACTCCTCCATGTAGGTAGTAGCTGTTTCATCAGCTTTCTTCGCAAAAAAGGGATAGGAAAAATGTAAATCTGGATGGATTAATTTCTCATATTTGATACAAGAGGAACATTTGCCGCAACTATCCGTTGCTTGTTTATCTTCGCAGTTGATAAATTGAGCATAGGCAAGCGCAAGTGCAAGACTTCCTGAACCCTCGGGACCGAGAAAGAGCTGCGCATGGCTGACCCGATTTTCTTTTACTGTAGAAACAAGCTGTTCTTTTAATGCTTGATGCCCTATTATCCTATTAAACTGCATACTTTATAGACAAAGTTACAAAAATATAGATACCTCATTGATTTTATTACCGAGTAACTCGTATTTGCATTTCAGATATTTAGATTCTTTTCTGTATTATTGCATATAAAAACTATTTTCCCAGGAAATGAGATTCATTGTATCCACCTCTATTTTATTAAAACAATTACAATCTATCAGCGGCGCTTCAAGCTCTAGCACGGTGCTCCCTATTTTAGAAAACTTTTTGTTTGAAATCAAAGACAACTTATTGACAATTTCAGCTACGGATTTACAAACCAGTATGGTTACGAGTTTGCAGATTGAAGCGAAAGAAGAAGGTCGTGTGGCAATGCCATCGAAAATCTTGATTGAAACGTTGAAAACGTTGCCAGATCAACCTGTTGCTTTTTCTGTAGACATGAGTACACTGGCGATTGAGATCAGTGCAGGCGATGGTAAGTATAAATTAAGCGGAGAAAATGCCGATGATTTCCCGAAAATCCCTGTTGTAGACAATATCTCAACGGTAAACCTTGCTGCACCAGTATTGTTAGAAGCAATTAACAAAACGATTTTTGCGGTAAGTAACGATGAACTTCGCCCGGCAATGTCTGGTGTATTAGTACAATTAGCGGAGCAGACCATAACTTTTGTAGCGACTGACGCTCATAAATTAGTTCGTTACCGTCGTACAGATATCGGTGCTGAAAAACCAACGTCATTAATCTTACCGAAGAAAGCGCTTACTTTATTGAAGTCATCTTTACCATCTGATGATGTGAATGTTTCAATTGAGTATAATAATACAAACGCATTCTTCCAATTCGGAAATATTAGCTTAATCTGTCGTTTAATCGATGAGCGTTACCCTGATTATGAAGCTGTAATACCTCGTTTAAATCCAAATAAGCTAACGGTAGATCGTTCACTGTTCTTAAATACATTACGTCGTGTTGTTATTTTCGCTAACAAAACAACACATCAAGTACGTTTAAAGATTTCTGGATCAGAGTTACACATTTCAGCAGAGGATCTAGACTTTTCTAATGAAGCACACGAGCGTCTAAGTTGTCAATTCGAAGGAGAAGACATGGAAATTGGTTTCAATGCGAAATTCTTAGTAGAGATGCTTAATAACTTAAACTGTGAGGAAGTTGTATTAGAGATGAGTACTCCTAATCGTGCAGGCCTATTGTTACCAGCGATTAAAGAAGATGGTGTTGACGTCTTGATGTTAGTGATGCCAGTGATGTTAAACAATATTTAATAGCAAAGCAATTGGAATTTATTTATACTATTATTGACTTTATTCTGCATATCGATGACCATCTGGTGGAAATCGTCAATAATTATCAAACTTGGACTTACTTAATCCTCTTCCTGATTATTTTTGCAGAAACAGGATTTGTTGTTACCCCATTTCTTCCTGGAGATTCCTTATTATTTGCAACAGGAGCGATTATCGCAAAACCAGAAACTGATCTAAACGTCTTTGTGATGTGGGGACTGTTAATGGTGGCAGGTATTTTAGGTGATATGGTGAATTACCATATCGGAAAATATTTTGGTCCGAAGGCCTTCAGTGGAAAATATAAATTCTTGAAAAAAGAATATCTAGAGAAAACAGAGAAATTCTACGAGAAATATGGTGGTAAAACGATCATTTATGCGCGTTTTGTTCCGATTATAAGAACCTTTGCTCCTTTCGTAGCAGGCGTTGGATCCATGTCATATGCAAAATTTGCTTCTTATAATGTTATTGGAGCTGTTGTATGGGTTACTTCATTCTTATTTATTGGATACTTCTTTGGAGGTTTACCTATTATCAAGGATAACTTTACTATCGTGATATTCGCTATTATCATCCTATCGATGGTACCGCCAATAATCGAAGTAATAAAAGAAAAATACGGAAAAAAGAAGGAAGCCAATTAGGCTTCCTTCTTTTTTTATACTTAAAGCACTCCCTCCTGACTGAAAGTAAAAGCGATAAACGTGTTTATTATTTTAATTGATAATCCAATCAAACTTTCGGAGTTTTGTACGGTATTTAAGATAGATGGAACTGATCACAACATTAATCGATTTTATCCTGCATATTGATAAGCATTTAGTCAATATTACGCAGGAATATCAAGCTTGGACCTACTTAATCCTTTTCCTGATTATTTTCGCTGAAACAGGTCTTGTCGTTACCCCTTTTCTTCCTGGCGATTCTGTTTTATTTGCTGCAGGGGCACTGATTGCTAAACCCGAAACCAATCTGAATATATTTGTGATGATGGGACTGTTGATTGCAGCTGCCATTATTGGAGATTTTGTGAACTATGAGATTGGGAAGCACTTTGGAGCAAGAGTTTTTAAGCCTGGATCCAAGATTTTTAAATCCGCTTATCTTGAAAAAACGCAAGGCTTCTATCAGAAATACGGACTAAAGACCATAATTTATGCTCGTTTTGTGCCAATCGTGCGCACTTTTGCCCCATTTGTAGCAGGTATTGTTAAAATGCCTTATCGACAATTTGGTGCTTATAATATAATTGGAGGAGTTTTGTGGGTCGCCCTGTTCTTATCGGTGGGCTATTTTTTCGGACAGATTCCCTTTGTAAAAAATAATTTTTCGCTTGTGGTACTGGCAATTATCTGCATATCACTGCTTCCTCCAATAATAGAAGTACTAAAGGGGCGTTTCTCAAAGAGACAGAAATTACAATAGCTGTTTAAACGCTTTTTGTAATTGCTAGTCTGTTTAAAGAAAAGCTATGCGTTATTTATTACTTGCTATAATCCTTTGGGCTAATCCCCTATTTGCACAGAAAAACATCAAGATCGACCGCTCCGAGGCTAAACAAGCCTATGAGTACCTCAATAAAATTCGGACTAATCCAGAGAAATATCGGCGTTCTTTGCAAATTTCAAATATTAATAAAGTTACACGGACGAAATTAAGCTGGAACAACAAACTGGCCAAGGCGGCGGAGTATAGGGCTTATGATATGGCTAATCGAAATTACTTTGACCACACTAATCCAGAGGGCATTGGCCCGAATTTCTATATCCAAGAAGCAGGATATGACTTAAATAAAGACTGGTTGAAGCGAAAATCAAATAATAATTTTGAATCTATTGCAGCGAATCATGAAAGTGGAAATGACGCCATCGATGCGTTTATAATAGGGCATGGCTCTCCCGGAAAAATGCATAGAAAGCACCTTTTAGGGATGGATCAATGGAATGGTTCTCTTCAAGATGTAGGCATAGGCTTTGCCCGTGTTCCACGTGGTTCAACCTATAAAACCTATATCTGCGTGATTATTGCTAAGCATGATTGGTAATTAGCCTATTTCTTTTCTTGAAGTTTTATACCTTTGCATATGATAAAATCGATGACAGGATACGGTATTGGTTCTGCTGATAATGGAACCGTTAAATATACTGTAGAAATCAAATCTTTAAATTCCAAGTTCTTAGAACTTAATCTTCGTCTACCCAAAGCCGTTTCTGACAAGGAACTTTTCCTTCGTGGGGAATGTAGTAAGCTGATCGAGCGCGGTAAAGTGAATATCAATATTTCTACAGAATATGTTGATCAGACAGCTAAAGGAGCATCGATTAATGCAGAATTGTTGAAGTCCTACTATTCAACATTGCAAGCGATAGCAAATCAATTGGGGGATACTAAAGCAAACATCTTCGAGCAGGCACTAAATATGCCAGAAGTAATTAGCCACGATGACGAAGTGGATGAAGAAGAAGGTAATGTGCTTACTTCGGCTTTTTATGCCGCTGTGGAGAAATTCAACACCTTTAGAAAAGATGAAGGCAATGTGTTAAAGCAAGATTTGCAACATCGCGTCGAATTGATATTATCGCATTTAACAGAAGTAGAAGCTGTTGAAGGTAGCCGAATCCCATTGATACGTGAACGTATTAATCAGTATATGGAGGAAGCTGTAGGAAAAGAAAATGTTGATATGAATCGTTTCGAACAAGAGCTCGTCTTTTATATTGAGAAATTGGATATCACGGAAGAAAAAGTTCGTTTACGCAGTCACTGTAATTATTTTATCAAAGCATTAAACGGTGCAGATTCCAATGGAAAGAAATTGGGCTTTATTTCTCAGGAGATGGGAAGAGAGATCAATACCTTGGGTTCTAAAGCAAATAATGCTCAGATCCAACAGATTGTGGTAAAAATGAAAGATGAATTAGAAAAAGTAAAAGAGCAATTGCTTAACGTACTATAGCATGAACGGTAAATTATTAATATTCTCTGCTCCCTCAGGTGCAGGAAAAACAACCATAGTTAAACGATTATTAGAAAAGCATAGTGATAAAATAGCTTTTTCCATTTCTGCTAGTACACGTGAAGCGCGCGGAACGGAGAAGGATGGAATTGATTATTATTTTATCTCCAAAGAGGACTTTCTTCATAAAGTAGCAAAACAAGAGTTTATTGAATTCGAAGAAGTTTATAGTGGCACTTTTTACGGAACGTTGCGATCAGAAGTAGAGCGCATCTGGAGTGAAGGGAAACACGTAATCTTTGATATTGATGTTGTTGGTGGGCTGCGTTTAAAATCAAAATTCCCGGATCAAGCGTTAGCGATTTTTGTGAACCCTCCATCTTTAGAAGTGCTAAAGGAAAGACTTACTGGTCGAGGAACCGATTCACCAGAAAAATTAAAGGAGCGTTTCGCTAAAGCGGAACACGAGCTTAGTTTTGCAAGCAAGTTTGATGTCGTGCTTCAAAACAATGATCTAGATACTGCCTGTGCGGAAGCCGAGAAACTAGTTTTAGATTTTATAAACGCTTAAATGAGTATTTCAAAGGTAGGTTTGTTCTTTGGTTCTTTTAATCCAGTGCATATTGGACACTTGATTATCGCGAACTATATGGCAAATTATACCCATTTAGATGAGGTTTGGTTTGTGGTATCCCCACAAAACCCATTTAAAGAAAAGAAGAGTTTGGGCAATATGTATGATCGTTTAGAGATGGTTAATCTAGCCATTGAAGATACCGAGAAGTTGAAAGCTTCTGACATCGAATTCAAATTGCCTCAACCCTCTTATACAATAGATACATTGACCCATTTGCGGGAAAAATATCCAAATAAGGAATTTACCTTAATTATGGGTGAAGATAATCTGCAAGGATTAATGAAGTGGAAGAATGCAGAGGTTCTCCTCCGTGATTACCAAATTGTGGTCTACCCCCGTCCGGGTTATGATGGCGGTGATCTTAAAAATCACCCTTCCATTCGAATGACCGACACGCCAGTTATGGAGTTATCCTCAACGTTTTTGCGTCAGGCTGTAAAAGAAGGAAAATCAATAAAATTCTATACTGCGGATAAGGTTATTGAATTTATCGATAAAAAGGGTTTATACACTTAGCAATCTTGCTAAACAGCGTCATTCCGATTTTTAAAAAAAATCAAAACAACTTTCCATTAGTCTTGTTGTCTTATTATAGATAATCACATAACATTAAAGGAGATTTTTATAATGGATAAGTTAGATTTAAAAGGAAAATGGAACGAGATGAAAGGTAAAATCAAGCAAGAATATGCGGATTGGACTGATGATGATTTGAAGTATGAAGAAGGTAAAGATGATGAGTTATTAGGAAGACTTCAACAAAAGCTCGGACAAACAAGAGAAGATGTTATTACCTGGCTGAAAGGTTTAGGATAATTAAAATGTAGTACAAATAGGAAAGGTGATTCATATGAATCACCTTTCTTTTTTTTGTCATTTTGTTTGTAGCTGAGGCCTACTTTATACTTAGCTCAAGCCTACCTTAGCCCTTGAACATTTGAATTTAAGGGCTAAGCTTCGAATTAGCTTGATGGCTATTAAGACATTGTCTGTCTTCATCTGGTCGACATAATGAATAAATAACATAATCATCAATTTTGCATAAAGGTACTTTTCACTTCTTTTCTCTAACTTAGCATTATGTCAAAAAAGAAACCCACTATACTTGTTGTCAATGATGACGGAATTACTGCTCCGGGCATAAAAGTGCTTCTAGAGGTGATGCAGGAAATTGGAGAGGTGATTGTTGTCGCTCCTGACAGTCCTCAATCGGGAATGGGACATGCCATTACGATTGGTAGACCATTACGATTAGATAAAATCGATTTATATGCGGGTGTTGAAATGTATAAATGCTCCGGTACACCGGTTGATTGTGTTAAACTTGCAGTAAACAAAATATTTAAAGGCAAGAAGCCTGATTTATGTGTTTCGGGAATTAATCATGGGTTGAATTATTCCATCAACGTCCTGTATTCAGGCACCATGTCTGCAGCGGTCGAAGGTGCTATTGAAGACATTCCTTCCATCGGGTTTTCATTGGATGACTTTTCGCATCACGCGGATTTCTCGCATACAAGAAGCTATGTGAAAACTATTGCGCAGCAGGTGCTATTGAATGGACTTCCTAAGAATACGCTGTTAAACGTTAATTTTCCAAATGCTTCAAAAGAGATTCAAGGGATTAAAGTATGCCGTCAGGCAAATGCGAAGTGGTTTGAGGAATTTGACGAGCGCTTAGATCCATATAATAGAGAGTATTTTTGGATGACGGGTAATTTTCTGCTACAGGATCGTGGAGAGGATACGGATGTATATGCTTTGGCCAACGGATTTGTATCCATTGTTCCTACGCAGTTTGATATGACCGCACATCATGCTATCCCGGAATTGAATTCATGGAGCTTTGACGGAAAATAAGAAATGAAGAATAATTTTTTATTGGGTTTGGTATTAGGAATTATCGCTCCCGTTTTAAGTTACTGTTTAACTGTGTTTACCGACTTGCAAATGCAGCTGTTTCCAAGTAAACCTGCCGGATTTTATGTGTTGGCAGCGACTGTTAATTTGGTCGGTGCCTGGATGGCACATAAGCGTGGTTTCGATAAAATTGCAACCGGATTGATTCTGGCTACATTCTTAGGGATGATGGCGCTAATTTTTACAAAAAATATTTCAATTTAGGCCTAGGAGGCTATTTAGATATGGATAAGTTAACACTGGGATTCTCTCCCTGTCCAAATGATACTTTTATTTTCGACGCGTTAATTCATGAGAAGATTGATACCGAGGGCTTACAGTTCCACGTGGAATATCATGATGTCGAAACCTTAAATGAGAAAGCTTTCAGCAATGATTTGGATATCACAAAATTGAGTTACCATGCTTTCGCTTATGCGGTGGAAGACTATGAGCTGTTAGATGCAGGAAGCGCCTTGGGGTTTGGCGTGGGGCCTCTTTTGATCTGCAAAGACGCAAAACTAGCGGAAAAATTAGCGTCCTATGTGGGTGGAGAATTGCCCTCGGAGCTAGCAGAATTAAAAATTGGAATCCCAGGGAAATATACAACAGCGAACTTCTTATTGGGCTTGGCATTTCCAACTTTAACGAATAAGAAAGAGATGGTTTTCTCAGAAATTGAAAAATCCCTATTGGATGGCAGCATCGATTTGGGGCTGATCATCCATGAAAATAGATTCACCTATATGCAGAAAGGATTGCATAAAGTTGCTGATCTAGGAGATTTTTGGGAAAAAACGACCGGTTCTCCGATTCCTTTAGGTGGGATTGTCATAAAGCGTTCCTTGTCGAAAGAGGTTAAGGAACGGGTGAACAGATTGATTAAGGAAAGCGTGCAATTTGGCTTCGCAAATCCGAAATCGGGGTTGGAATATATTCGATCTCATGCCCAAGAAATGGAAGAAGAGGTCATGTATAAACATATTGAATTGTACGTTAATAGCTATTCAGAGCAGTTAGGCGTAGAGGGAAGAAGGGCCGTCGATCGTATGTTTCAAAAAGCAAGAGCCTTAAATCTAATCCCTCCAACGGAGAAAAATATATATTTAATAAAATAATTGATAAAAAAGATTTGGGAAACTGTTAGTTATCATCTGTAATAACTAAATTTGCCCGATTAATGTCAAAATGTCTGCTACTAGGGTTTGGAGTCATTATTGTACATGCCAATACAGAAATAGAGAATTATGTTAAAATTTTTAAGCAAATTATTCGGCAGTAAGTCTGAAAGAGATATCAAAGGGATACAACCGATTGTACAGAAGATAAAGGATGAGTACGAAAAACTATCGGGCTTGAGCCATGATGAATTACGCGGAAAAACCTTAGCATTTAAAACTAGAATTGCAGAGTATTTGCAAGACATTGATAAAGAAATAAACGAATTGAACCTACATGCGGAGACTACCGAAGACATGGAGGACAAGACGGCAACCTACGAAAAGGTTGATAAATTAACCAAAGACCGCGATAAGCAGTTAGAAGAGGTTTTGGCGGAGATTCTTCCAGAAGCCTTTGCTGTTGTTAAAGAAACAGCAAGACGTTTTACAGAAAATAAAGAAATTAAAGTTACTGCAAGTGACTTCGACCGCGATCTAGCGGTTCGAAAATCAAACGTAACTATAGATGGTGATTCTGCTATTTGGAAAAATACATGGTCAGCAGCAGGTACTGATGTTACTTGGAATATGGTTCACTACGACGTACAGTTGATTGGTGGTATTGTATTGCACCAAGGAAAGATCGCAGAGATGTCTACGGGTGAGGGTAAAACGTTAGTTGGTACTTTGCCAACGTATTTGAATGCCCTTTCTGGTCAAGGTATCCATATCGTAACGGTCAATGATTATTTAGCACGTCGTGACTCGGAGTGGAATGGCCCGATTTTCGAATTCCATGGATTAAGCGTGGATTGTATCGACAAACATCAGCCAAATTCTCCACAACGTCGTCAAGCTTATCAGTCGGATATTGTTTACGGAACGAACAATGAGTTTGGTTTCGACTATTTACGTGACAACATGACAAATACGAAGGAGTCGATGGTTCAACGTAAGTTGCATTTTGCAATGATCGATGAGGTTGACTCAGTTTTGATTGATGATGCACGTACGCCATTGATTATCTCTGGTCCTATCCCAATGGGAGATCAACACGAATTCTATCAATTAAAGCCAAGAATTGAGCGCTTAGTAAACGCACAGAAGGCTTATATCAACACCGTATTAAACCAGGCTAAGAAAGCGATTGCAGAAGGCGATACTGATGTTGAGAAAGGTGGTTTGGCACTATTCCGTGCTCACCGCGGATTACCAAAAAATAAAGCGTTAATCAAGTTTTTAAGCGAGAGCAATCACCGTCAGGTATTGCAGAAAGTTGAAAACTACTATATGCAGGAGCAGAATCGTCATATGCCAAAAGCAGATGCGGAGTTGTTCTTTGTTATTGATGAGAAAAACAATCAAGTAGAGCTTACAGAAAAAGGTATTGAATTAATTACAGCGACAGGCGAGGATCCGAGCTTCTTTATTTTACCAGACGTAGGTACTGAAATTGCAGAGATTGAAAAAATCGATATCCCTGTTGAAGAGAAAGCGCAACGTAAAGAAGAGTTAATGCGTGATTACTCAGTAAAAGCAGAGCGAATTCACTCAATTAACCAATTATTGAAGGCTTATACATTATTCGAAATTGATGATCAATATATCGTTGATGAGGGTAAGGTGAAGATCGTAGATGAGCAAACAGGTCGTATTATGGATGGTCGTCGTTATTCAGACGGTCTACATCAAGCGATTGAAGCGAAAGAAAATGTGAAAGTAGAAGATGCGACACAAACTTACGCGACGATTACTTTGCAAAACTACTTCCGTATGTACCATAAATTATCAGGTATGACGGGTACTGCTTCGACTGAAGCGGGTGAGCTTTGGGAAATCTACAAATTAGACGTTGTCGAGATCCCAACAAACAAAGGAATTCAACGTGATGACCGTCAAGATTTTATCTACCGTACGGCGCGCGAAAAATATAATGCGGTTGCTCAGGAGATTCAGAAGTTAACAGAAGAAGGTCGTCCAGTATTAGTGGGTACTACTTCCGTTGAAATTTCTGAACTATTAAGTCGTATGTTGAAGCTTCGTGGTGTTAAACACAATGTGTTAAACGCGAAGTTACACCAAAAAGAGGCTGATATCGTTGCAGAAGCTGGTCGTCCAGGTCAAGTAACCATTGCGACAAACATGGCTGGTCGTGGTACGGATATTAAGTTAACAGAAGAGGTTATCAATGCGGGCGGTTTAGCGATTATCGGTACAGAGCGTCATGAATCACGTCGTGTTGACCGTCAGTTAAGAGGTCGTGCGGGACGTCAAGGTGACCCGGGATCATCTCAATTCTTCGTGTCATTAGAAGATCCATTGATGCGTTTATTTGCGTCAGAGCGTATTTCTAACTTGATGGTGAAGATGGGCGTTGAAGATGGCGAAGTAATGCAACACAGCATGTTAACTAAGTCTATCGAGCGTGCGCAACGCAAAGTAGAGGAGAACAACTTCGGGATTCGTAAACGTCTATTAGAGTATGATGACGTAATGAACTCTCAACGTAAGGTTATTTATACGAAACGTAAGAATGCTTTATTTGGAGAACGTTTAGACGTGGATTTGAACAATACAATTTATGATGTTGTTGAGGATATCGTATTACAAGCAAAAGAGGACAATAATTTTGATGAATTCCAAATCGAGGTAATCCGCGTATTTGCTGTGAACCCTGAGATTTCTAGTGAGGAATTCGCATCGACCGCAGGTCTTGATTTAGTTGAGAAATTATTTACTCAAGTAATCAACTATTACCATAAAAAAGCAGAAAATATCGCTGCATTGACCTTGCCAGTATTGACGAACGTAATGGCTGAGCGTGGTGGAATGATCGAAAATATTGTAATTCCTTTCTCTGATGGCATTCGTGGCATCCAAGTTGCTTCAAACCTTAAGAAAGCGATTGAAAGCAACGGTAAGGATGTGTTCAGATCATTTGAAAAAGGGATCGTTTTAGCCTTAATTGATGAGGCATGGAAAGAACACCTTCGTGAGATGGATGATTTGAAACAATCTGTTCAGAACGCTGTTTATGAACAAAAGGATCCGATTATTATCTACAAAATGGAGGCTTATAACTTGTTTAAGGCTATGTTAGCTTCCATGAATAAAGATATCGTTAGTTTCTTATTCAAAGGAGAGATTCCAGGACAACAACAAGACGCTCAGAATATTCAAGCGGCTCGTCCGGAGGCACCTCGTGTGAAAACGACTGAAACGAAAGAGGAACTTAGTTCACCAACGGGCGTTAGTGAAGAAGATTTGAATACCCAAGAGCCACAAGTTACCCAACCGATTCGTAAAGAGCAGGAAGTGGGAAGAAATGATGAGTGTCCTTGTGGATCAGGTCTTAAATACAAGAACTGTCACGGAAAACAAGGTTAAAAAATATAATGATTAAAAGAGGATTTATTGTAGGTTGCTTCTTTCTGATGTTGTGCCAATTTGCACAAGCGCAAGAAGGAAAAGTATTTGTTGTTAAAGATTCATTAATTGGGCTTTTACAAGAATATCGAGCGTACTATGCAATAAATCCTTCTTCTTCATCCAAACCGCTGGTTACATTAGAGGAGAAGAAAATAGATAAGCGCTACGCGAAGCGCGTCAAGGTTCGTGGGTTTCGTGTACAGATTTTCTCTGGTAGTAACCGAACTGAGGCAACCAATGTACAGAACAGTTTCCTACGCCAAAACAGTGATATGGGCGCTTATTTAGATTATGTAGAGCCTAATTATCGTGTAAAAGTAGGTGATTTTACGAGTCGTTCAGAGGCAACAGCATATATGCGAGAGCTTCGTGGAACTTATAGAAATGTTTTTGTGTTCGTAGAAGATGTTTGGGTATGGCAATAGCGGAGGAGAGCATGTCCAATATTAAAGAAAAGATTCAAAACCTCGCTGACGTATATTTTCAAGATACTATAACCAACAGGAGACATTTACACCAACACCCGGAACTGTCTTTTGAGGAGTACAATACTTCAGCATTCATTCAACAAATTTTAAGAGATTTAGATATTCCCTTTCGCTTAATGGCCAATACGGGCATTGTAGCAGAAATCAAGGGAGATATTCCTTCTGACAAGGTTTTAGCATTGCGTGCCGATATGGATGCGTTGCCAATTACCGAGGTGGAAGGTAGGACTTATGGTTCCTTAAATCCAGGCGTTATGCACGCTTGTGGGCATGATGTTCATACATCTTCATTAATTGCAGTAGCGAAGATTTTAAACGATTTGAAAGGCGATTTGCCGGGTACAATCCGTTTTATTTTTCAGCCCGGAGAAGAAAGATTACCGGGAGGGGCTTCGTTGATGATAAAAGAGGGCGCTTTAAAAAACCCAGAACCAATTGGTATTGTCGGGCAACATGTGATGCCTTTCTTGGAAACAGGGACAGTAGGATTCCGGTCTGGAAAATATATGGCCTCTTGTGATGAGTTATTTATGACCATTCGCGGAAAAGGTGGACATGGCGCTCATCCCCATCAAAATATTGATCCGATAGCTATATCGGCTCAAATTATTACGGCTTTACAACAAATTGTTAGTCGTAGTGCCGATCCTCGTATTCCAACAGTGTTGTCTTGGGGCAAGATTATTGGAAATGGAGCGACGAATATTATTCCTGAAGAAGTGTACATGGAAGGTACTTTCCGGACATTTGACGAGACCTGGCGAGCAGAGGCGCATGAAAAAATGGTGAAATTGGCGGAAGGAATTGCGGATAGCATGGGTGCTAGCTGTGATTTTGAGGTCAGAAAAGGATATCCATTTTTGATTAATGAGCCCGAAATTACGGAGGCATCGCGAGGTTTCGCAGAAGAGTACTTAGGAAAAGACAAAGTTGTAGAGCTGGACTTATGGCCTGCAGCAGAGGATTTTTCATATTATTCGCAAGAAATTTCTGCATGTTTCTATCGTCTAGGGACAGGGAACAAGGAAAAAGGAATTCAATCAGCGGTTCATACGCCGACATTCGATATTGACGAAGATGCTTTGAAAATCAGTATTGGGCTGATGAGTTATATCGCATTTCGTTATTTATCTGAATAAAATGTCTTCACATCATATCGTTCGAGAAAATCAAGAACCGGCTTTATTTATTGTCGATCCACACAATATTAGTTCGGAAAATCTAGGTCAATTATTAGAATGGAGTCCTACGGTTATCACCCTAGCCCAGAACTATGAAGTGCTCTCTTCCTGGGGGATTAAAGTGGATGTGTTGCTTGTAAAAGGAGCAATTGAATTTGAAATTGAGGAGCACTTGAGTGTAATTTCCTATCCTGAAAGTTTTTACTCGGTTCTATTTGATTATCTTACAAGCAAGCGGAACTTTACCGTTAATTTTGTAGTAGATCAATTTGAAAAAGTAAACCTTCTTCCCTACTTACCAACCTTTACCATCAATTTAATATCCAACGGCTTCAAATATGTATTGCTTAAGCAATATGAGAAATGGCTACCTGCCGGATTAATTTTGCATATTCCTGACGAACGTCATTTGCAGAATCATTTTACAAATGTAAATTTACTAGACGATAATAAATTAGAAGTTCGTACAGATGGTTTTGTAAAAATGGAAATGTCGAACGAATATGTATTAATTGGAGAAGCCTTATGATTTCTATTGAAAGAGCAAAAGAGTCTGATGCCGGTGTGATTCGTGACCTAGCATTGGCAACTTGGTATCCTACTTATAGTCCAGTATTAGATAAGGAGCAGATTGATTTCATGTTAGCACAGAGTTATTCTATTGCTGCACTTCAACAAGGGATGCGTGATGGGGCTGAATTCTATCTTTTTTTAGAGGATGGGATCGCGCAAGGCTTTATGAGTTTGTCGATTCACTCGGAAAAGATTCGTATCGATAAGTTATATCTACTTCCTGCAACCCAAGGCAGAGGATTTGGAGCGATGTTGATCGATTATGCAGCTGAAGAAGCAAAGAAGCACGACCTATTGATTTTAGAATTGAATGTAAACCGAAACAACAAGGCTTACCAGTTCTATCTAAAACAGGGGTTTGAAGTAGTAGAGACTGTGGATATTCCCTACTACCAATTTGTTTTGAATGATTACGTTATGCAGAAAAGCTTAATTTCTTAATTTTTCTACTCGGCTAGGAGTTTGCTTTCCATTGATAATTCCAATCGCACCCGCAGCAATAGCCTCAATACTAGATTTTATATTATTAATATCTAAGGTGCTAACCTCGTCTTTTACGGTATGGTAATAAGCGTCCTTATCGATTTGAGACGTTGAAAAGGTGTGTGCAGGAACGCCTAGTGCCGCTAATACCGCATTATCGCTGCGATAGAATAAGTTTTGTGTTTTGTAGGGATCCGGATGGAAGGTAAACGAAGAACCCTTCAGGTTTTCTTGCATCAGTTTTCCTAAGTTCGAAGCATCGAATCCTGTAATGTATAAACTGTTTTGGCCAAATCTAGAGTCCTTCCCTATCATTTCTATATTTATCATGGCGGTTACTTTCTCTGGATCTATATTGTTCGAGAAATATTTAGATCCGAACATACCAATCTCTTCTGCTGTAAACGCGACAAAGATTAATGTGCGTTCATTGCTGTTTAATTTTTTATAATATCTCGCCAATTCGATAAGGGCTGTTGTACCCGAAGCATCATCATCTGCTCCATTCGCGATGGAATCCTGTCCTTGGGCTTGGATAATTCCGATATGGTCATAGTGCGAGGAAAAGATTACGAATTCGTTGGATTTCGATTTGCCAGGGATAATTCCCGCAACATTAAACATTGGGAGGGCCTCCTCTTGGCGCAGCGAAGAGATTTGGAACTTGTCGACCATTTTGTCAGCAACAATAAAAACTTTGCTTGGAGCGCTTGTATTGGCCTTGTCTTGCGTTGTGATGTTGTCTCTTCCAGCGTATATCTTTTTGAAACGAGCTAAGAAAGCTTCATGTTTTTTATCGACTAAAATTATTGCACTTTCTGGCTTTTGCGCATACTCTCTAAACTTTTGGGAGAAGTCGTCGTCGGCGCTGATCTTTACTATGGGTAAGTTCGAGTGCTCATCTATGTTGATGATTGCTCCACCTCCAACGATAATATATTGTTCGTTTGCTACTGACTGACCGTCCCATAGAATAGATTGTGAAACAAGTTTGGATTTGTTCATCACAAAAGATTGACGGAAATTCTCTTCAGCATAAGGCTTTAGGCCAATGTTTTTAAATTCAGAAGCAATGAAATCAGCGGCTTTACTAATGTCGGGGACTGATAATGCCGATCGACCGCGCATATCATCTGATGCCAATGTATTAATTATTCTACTGATATTTTCTGTGCTAGTGATTTGACGATCTTTATGCTTCTGAGCAAAAGAAAACTGCAAAGTAAGCGCGAAGAACAGCGATAGTGCCGTGGTTTTATTCATGTTTTAAAATTTTTTTGAATTTAGTAAAATTAATAAACTAATGACAGAGGGATTCGTTTAATTAATTATCTTTGGTAAAATAGCATAAATACTATGAAAGAAATTAGCGTTCAAGAATTAAAGGATATGATGGACCATAACGTTGAGTTTCAACTAATTGATGTTCGTGAGCCCTTTGAATATGAAGTATCGAATTTGAATGGAGTAAATATTCCATTGTCGGGAGTTGTAATAGAGTCTGATAAGATATCTAAAGAAATTCCGGTGATCATCCAATGTCGTTCTGGCAAGCGTAGTGCTCAGGCGGTTATGCTTTTGGAACAACAGGGTTTTACAAATCTTTCGAACCTTCAAGGTGGTATTCTAGCATGGAGAGATGCTTTTGATACGGAAATGGAAGTATATTAGAAAATATTAGATAATAAGATTATCAATAAAAAGTCCAAGCCTAGCTTGGACTTTTTTGTTTTAGGGTTGTTTTTTATATTTCTGTTAAAAAATGATTTTATTTGTTACCATTTGATTAAAAATGCTGTTTTTAGCGGTCTGTGTTTTGTAAATATCACAAAACGACTACCTTTATACTAATTTATACCAAGTGTAAACAAATCTTATAATCTATGTCCAATCAAGACAATACAACCTACAGTTTTTTCCAGGGAGTGGCTCGTAATTTTGATAAAGCAGCGAAGTTCACCAAATTCTCTCCAGGGATTCTCGATCAAATTAAAGCCTGTAATTCGATTCTTCGGGTCAAGTTTCCCGTGAAAATTGGAGAAGAGATTGAGGTTTTCGAAGCCTATCGCGTTCAGCATTCCCATCATAAACTGCCTTGTAAAGGAGGGATTCGTTTCAGTATGGAGGTCGATCAGGATGAAGTTATGGCTTTAGCCTCTTTAATGACCTATAAATGTGCCATCGTGAATGTTCCTTTCGGAGGGGCGAAAGGTGGGATTAAGATTGATGCGAAGAAGTACTCAGAATATGAGTTGGAGAAAATTACACGTCGCTATACGACTGAGTTAGTGAAAAAGAACTTTATCGGTCCTGGGACAGATGTTCCAGCGCCAGATTATGGTACTGGAGCCCGTGAGATGAGTTGGATTGTCGATACCTATACGACGTTAAATCCTAATGAGATTAACGCGCAAGCTTGCGTTACAGGGAAGCCGATTTCTCAAGGTGGTGTTCGCGGACGTACAGAAGCTACCGGACTAGGTGTTTTCTTTGGTGTGCGGGAGGCTTGTAAAAAAGAAGAGGATATGGCTGCTCTAGGGCTTTCTGTCGGCATTGCAGGTAAACGAGTGATTGTACAGGGATTGGGTAACGTGGGCTATCATGCCGCAAACTATTTCCAAGAAGAAGGAGCATTACTAGTTGGACTTATTGAATACGAGGGGGCTATTTATAATGCTAATGGATTAGATTTGAATGCGGTTGTAGCGCATAGAAAATCTACAGGTTCGATCTTGGATTTTCCTGGTGCAGAAAATATAAAAGACTCATCTAAAGGTTTGGAATATCCATGTGATATCTTGATTCCAGCTGCCTTAGAATCTGTAATTAATGGCCAGAATGCAGGGAATATTCAGGCTCAGATTATCGGAGAAGCAGCTAATGGACCGTTAACTCCGGAAGCCGATGAGATTTTAAACCAGAAAGGAAAGTTGGTTATCCCAGACATTTATCTGAATGCTGGAGGTGTAACAGTTTCCTATTTTGAATGGCTAAAAAACCTGAGTCATGTTCGCTACGGACGCTTGGAGAAGCGATTCAGTGAAAACATGTATGCAGAAATTTTGAATATTATTGAATCAATGACGAATCAAAAGGTCTCGAAACTTGAGCGTAAAATTATTCTGCGGGGTCCTGATGAAGTAGATTTAGTGTATTCAGGCTTAGAAGATACGATGATTGGTTCTTATCAAGAGATTCATGACATTTGGAAGAATACAGAAGGAGTCGATGACCTGAGGACAGCGGCCTTTATCTGTGCAATCAACAAAGTGGGTGAGTCTTATAAAGAACTTGGAATATTTCCATAAGAATAAAAAGATTTATATAATCATTACCTTTGTTGTATGAACAAGGTAATTCAACAGACTAAACAGGCCTTTCTGTTTAGTCTGGCTTTTTATATTCTCTCCCTAATTTTACTGCTTTTCAAAGTAGGCTTCGCTCCTATCCTATTGAGCATTGCGATGTTAGTTTCTTTAATTTGGGTGGTGCTTGTTCTTCGAGAAATTATGCTGTCGACCAGCATAAATAACACCGAAAGAATGATGATAGCTTTATTCGTAATTGTATTGAATATTGTTGGCGGTATTGTCTATTTTTCATTTCTTAGAAATAGTATAATTGAAAAGCCTGTAATCAAGAAGAAATGACAAAGAAGTTTATTTTAAATGTGGTATTAAATTTAGGGATTGTATTTCTACTGCTTAGCAGTGTTGCTGGATATAACAGCGGAAATATGCTCTATCTAGGCTTATCGATAGCCTTATTGGTTGTTTTGGTATATCTAAAAATAGTTCTACTAAAGCAAGTTAGTCGTGATGTTCAAACAAAAAAAGCGGAACAAGCGCGAGAAAATACAAAGCAAAAAAAGAGGGCTACTAAATAGCCCTCTTTTTTTGTTTCTATAGTCTTATTTTACAAAAGGTGGCTTTTTAACAACAGCCTTAATCGCTTGATTACGGATAGAAATAAAGATTTCTGTCCCATCTTTTGCAAAAGCAGTATCCACATAGCCTAAACCAACTGATTTTTTAAGGCTTGGGGATTGCGTTCCTGAAGTAACACGACCGATTTTGTTACCCTGAGCGTCTACAATATCATAATCATGACGTGGGATTCCACGATCAATCATTTCAAATCCAACTAATTTTTGAGTTAAACCTTTCTCTTTTTCTGCTTTTAAGTTTTCTGAGTTTACAAAGTCTTTAGTGAATTTTGTAACCCATCCTAAGCCCGCTTCTAATGGAGAAGTTGTATCATCGATGTCATTTCCGTATAAACAGAAGCCCATTTCTAATCGCAACGTATCACGAGCACCTAATCCGATTGGTTTAATACCGTATTGTGCTCCTGCTTCCATGATCGCATTCCACACTTGTTCTGCATGCTCATTATCAACATAGATTTCAAAGCCTCCAGCACCTGTATATCCCGTTGCAGATACTAATACATTCTCAACGCCGGCAAATACACCCTTTTGGAAAGAATAGTACCCCATAGGTGCTAAATCAATCTCTGTTAACCCTTGTAATGCGTCAGCAGCTTTAGGGCCTTGTACCGCAAATAGAGAAGTTTTATCAGAGATGTCTTTCATCTCTACACCGTAAGTATTGTATTTACTGATCCAGTTCCAGTCTTTTTCAATGTTCGAGGCATTGACAACTAGAAGGTAGGTTGTGTCATCGATTTTATAAGTTAAGAAGTCGTCGACTATTCCGCCATCTTCATTCGGTATATAAGCATATTGTACTTTGCCATCGTATAGCTTCGATGCATCATTTGAAGAAATCTTTTGAATAAGATCTAGCGCTTTTTCACCCTTTAAGATGAATTCGCCCATATGACTTACATCGAACATACCTACTCCAGTACGAACTGTTTCATGCTCATCATTAATGCCGCTGTACTGAACCGGCATGTTAAAACCAGCGAAAGGAACCATCTTCGCGCCCAAAGCAGTATGTAGATTAGTTAACGCAGTATTTTTCATGTTAAAATTAAATGTGTTTTAGTACTACAAAAATAGATAATTAAACGATAAAAACGGTCTGATTTCTAAATGTTAAGAAAATCAAACAATCGATTACGTAAATATTAGAATGTTGTGATTTTTAAAATAGTCAGCGCGCGTTCAAACTCCGGCTGAAGGTTTGCACGGATTTCTACAAGTTCGCCTGTTTTAGGTTGCGTAAATTTTATGCTTGAGGCATGCAATAACATGGTGTCATGTTCGAATGTTTCTTTCCACAGCTTATTCTGTTTATTGCATCCATGAGGTCGATCACCAATAATCGGGTGAAGGATATGGGCAAAGTGTCGTCGAAGCTGATGCATACGTCCTGTTTGCGGGTTCGCCTTTATGAGGGAATATCTGGATGTTGCGTGTTTCCCAAAGGGAAGGTCTATCTCAGCATGTTTAATGGTTTCGAAATGGGTAACAGCCTCTTGGATCGCTCCGTTTTCTTTTTTTAGCGGATAGTCAATTGTTTCCTTTAGCTGTGAAAATCCGCGTAAGACAGCTAGATATTCCTTTTCAATACGATTATTTGCGAAAGCCTGCTGAATTAAGGAGTCCATTTCTTTATTTAGCGAAAATAGAAGCACACCCGCTGTTTTCCGGTCGAGTCTATGGGCGGGACGCACCATCCTGCCAATCTGATCTCTTAATATTTGTAATGCAAATTCAGATGTGTCGGCAGCAATAGAAGAGCGGTGAACAAGTAAACCGTGTGGTTTATTAATCGCGATGAGGTCTTGGTCCTCGTAAAGAATTTCAAGCATTACTGTGTTTTTAAGGCTTTAATGAGCTCATTTGCCTTTTCATCTAGTTTTGGGCTGATCCAGACTTTACTAAATGCGCCTCCCCCAACAGTGACTTTTTCACCGTTCCAATTGACTTCGCAAAGAGAGAATAGATAGTAGTTTTTGGTCTGCACGTATGTATTTACAAATTCTTCAACAACCCGATCACCAAAGAGCATCATGCCAAATTCGACAGCGTCTTTATGTTCGTATTTCAATTGTTTTTCAAGAATTTCTTTGGCGCGATTGCGCAACTCATCATTTATTTTGTCTTTTGACGGGTTCGTTAATATAGCGGCCAGCATGATAAATACGCCTAGCAAAGCGAAAAGTCTAGTTTTGCTCATATATGCAAAAGTAAGGAAAAGATTAGAAGATAAAATGGTACAGCCAGATACTAAGTGCATACATGCCGTATAAAAGTAGGGTTATTACAATTGCAAGAATGGATACAATTAGAAATATGATGTTTTTACCACTTCCTGTGTGTTTGTTTTCGTAATAATGCTCACGGAGAAGCTTGATGTTCTTGTCGTTTGCTTTATTGAAAAAGTCGAAGATGTTTCCTAGGAATGGTATTGCTCCTAGTAGTGCGTCCCAGGTGACATTTAATAGCATTTTAATCGCCAATTTTCCGCTTGCACCGTTTCTATACATCACTGTTACTAAAACAAGTGAGACAATGAAGGTTGCAATTTGTCCAGCGAAAGGGATAAAATTTAGAATAGGGTCTAATCCAAAACGGAAATTACCAATACGGAAACGACTATCCATTAATACGGATAGTCGTTCAACCCAAAGAAAATCTTTATTTATACGCTCAATATTTGCGCTATATTTATTTTCCATTTTTATTTTAATTCAAATACTGCTTCAATGTTGCATGATAGTTTGATTGGACGAATATCAATATCCAAGTTGTTCCCGCCGCTTGCATCAGATTCCATGCTGTTTGTTTTTGACATTGCCATACTGTAAGCGCGAGGCTGAGGCATAACATCGTTCCAACTGAAGCTACTATTATCATTAATCATTAACGATTTACCTACTGTTTCTCCATCGGCAGCAGCTAAAATCTCCGCATTGATTCTTGCATCTTTTACAGCAGCAGTTTTCAATTCTTTTTCAATAGCTTTCTTTTGAGAATGGTCATATCCGCTAATGGATGTACTTTGTAAGCCTTGGGCATCTACATCATCAATCATCGGATTTAAGTTTTTCAAATCGGTTACTTTTAAGCGATACTGACGTGATTGTAGTAACTCGTTGTTCTTTTTCTTGCGATTTTCAGCGTTATAACTGTAAATATTTTGAATCGTGAAGTCCTCTTTTTTTACTCCATATTTCATTGCCGCGTCGTGTAGCTGTTTTTCCAAGGTTTCGATCGCTACCTTTTTCTTGTTATTTCCGTCTTGATAATATTCCTTCAAAGAGATCGATAGATATATAATATCTGGCGTAACTTCTTTTTCTGCAACGCCACGAGTTGCTACTCTTCTGCTGTTTTCCATAGATACATTTTGTGCCTGTGCAGTAACTACAAGGGCGATAAGTGCTAAGATTGATAATAATTTTTTCATAATAACCATTTAATGCTTTTCTAATCTCAAAAATCTTTCCAAAAGATATACAGCATAGACAAGTGGCTCTTGAAAATGTTTAATCATATTATACAATTATTTAGTTTTTATTTAGAAAATAATTGATACCTTTAAGAAATAATAAATTAATAACATGCAACAAGGAGTAGTAAAATTCTTTAATGAAGCCAAAGGTTTCGGCTTCATCATTCCAAATTCAGGCGAGAGCGAAATCTTCGTACACGTTTCTGGATTAATTGACAAAATTCGCGAGAAAGACGAAGTTTCTTACGAAGTAGAGCAAGGTCGTAAAGGCCTTAACGCGGTAAATGTAAAACTTATCTAAGAGAATAGATTCAATATATATTTATTGTGTAAAAGCCCATCGAATATTTTCGATGGGCTTTTTTTTGTTCTTTTTTAATCGAATATTTCTTCCAATACATAGAGCGAATTTAGTTCGCCAAAGTTTTCAGTATGAAGACGATAATAGTCCACAAGCTTTTGTAAAAGATAGCTTCTATCCTCTCTTTTTAATCGCGTTTTGTTACAATTGCTAAAGGAGGAATTCGCTAATTCTCTCAAGATCGAGGTGTAAGGTTCTTGAAGTGTATATACATGTGGAGGCAATATGCTGACAAAGCGACCTTCAATAAGGTCGAAATAGGGTTGATCGTTGAACGAGGGTTTAAATCCTAAATAATGGGTAAGTTTAAGTAGAAAAATGAGGTGATAATTTGCTAATCCTACCTCAGATTCATCTAACCACATAATAGCATTCTCTAAAAATTCGAAAAGATGTTTGTCAGTGGCTTGATGACGTAGCACTTTGTAGAGAATTTCGTTTAAAAAAAGTGCAATTGAACTTTTTACGATATCTAAGGGTACATGCTTCAGTACTGGACTATGTTGTGCTTCTTTAATGCGCTGAAGATTGTTGTTTTCTTTGTTGTAGACCACGAGTTCCAATAAATGGAAAGGTTGCAACATGTTAGTGGATATTTTTGCCTTCGGTTTTCTCGCACCATTGATCAAATAGGATTGTAAACCGAATGCCTCGGTATAGATCTGCGCGACAACGCTACTTTCGGAATAGTTTGTAATCTTTAGGGTAATGCCCTTAGTTTGATGCAACATGATTTACTTCTCGCTCTGCCCCTTTCGATCTTCGATCAACGTGTTACGGTCAATCTTGCGAAAAACACGATACATTAAAGCCACCACTCCTATTCCAAAAAAGATTACGCCTAATGTCATGATTAACTTATACCAGTTATTATCATTCTCCATCAGCGTATATCCTAAGAAAACGCAGATTATGCCGGCTGTTAAAAAGACGATTCCCCTTAATAGATACTTGTTCATTGTGAATTGTTGAAAACTATTATGATCTTGCTGACTAAATATTTAATGCAAAATACAGTATTTTTGCTGACTTCTACAGCACTCCCCGATTATTTTAAAAATAATTACTGAAATAATATTGTATTTCCCAAAAGAAATATAGATATTTGCACACTCGTTTCTAAGGGAACGTATTTTTAAACAAGACAACAATAAAAAATCGAATATCATGTCAAGAATTTGTGATTTAACAGGCAAGGCGGCATTAAAGGGGAATAACGTTTCACACTCGAACGTTAAAACTAAGCGTAAATTCTATCCTAATTTACAGACCAAACGTTTTTATATTCCAGAAGAAGATCGTTGGATTACGTTGAAAGTTTCTACTTCAGCAATCAAAACGATTAACAAGAACGGTATTACAGCAGCAATTGATAAATTTATCAAACAAGGTCATATTTAATAAATAGGCGCCTGTTGTATCAACATCAAATAGAATCATGAAATTCACCCGTGAGGGTATTAATAAAGTAAAACAATGGCAAAAAAGGGAAATAGAGTACAAGTAATCTTAGAATGTACTGAACACAAAGAAAGTGGTCTTCCGGGAATGTCTCGCTATATCACGACTAAGAACAAGAAAAACACTACTGAACGTTTGGAGATGAAAAAATTCAACCCAGTATTGAGAAAAGTAACAGTTCACAAAGAAATTAAGTAATCAATTCAGAATCCTTCGGGATTTTATAAAAATATTATACCATGGCAAAGAAGGCAGTTGCATCATTACAAAAGGGTGGTGGTAAAGAATATACTAAAGTAGTTCTTACCGCTAAATCTGCAAAAACAGGCGCATATACTTTCAAAGAGAGTATGGTTCACAACGACAAAGTAAAAGACGTTGTTGCTGCGGCTACTAAATAAGCAGTAAGATATTCCTTTTTTTTAAAGTTTTTCTTTAAAAATCTTATAAACAGCCGTTTTGGTAGTACCAAAAGGGCTTTTTTAGTATTTCCGTTTTCAGTATCTTTGAGCGGAAAGCATCGAGAAATTAGACATATACATCATGGGATTATTTGATTTTTTTAAAAAGAAGCAAGAGACTCCAGAGGCCCAAGAGGCGCTGAATAAAGGGTTAGAGAAGACGAAGGAGGGTTTTTTTGCGAAAATTACCAAAGCGGTTGTTGGAAAATCAACAATTGATGATGATGTATTAGATAATTTGGAAGAGGTGTTGGTTACCTCAGATGTCGGTGTGACAACGACCTTAAAGATCGTTGATCGTATTCAGAAACGCGTCGCTCAAGATAAATACGTTACTACTGACGATTTAAATGGATTACTAAAGGATGAAATCCAAGCCTTACTCGCTGAAAACAATAGTAATGATTTTGAGAACTTCGAATACGGCAACCATAAACCCTATGTGATTATGGTCGTTGGTGTAAATGGTGTTGGTAAGACAACCACCATTGGGAAGTTAGCGCATCAGCTGAAAGAAGCGGGGAGCAAGGTTGTATTAGGTGCTGCAGATACGTTCCGTGCAGCAGCAGTAGATCAAATACAATTGTGGGGGGATCGAGTAGGTGTACGTGTTGTCGCTCAACCCATGGGGTCTGATCCTGCGTCGGTTGCTTTTGATACGGTAAAATCTGCTGTGGCAAATGGAGATGATGTTGCAATTATCGATACAGCAGGCCGTCTTCACAATAAGGTTGGCTTGATGAATGAGCTGACGAAGATTAAAAATGTGATGCAGAAGGTTATCCCTGATGCACCTCATGAGATCTTGCTAGTTCTGGATGCTTCGACTGGTCAAAATGCGATTGAGCAGGCGACACAATTTACGCAAGCAACAGATGTGAATGCTTTAGCATTAACCAAACTTGATGGCACAGCGAAGGGTGGTGTGGTAATCGGTATTTCCGATCAATTCAAGATTCCTGTAAAGTATATTGGAGTAGGAGAGAAGATTGGTGATTTACAGTTATTTAATAAAAAAGACTTCGTAGACTCGTTATTCCAGTAGTCTACATATTCCTATGAAAACAAAGATAAGAAATACAGCTCCCGTATTAGTGAAGCCACGTGTAAATGTGGTTACTTTGGGCTGTTCTAAAAATATTCACGATAGCGAGGTTTTAATGGGTCAGTTGAAGGGCAACCAAATGGATGTCGTTCATGAGGCTAATAACATTCAAGCGAATGATATCGTTGTCATTAATACCTGTGGATTTATTGATAATGCTAAGCAGGAATCAATAGATACCATTTTGCAGTTTTCGGAACTTAAAGATCAAGGTAAAGTCAACAAGGTAATTGTTACAGGTTGTTTGTCCGAGCGCTATAAGCCTGAGCTAGAAGCTGAGATTCCGAATGTAGACGCTTTTTTTGGAACAAACGATCTTCCAGAGTTACTGTCTACGATTGGAGCAGATTATCGTCATGAGCTTCTCGGTGAGCGCTTATTAACGACGCCATCTCATTTCTCGTATTTTAAGATTGCCGAAGGGTGTAATAGGCCATGTTCCTTTTGTGCCATCCCGCTTATGCGTGGTAAGCATGTTTCAAAATCTATTGATGATTTAGTAAAAGAGGCGAAGTTTTTAGCGTCTAATGGCACCAAAGAACTGATTCTAATTGCGCAGGATTTAACATATTACGGTTTAGATATCTACGGTAAACGAAATCTATCTGATTTGCTACGCCATCTATCTGATGTCGATGGAATTGAATGGATCCGTTTACAATATGCTTATCCTTCAGGTTTTCCAATGGATATTTTGGATGCCATGAATGAGCGATCGAATATTTGTAATTACCTGGATATGCCACTTCAGCATATCTCCGATAATATGCTAACCTCAATGCGTCGCGGAACGAGCAAGCAAAAGCAAATTGATCTAGTCAATAAGATTCGCGATAAAGTTCCTAATATCGCATTGCGTACAACACTTATCTGTGGTTATCCTGGCGAAACTGAGCAAGATTTCAACGAGATGTTGGACTGGGTTGAAGAGACACGCTTCGATAGATTAGGTTGTTTTACTTATTCTCATGAGGAAAAGACACATGCTTTTTCATTAGAAGATGATATTGCAGAAGAGGTGAAACAAGAACGTGTTGACCAGATAATGGAGGTTCAACAAGGGATTTCTTATGATATTAACCAAACGAAGATTGGCAATACCTATAAAACATTGGTTGACCGCGTTGATGGTGATTATTTTATCGGAAGAACAGAATTTGACTCTCCAGAGGTTGATAACGAAGTTGTTTTAGACGCGAAGTCCAATTACGCTCGTATTGGTGATTTTGTACAAGTTAAAGTCGACCGTGCGGAAGACTTTGATTTATATGGAACTATTGTAAAATAATAGTAACTATATCTAGGAAACGGCCGGCTTACCTTATTTTTTTGTAATTTAAATGCTTCTTTGTTTTACATTTGAAGCAGACTTACAAAAGCTAGATGAAAGCGACATATATTGATTATAGCGATACCGGCAGTTTTTCCAAGACCTTATTAGCTTATCTGGCGAAACAGCCAGATTTAGCTTCTTATTACGGGAATTTCCCTAATCTTGATGGCTTTAAACAGCAAATTGAAGAGCAAAAGAAATTCCAATATCGTGAACTTCTTGTTGATCAACTTAAGGTTCAATACGGCAGTTTGCTGGAAACTTCCCCTGAAGTCGCTCAAAATCTAGAGCGCTTAAAACAAAACAATACTTTTACGGTTACCACGGGTCATCAATTGAATATATTTACAGGGCCCCTATATTTTATTTTTAAGATTATTACAACCATAAAGTTGGCAAATGATCTTAAAGTAAAATTTCCAGAGAATGACTTTGTACCGGTTTACTGGATGGCAACGGAAGACCATGACTTTGCCGAGATTAATCACACGCGTGTCTATGGTAAAAAGATTAGTTGGGATGTCGATGCTTTGTCTGCAACAGGCCGCATGAAAACTGATAGTATGATCGAGGTCGTTAAGCAATACTGTAATACGTTTGGGCTCTCCGAGAATTCAAGTAAATTAACAGAATTGGTCGAAGAAGCATACTTGTCTAATTCGAGTTTAGCAGACGCAACGCGCACGTTTGTCAACTCTCTCTTCAAATCTTTCGGCCTTGTTATTATCGATGCAGATCAGACGGCCCTTAAGAAGGTTTTTGCACCGATTATTGAAAAAGATATACTAGAAGAGCATAGTTGGCACAAGATTGAAGAGACTTCGAAATCATTGAAGTCCGCTGGATATAATACGCAAGTACATGCGCGAGAGATAAATTTCTTTTATTTAACCGATGAGTTTAGAGAACGTATTGTTCGTACAGCAGATGGGAGGTTTGAGGTACTTCATCAAAACATTTTCTTTACGGAAGACGAGATTAAGCAGGAAATAAAGCAAAATCCCGAGCGCTTTAGTCCGAATGTGGTAATGCGTCCATTGTATCAAGAGTTAATCCTTCCCAATTTAGCCTATATTGGAGGGGGTGCCGAAATTGTTTATTGGTTACAACTTAAAGCAAATTTTGATTTCTATAAGGTTCAATTTCCAATTCTAGTACCTAGAAACTCCGCATTGATAACGGATGATAGTATTGCTGGAAAGGTGTTTCGTTTAGACTTTACTTTTAAGAGTATTTTCAAGCCTGTAAATACCTTGAAGAACGAATATGTTCGTCGCAAGACAAAACATAGGTTAAATCTACAAGATGAATGGATGGAGCTGAATTCAATTTTTGGGAAAATTAAGCTTCGTGCGCATAAAATAGACCCAAGCCTAGGCCCAAGTACTGATGCTGTTAAAGCGCGCCTAAAAAAGGCTATAAACAGCTTAGAGAAGAAGCTGTTGAAGGCTGAGAAAAGGAATCATGAGGATGCGTTGATTCAGATCGAGCGCGTCAAAGATAAATTGTTTCCTGGAGGGGGCTTACAAGAAAGAACGGAGAATTTTGCTGTTCTGTATATAAAATATGGGGACGAGTTATTCAATGATTTATTGAAGAACTTCCAGCCCTTAGCATTTAAATTCAGCGTACTCTACTAATGACAACCTACGAAAATCTACAACATTCGAATTTTTATTCTTATTACAGCAAGACTGGTCTTTCAGTGGCTGATTTTGAGCAACTAAGTCATCTATTTGAATTTCGTGAAGTTGACCATAACCAATTGATTATGCGTGCTGGAGAGGTTTGTAAACATATTCTTTTTGTAGAAAAAGGATTGTTACAACTGTTTAGTTTAGATGAAAAAGGAGGGGAACATATTATGCAGTTTGCTCCGGAGAACTGGCTTTTAATGGATCGTTCTAGTATGTATTTTAATGAACCTTCCAATTATTACATTAAAGCGTTGGAGCCATCTACAGTCGTGTTTATCCAGCCTAACTTCCTGGAAGAAGCGGGTAAAATAAATCATGAATTCACCTGTTTTACGGAAACTTCTCTACAAAGAAATATTCATTTTCTCCAACGAAGGATTAATTCTTTATTAGCGATGTCTGCAAAAGAGAGGTATTTAGAATTTGTTGCAATGTATCCGCAATTGTTACTGCGTGTGCCGCAATGGATGATCGCTTCTTATTTAGGGATCACTCCAGAAAGTTTAAGCCGAGTGCGAAGAGAGATTGCGAAAGATTCTTTCTAAATGCACCTTAGTTTCGGATAAATTTTCTCCTTTATTAATTATTTGTTATTATTGTTTTTATACCGATTGAATATAGAAACTATGATAAGACCTATTTACATCCTTTTTGTCGCTTTTATTAGTTTAACCTCCTGTTCTAAAGAGGAGATAGATCCAAATAGGTTTCGAATGGAAGTTGATTTACTACAAGGTTCCTGCGGTGTTATCAAATTGGATATTTCTAAAGGTAAAATGCGTCAAGACTTCCGTGAAAGCAAATGTGAGCCGAATATATCGAGTGAATATTCTACAGTACTTCCTGAAGAGCAATACGAAAAATTAGTCCGCATGGTTGAAGATCTTCAGCTACTCAATATTCGTCGTGACGATTGTCAGCGTTGTACAGATGGAAAAGATGTCTTTGTAAAAATTAAAATGGGAGGACAATCAAATCAATTTACACTAGGTTTTACCCCACAAAAGACTGACGAGGGACGGTACAATGAATTTCTTCAGTTTTTAGACGATTATTTAATTCCCAAAAGCACATTAGAAAAAGAATAAACCAATTAAATGGCGGACAATTTATATCCAACTGATCAGAATAAAAAAGCATAAGTTGGCCTTTCTTTATAGTTAATGTTGACGATTGGTATCCTGTATAATTCGCGGTATGTTTTCCTTTTTTGTTTCCGCGATATCATTCTCCATTCTCTTCATTGAACATCAAGCCTCTCCGACAATAACCGTAGAATTTATCCGTATCGAATAGCTATATTTTTTACATTTCGATGTGAAAGTTGTTCATTTAGGGATATTATACTGATAAAACCTATATGCTGATCGAATTGAAACAATAGTCTTGAGATATTAGATATATTTTAACAAAATGTGCAATCGATTGATGTGTTAATAAATGTTTCTGAGACTTAAGTGGACGCAAAAAATATCTATAAAAAGCGTATCTTTGCACATCTAATTTTTTTATAGCGAAAGTATCCTAAAGAAATTGGATAACAGAACGTTAAACATTGTAAATTTTGCAATTCCATCGTAAAATGAGTAACATAAATTACCAAGAGAAATTCCAGGATCGCCATAATGGTCCTAGCGCTTCGCAAGTAGAGGAAATGTTGACTGTACTTGGCGTTAGCTCTTTAGAAGAACTTATTGAGCAAACAGTACCTGCGCAAATTCGTAAAAAAGAGCCTTTAAAGTTACCTGCAGCATTAAGTGAGGTGGCTTACCTTGAAAAGGTTGCTCAAATCGCCGAAAAAAATAAAGTATTCAAATCTTATATCGGTCAAGGATATTTCGATGTGATTTTACCAGGAGTGATCCAACGTAACGTATTCGAAAATCCAGGATGGTATACACAATACACGCCTTATCAAGCAGAGATCGCTCAAGGTCGTCTTCAAGCGTTATTGAACTTCCAAACGATGGTTTCTGACCTTACAGGATTAGAAGTTGCAAATGCTTCCCTACTAGATGAAGCGACGGCAGCTGCCGAAGCGATGTTTATGCTATATAGCACACGTAAAAACAAAGACGCTCATACTTTCTTAGTAACGCCAAACATCTATCCTCAAACATTAGACGTATTGCAAACTAGAGCGGTACCTTTTGGTGTTGAGATTCGTGTTGCAGATTTAACGGTAGATAACCTAGCCGACGATGTATTCGCTGCTTTTGTTCAATACCCTGCCGCTGACGGTTCTGTAGCAGATTATAAAGAGTTCACAGCGTTTGCACACGATAAAAACATTACGATCTGTGTTGCTACAGATTTAATGGCTTTAGCTCTTTTAACGCCTCCAGGCGAATGGGGAGCGGATGTAGTTGTGGGTAACTCTCAACGTTTCGGAGTACCAATGGGTTTTGGTGGTCCACACGCTGCGTTCTTCGCAACAAAAGACGCTTACAAACGTAATATTCCAGGTCGTATCATTGGTGTAACTTCAGACTCAAATGGAGAATACGCTTTACGTATGGCCCTTCAAACTCGTGAGCAACATATCCGTAGAGATAAAGCTTCTTCAAATATTTGTACTGCGCAAGCGCTATTAGCGATTATGGCGTCATTCTACGCGGTATATCATGGTCCTCAAGGAATCAAAAATATTGCTTTAAGAATCAACGACTTGACTAAACTTGCGGATAAAGCAATTCAAGCATTAGGATACAAACAAGTTAATACTTCATACTTCGACACCTTGCGTTTTGAAGTTGACAAAGAACTTAGCCCATTGAAGTCAGAAGCGTTGAATCAAGAGCTTAACTTCTATTATGCGGATAATACCGTAGGAATCTCTATTGACGAGACAACTACCTTAGCAGATATTGAAACAATCGTTAAAGTATTTGCGAAGATTAAAGGTAAATCAGTAAACGATGTTGACTTATCTGCATTCACAAATGAATTAGGAAACTCAATTCCTGAGGAATTGGAGCGCACTTCGGATTACCTAACGCATCCAGTATTCAATAGCTACCATTCGGAGAGTGAGATGTTACGTTACATCAAGTCTTTGGAGGCGAAGGATCTTTCATTATGTCATTCTATGATTCCACTTGGATCATGTACCATGAAATTGAATGCGACGACTGAAATGGTTCCTGTTACTTGGGCTCGTTTTGGTGGCTTACATCCATTTGCTCCAGTAGATCAAACAACGGGCTATATGCAGTTGATAAACGAGCTGAATGACTGGTTATGTGAGATTACTGGATTTGCTAAAATGTCTTTCCAACCGAACTCTGGTGCGCAAGGAGAGTATGCAGGTCTGATGGTAATTCGCGCTTATCACCATAGTCGTGGCGATTTACACAGAGATATCTGTTTAATCCCTGCATCTGCACATGGTACTAACCCTGCGTCAGCTTCAATGGCTGGTTTAAAAGTGGTTGTTGTAAAATGTGATGAACGTGGAAATATCGACGTAGAAGATTTAAGAGCGAAGGCAACTGAACACGCAGCAAACCTAAACTCTTTAATGGTGACTTATCCATCAACACACGGTGTATTCGAAGAACCTATTGTTGAGATTTGTAATATTATTCACGAAAACGGTGGACAAGTATACATGGATGGCGCAAATATGAACGCTCAAGTAGGTTTAACCAGCCCAGGATATATTGGTGCTGACGTTTGTCACTTGAATTTACATAAAACGTTCTGTATTCCTCACGGTGGTGGTGGTCCAGGTATGGGGCCAATTGGTGTGGCATCACATTTAGTGCCTTTCCTTCCTAACCATGAAGTGATTGAAATATCAGGTGAAGAAGGTATTTCTGCAGTATCTGCAGCACCTTTCGGTTCGGCATCAATCTTAGTTATTTCTCACGCTTATATTGCAATGATGGGTGGAGAGGGATTAACGGATGCAACGAAAACAGCAATATTGAACGCAAATTATATTAAAGCACGTCTAGAGTCGCACTATCCTGTATTATATGCAGGAGCAAACGGCCGTTGTGCTCACGAAATGATTTTAGATTGTCGTGAGTTCAAGAACGTAGGTGTTGAAGTTGCCGATATCGCTAAACGTTTAATGGACTACGGTTTCCACGCTCCAACTGTATCTTTCCCTGTTGCTGGTACTTTGATGGTAGAGCCTACTGAATCTGAATCAAAAGCGGAATTAGATCGTTTCTGTGAAGCATTGATTGCTATTCGTCAAGAGATTGCAGCAGTAGAGAACGGAGAAGTTGATCAAAAAGACAATGTATTGAAACATGCTCCGCATACGGCACGTGTTGTAACGGCTGATGAGTGGGATAGACCTTACTCACGTCAAAAAGCAGCGTATCCTGTAGAGTATTTAAGAGTAAATAAATTCTGGCCTTCTGTAGGTCGTGTAAACGATTCACAAGGTGATAGAACATTAATCTGTTCATGCCCTCCAATCGAAGCTTACGCTGAAGCGTAAGGAAGATTAAGTCGGTTAATTCAGACAATAGTCATTTGACTTCGGTCAACCAAGCGCCTCCATTTGTGGGGCGCTTTTTATTTGTAATAGCAATAGGACTTTTGAATCTGTTCAGTGCACGTATTTTGCCCGCTATTTTTCTTTACCTGCCCCTCTATCTTTCCGGGTTTACATATACAGAGATAAATGCCCTATCCTATAGATTCTTAGGTAGGCTTTGTTTTATTGATTCGGTTTGGGTGGGTTTAGCTGCGATATGGAGATTGCAGAGTCTTATCGCAATTTCTTATCTTCGATTTAATAAAACCTAGAGCTATGAGCAGAATAAACCTATTACTTACAACGTTATTTTTATTGTTGACTGCAATGTCCACAGAGACATCCGCCCAGAAGAAACTATTTAAGTTTGGGGTAGAGAGAAGTTTTGAGGAGTCCATAATTAATGGTAAAAAGCAAGGAAAACCAATACAGTGGATTGATGTGAATACTTCCGACACCACATGGGTACCTAAAGGGAAGGTGTTAGTGAACAAAGGGAATCCAATTGGCGTCATTCGTTCTGAAAAAATGTATGAGAATTTTATCATCCATGTAGAGTGGCGACACTTAGAGAAAGGAGGGAATTCGGGAGTGTTTGTTTGGTCGGATGCGGTTCCTGGTAAGAATGACTTACCGTTGGGGATGGAAGTTCAGATGCTGGAGTTAGATTGGGTAAATCAACATACCAAGGATGGTGTTGTTCCTCCGATTGCTTACGTGCATGGTGAATTATTTGGTGCTGGCGGAATGACCGCTTCTCCGGATAATCCCCGTGGCGAACGGAGTAAGTCTCTTGAAAATCGCTGTCTGGGAGTTGGAGAGTGGAATAAGTATACGGTCGTTTGTATCGACGGTACGGTAAAGTTGGCGATAAATGGTAAATTTGTGAACAGTATCCGACTTGCTTCAAAGCGAAAAGGGTATGTTTGCTTAGAAGCCGAGGGGGCGCTAATGGAGTTCCGGAATTTTCAATTAATTGAATTGGAACCCGGGATAGTTAGACCCGAATTTGTTGTCGATGCACTTTAGATTGCATTTAACAATCAGTACATAAATGAATAAATAATGATTAAAAACGTATTTCTGTATTTTGTAATTGTCGTATTAGCGACTTCATGTGCTGGTGGAAAATATGCCGCTTCTGAGAAAGTATACAAAAAGAAGGCTCAGGAATTTGCAGAGGTTTATAAAGAAGCTCCAGTGGAGGGGCAGCTCGCAAAAATTGCTGCAGATCAAAAGGAATGGATTGCATCAACGAACTTTGGAATGAGGAAACCTAATTATGTAATGATTCATCATACTGCACAAGCTTCCTTAGATCAAACGGTTAAGACATTTCATAATCAGAAAGTAGGGGTAAGCTCACATTATGTGATCGGTCGCGATGGAAAGATTGTACAGATGGTTAATGATTATTTCAGAGCGCATCATGCTGGTGCTGGAAGATGGGGGAATGATACAGATTTAAATTCTTCTTCGATTGGTATTGAACTTGACAACAATGGAACAACCGATCCATGGCCAGATAGTCAAATCCAATCTTTGGTAAAGCTTTTACAATACTTAAAAACATCCTATAATATCCCTCAAGGGAATTTTATAGGCCATATGGACTACGCACCATCTCGTAAGAATGACCCGTCTAGATTTCCGTGGAAGATATTAGCGGATCAAGGATTTGGATACTGGTATGATCAGCCACTTGAGGAAGTGCCCGCAAATTTTGATGTGAAAGTCGCGTTAAAAATTATAGGCTTTGATGTGAAAAACCTAGATGCTGCAATTAAAGGGTTTAAATACCACTATATTCAAGAGAACCCGAATGTAGCGACACTGAACGAACAAGATATGCGTATTTTATATGCGATTTTTAAGAAATATCTAGATTAGAAACCTTGAATTTATAATAGCGTATTTTGATGTCTTTCAAAGGGGAAAGATAACTTCAAGAACAAAAGAAAGAGCTTTATCATCACGATAAAGCTCTTTCTTGTATTTAGCGATTCCGCATATATGTTAAATCTCTTTTACGAATTTCTCATCGTAGTTCTCGATATCGATAATGTATTTGTTTTGAATAAGGAAGTCGAATAACGGCTTTGCTTCTTCCGAGACCGGCATATTTTTCGTTGTAACGATTTGCTCCTTCTTTTTGTCGAGATATGGGTAAGCATAAAGTTTTACGTTTTTGCTGAACATGCCCGAGATATAAGATAGCAGCTCGTTGGTATAGTTTTCCTTGTTGTAGTTATGTGTATTGAATATATTCTTCAAGTTGAATACGTTGGTTGCAATACCGACATGTCTTGGTTTGAAGCTTTGAACAAATTCTGCGAGGTGATTGTTACGGCGAAAGTTAGATACTAAAATGTTATTTCCTGTGGAACATAAGTATTCAGCACGTTCTGCGAAATAATTTAAATCCTCATCGGTGATATTAGAGTTTTCATCTAATACATTACCCATAAGTACTTCGATTAAAACAACCGTGTTTTCTGCTGTAGCACCAGTATTCTTGCGGAATTCTTCTACGGCTAAGTTGAATAGGTCAAAGTTTGGGTTTGACTTCTGACGATACTTAGTGCGGAGAATAATGATATTCTTCTTATAAAGATAATCTTTGATTTGTGCTGCTTTCGCATCAGGTTTAAATATGGCGGCTTTTGCGAAACCTTTAGCGATTAAATACAAGTTTAATAAGCGTTCATTTGCCTTTTCAAAGATAGGTCCTGACACTTTCACTAAATCGATCTCTACGGAACCAATTGATAGGTTGTCGACTAATGACTCAATCATGGTTTGCGGGTTTTCCGCATAATAATACGCTGCAAAAACAAGATTAACACCTAAGATTCCCAACACCTTTGTTTGTAATCGGTTGTCACTATCTAAGAGGCGAACGTGAATTACAATATCATTTGTAGGTCCATCGACTTCATGTTGGAATCGGATACCGATCCACCCATGTGGTTCATTGGATTTCGTGAAATTTAGCGTAGTTACCGTATCTGCAAAAGCAAAGAATTTCTTGCTGTCGTATTTTTCTCCTTGTAAACGTTCTTTTAATAAATCGAATTCATGATCTAGCATTTTGTTCAAGCGCGTGCGGCTAACATAGCGACCTGATTCTTCAACACCGTAAATTGCATCAGAAAAAGCCATATCATAGGCAGATATCGTTTTTGCAATCGTTCCAGAAGCTGCACCCGCTTCAAAGAAATTACGAGCTACTTCTTGCCCTGCACCAATCTCGGCGAACGTTCCGTAAATATCAGGGTTAAGGTTGATTTTTAGCGCTTTTCGCTTTGTTTCATAAATTTCTCTAGCCATACGGCAAAGGTAACAAAATAGCGTTGAATATTGCGATATGGAGGGCTAAGAAAGAATAAAGTTAGGTTTATATTATAATAAACCTAACTTCTTAAAACTGTAGAATAGGGCAGAGCTGTGCAATGCCTGTCCGATTTTATTTTCAAATAGGAATGTCTTCGCTTCTTCAATATCCATCTCCACGACTTCGATATCTTCTGATGCATCAAGTTCTTGTTCCTGTATTTTTACTCCGTCGCGTAGAATATAAGTGTATGTTGGATTCCCGGAAGTAGCAGGATTAGCATAGAGTTTACAAACATATTCCAGAGAACCGAAAGCATAGCCCGTTTCTTCCAATAGCTCGCGTCGAGCAGCTACTTCTGGATCTTCACCATCTTCAACCACCCCAGCAGGTAATTCTACGAGGATCTCTCCTGCGCCATGACGATATTGACGAACAAAGAGAATTTTGTTCGTTTTCGTAATAGCAACCATATTCACCCATTGAGGGTATTCTAAGACGTAGTATTCGTCTTTTATATTGCCGTTAGGCATTTCTAGCCGATCTACTCTTAACGTCGCCCAAGGGCGTTGTATGATGTATTTAGAGTCTAATACTTTCCACTTTTCCATTTAGTCTTTGATTATATCCGCCATCATGACGTCAACTTTATCATCTAAACGGTTTGAGACTTGTCCATAATCTGTAGAGAAGGATAACTTCTCTTTCACTGAACAATAGAACTTAATCTTTGGTTCTGTTCCCGAAGGACGCGCAGAGATTACATCACCATCGATCGTGATGAACTGAAGAACATCAGATTTCGGTAAATCAATTTTCGATTTCTTACCCGTTTTCATGTCAGTTGTTTCGCTCAGTTGATAATCGCGAACCTCAACGACTTCAATATCACCTAAAGACTTTGGAAGGTTTGCACGCAGATCAGCCATCATTTGTTTGATCTCATCCGCTCCCGCCTTACCTTTTTTAGTTAAAGAGATAAGTTTCTCTTTGTAGAATCCGTACTTTAAATATAATTCAATCAATACATCATAGAGCGATTTCCCTTGACTCTTAAAGTAAGCGGTCATCTCAGCAATAAAAGCACAAGAATTTACGGCGTCTTTATCTCGAACCAGGTCACCAACTAAATAACCATAGCTTTCCTCTCCGCCAACAAGGTAATTTTCCTTGCCAAGCAAATTGGTCATTACTTCTCCGATGTATTTAAACCCGGTTAAAGTTTCGTAGTATTTAACCTGATGTGCATCCGCTATCGCGGCGAATAAATTCGAGGTTACAATTGTTTTTACGATGTAGTCATTAGGTTTAAGTTGTCCTAATGCTTTTTTTGATGATAGCACATAGTAGCTTAATAAACTACCAATTTGATTGCCATTGATGAGTTGGAAAGTTCCCGATGGAGTCTTGATTGCCACTCCAACGCGGTCGGCATCTGGGTCTGTTGCCATGACTACATCAGCGTCAATATCTTGACCTTTTTGCTTTGCTTTTGCCATAGCCTCTTCTTCCTCTGGATTAGGATAGATGACCGTTGGGAAATTACCATTTGGCTCCGCTTGCTCATCAACAATAGTGACTTGTTCGAATCCCCAAGCTTTTAATATTTTTGGTACAACTGTGATACCTGTTCCATGAATTGGCGAATAGACAATCTTTAGGTCTTTTTGCGCCTGTACAGCTTCTGGATGGATCGAAAGCTTGGTATTAGCGGCAATGTAGATATCGTCAAAATCCTCTCCCACGAGCGTAATGTTTCGCTCGTCGCGATCAAATTTGATTTCATTCACTGACTGTATGGCATTCACCTCGGAAATTACATTTTTGTCATGAGGAGCAACCAGTTGTCCTCCATCATTCCAGTAAGCTTTATAACCGTTGTATTCTTTCGGGTTGTGAGAAGCCGTAAGCATGACACCGCCCTGGCAGTGGAAATGACGAACAGCAAAGGATAATACTGGAGTAGGACGTAATTCTTTGAAAAGATAAACATGAATACCATTCGCAGAAAACACATCGGCAACAAGATTTCCGAATGCCTGTGAATTATTTCGACTGTCGTAAGAAACGGCGACTTTAATATCCTCTCCTGGGAATTGCTTAATCAAATAGTTAGCTAATCCTTGTGTCGCTTTGCCAATCGTGTATTTGTTCATACGGTTCGAACCGACACCCATAATACCCCTTAAGCCCCCTGTACCAAATTCTAACTCCTTGTAGAAAGAGTCTAATAATTCTGTCTCTTCATTGTTGTCGACCAGTTGTTGCACCTCAGCAACCGTTGCTAGGTCGTATTCGTTCGTCAACCATTGGTTGATTCTCGATTGTGTTTCTTTATCTAAATTGCCCATAAGGTCTTAATAAATAGTGTTCTTTTTTATGCGTCGCAGCCGCCGTAAGCGCGGTCAAGTAAAGTGACATACCAGCTGTTTCCGAATTTCTTGACGTGGAAAATTAAACTTTCTTCGTCTTGCGCTAAGATAACGCGGTAACTGCCATTTTCCAACTCTTGAATACGTTTTTTATTCGTTTCGTCGTGTTTTGTCGGCTCAAACTCTTCTTCAAATTTTAAAATAGTCTGTAGAAGTTGTGTTTGACTATTTGAAGTCGTATCACAGAAGAAGCCTACTTTATCCCATTTCATAGTCCCACAATCATATTCAGGTAGCTTTTCGAACGTTAAAACCTGATCATTTTGTAGGGGAGGATAGGCGTAATATTCCGGTACAGGCTTTTTGAAATCGAACGTGTCAAGTAAAGAAAACGTGTCTGCAGCTCCCGGACGGTAAATAATTGCAATACCTTCCTCAGGATGGATTAATGCATTGATTTTCTCATTGTCTTGGCTTATATAAGCCCGAACAAAGCGAGTGATTACTTCAGAAATTTGCTGAACTTCTTCTGGTTGATCGATTGCTTCACGCTGTGTAGTATCGAGTTTTTCTTCCGTCTTTTTATTGCTGTTATTACAAGCAGTAAATAGCAGCACGCATACAAAAAAGTATGCTAGGCATTTTCTAATCATTATTTGCTGTTTTTCCGTATTGTTTCTTCTATTGCATCCCACATTTCTGGCTGTATGGCTTCTAATCCACTTAATTGACCGGCACCTTGGAGCCATTCACCTCCATCAATGGTAATGATTTCCCCATTAATATAGGCGGCATAATCCGATACCAAAAAAGCTGCCAAGTTCGCCAATTCCTGATGATCTCCAACACGTTTCAATGGGACACGATTCTTAAAGTCAAATTTTGCAGCTAAGTCGCCCGGTAATAACCTATCCCAAGCGCCTTTTGTAGGGAAGGGACCTGGAGCTATCGCATTATGTCGAATGCCATATTTTCCCCATTCAACAGCCAACGATCGCGTGAGCGTCAAGACACCACCTTTTGCTACAGCAGACGGAACCACATAGCCCGATCCGGTGAATGCATAAGTCGTAATAATATTCAAAACATTGGCCTGCTGTTTCTTTTCGATCCAATTTTTGCCAAACTCTAGCGTACAATTAACCGTACCTTTTAAAACGATATCAATAATCGTTGAAAAGGCGTTCGCCGATAGACGCTCGGTTGGGGAGATAAAATTTCCCGCTGCATTGTTCAGAAGAACGTCGACTTGTCCAAAAGCTTTCTCTGCTTGGATACGGAGGTTCGAAACTTCTTCCGGATTGCGAATATCACAGGCTATAGGTAGAACCTGATTGCCTGTTTTCCCTGAAATCTCAGTCGCGGCTTCTTCTAATACCGACAATTTTCTGCTGCTGATAACTAAATTAGCACCAAGTTCCGAGAAATAGGTGGCCATAGCTTTGCCTAAGCCTGTACCGCCCCCAGTAACGACGATAGTTTTGCCTTTTAAGGCATCTTTCTGTAAAGCTCCTTGTACTGCCATATTATTTCTTTGTCAAGTTGTCGATTATAGTCTGTAGTATTGAACGTGTGCTTGGTGCCCACCATTGTTTAAGCACTTGCTCAATGGCTTGTTCTTTCGTTTTTTGGATATTTTGCAATAGATCTCGACGAATATTCAACTTGGTAGCAGCCCATGCATTCTTTTCGAATTGCATGTAATGCTTTGCTCTTCTTCCTGCCGCAGTTTGTATGCGATCGAAAGGAACGAGTTCATCTACTAAGCCAACTTCTAACGCCGCTTGAGGAGATAGTAATTTTCCCTCCAGTAGGAAACGATGTGCAGTTCCTTTGCCAATCCAGAAGCTGTAAAGTTCGAAGATGCTAGAAGGCACAATGATGCCCACAGGAACCTCATTAAGGCCGATTATAAACTCTCCTTCAGCCATCACCCGATAGTCACAGCAGATCGACAATACGCAGCCTCCAGCAGGACTATGGCCTGTAATTGCAGCAATGCTAGGTTTAGGGAATGCGGCTAATTGGTGCAGAAGGTCTATAAACTTTTCCCAGAATAAGCGTATTTGATTTTCGTCATATTGAAATAACGTTATTAAATCAAGACCAGAAGTGAAGAACCCTTCTTTTCCTTGCAAGACGATTGCTTCTACGCTTGGATTATCCTGTTGTTGTTGAATCGTCGTAGCGAGCTCCTCAATCATTTCTAGATGCATGGCATTTGATCGGCCACGATCTAATTGGATGTAACATATATGATCTGTTACTTGTGTCTTTAAGTATGAACTCATAAGGACGGATTTAGAACATTAATAAGGGTAATTTACAGAAAATATTATCATTTCACATCAAAGTCGGTGACCCTTCTATACAAATTTCCCTTTAAATCAATGCCTTCCAAAGTAATACGATATGTTCCCGCCTCATCTGAAGTGTAGAAGTCAAAATGTGCTTTTCCATCCTTCGTTGTAATGATA
Source organism: Sphingobacteruim zhuxiongii (assembly GCF_009557615.1). Classification (NCBI taxonomy): domain Bacteria; kingdom Pseudomonadati; phylum Bacteroidota; class Sphingobacteriia; order Sphingobacteriales; family Sphingobacteriaceae; genus Sphingobacterium; species Sphingobacterium zhuxiongii. Next base: position 47,675 of record NZ_CP045652.1, read on the forward strand.
TTGGGCTCCCAATGTATGGTCGTTCTCAGATCACGCTGAAAGCCAGACGTAGAATTTGGCTCATAAACGGGTTTATAAAACTCCTTAACAAGCGATAGGCCCTGGGGTTGTGCAACAAGCATACCTGTTGGTTTCGAATTCGTAGCAAATCCACCGCCTCGTTTTGTGGTAATAATGAGCACGCCATTACCGCCGTACATACCGTAAACGGATGTATAAGACACACTTTTAAGGACTTCGACACTTTCGACGTCCTGAGCAGAAATCATAGATAGCATATCCGCTTCCGTGTACATTCCATCGACAATAATCTGCATCGGAGAATCATTCCCTCGAGTCATATAAGGTTTCCCATTTCTAAATATAACGCCGAAAAGCCGACCATTAAGACAAGCTTCTAAGTTTGGGCATGAAGATAACTCTTCAGCCGTAATTACTTGATCAGCATTTCCCGGACGATTTAGATTGCTAGAGTGTTCGGCTGCCTTTGGTCTTACCGCTCGAACAATGACTTCTTCGATTTGAATAGTTTTATCCATCAATCCTTTTTTCTCGAGCTCCGTGTAGAATTCACTATTAGCAAGTAGCTCATTTTTGAAAAGACTATTTATGCTGTTATTCAACAATGGGCCGTTACGCTCTTGATTAATCTCTGCTGGGGGGGTATTCACTAAACTTAAGTCTATGTTTTTTTTGTCTTTTTGATCCCGAGCAGAAACAATAAACTTAATACTATCCGGGAAGATTAGGTTGTTAAACTCGAAATAACCGTTTTCATTCGCTACAGTATCAATAAACTCCATGTAATTATTGGTGGATATCAACTGTATTTTTGCATTCGGAACGGGAGCTTTTCTTCCTATTTTTCTAGCAAATCCTGCTAAATTGATAGCTTTCTCTGCTTGGAATTTTGGCTTCTTGTCTAGCGAGTCTAAATTTTTCCAAGCGATTTTTCGCCAACCTTGAGTTAATAACAAACGGTCTAAATCCTCGGTCTTATAGCTGCCGTCGGCATTAAAATAAAATGAAGGACGCTCAATATATCCCTTCACATCTGCCTGTAACAATAAGCTGCTCAGTATATTAATTCCCTCTTCAGAACTTGTGCCTATATGGCTCAGGTTCACAACGGAGGCGGATAATGCTGCGGTTGTTAAACTATCTACAGTCGTACCCAAAATAATGTCGCTCGAGACTTTAGATCGCTTGCTATAACTATTTTTATCTAACGTAACTTGGAGTGTCGTTTTATAGGATTTGTTATTAAAATAGGCCCTTTCCGCCACAGGTGTCAGCATATGATCTAAAATACTGATCGTGATTACGCCTGTTGGGAGATCCTTCTGTTCTTTGATAAATGTTAGGTTTTTCTTAGTTGCTAATTGTTTTGCGATATAGAATACCTTTCCAAGGTGTTGATAAATGATGTAAATATCTTTTCCATTCAAATGATCTTCAGTGAGGTTTACCTGCGTATAGATCTTGTTAAAATTCGTAGCGACAAGCATATTGTAACCACTCTTTGCTCCCGTTGGTAAGGCTACGGTTTTTGTGCTTCCATCATTAAATTTTACCTCTGCTCGATATGTTGTGTTATCCGAAAGAAAGACAGTTGTCGCTGCCATTCCTAACTCATTGCTTTTCACGCGTCCCGCAGTATCATTGCTGTTTGTAATAATGTTTACGGTTGCTGGGATTCCCCTGCCTTGTGGATTAGTTGCCTTAAAGGCGATTTTATTAAGTTCATTGGAAAGGTAGTTCCCGCCCTCAGGAAAAAACTGCACGTCGTTTTCGGAAAAGAATGATTTTCCGTTAATGTATTTCTTTATCGTTCTGCGGTCGGGTTTCTTTATGCTAAGTAATATGCCTTTTCCACGATTCTTATTGTCGACTTTAATTAGTATTTCGCCGTTTTCATTTAAAGTTGCTCTCCCTTTGTCGACAGGTTTATTTTGATCAAAAATGTCGTAGCGAACGGCTGTTTTGGGGAGGAGTGAACCGTCCGTATTGTTCACCTTTATTTGATAGTATTGGATACCATCCATGCTTACCAAGCTGACGTTTGTAAAAAGCTCATCGGTCCTCATGTTACCAATTTCGATTACTTTCTCGAAAAAATAGTATGAGCTGTCGTTCCGCATCCAGTTCGTATAAGCTCTCAATCGATACGATCCTTCCACTAATGTGTCTGTCAGCTCGATATCCCCAGAACTTAGCCCGCTAATATTAGCGTGGAGTCTGGATGCGATGATCGATCCTTTTGGATCAATGAGGTCAATATGTACTAGGTTGGAAAGTGTCGAGAGTTGATTTTCGATGTCAATAACCGTATAAGCCTTATACCAAATGGTTTCCCCCGCGCTATATAAATTTCGATCGGTGTGTACATGGATCTTTTCTTGGGGATGGTTTGAAGCATAATCAAATAGTTGCTCTTGTAGTTTATTTATATCTTGAGCGAAGGTTATATGGATTTGTAATGATAGCAAAACCACGGTGAACAAATAGAGGAGACGCTTCATAATTCTAGTCAGTAAAATCATTATAATGATACGAAAAAATGATAAGAAATTATAAAAGATGCGATGATAGGATGATATTTACATTTGCTTCAATATCTTTGCGATATGAATATTCTTATTATCGGCTCTGGAGGTAGAGAGTCTGCCTTTGCCTATAAAATCTCTAAAAGTCCTAAACTATCAAAATTATTTATCGCACCTGGAAATGCCGGTACTGGACAGTACGGCGAGAACGTGGCGTTGAAAGTAACTGATTTCAAGGGTATTGGTGAGTTTTCACTTGCCAACAATATCGAAATGATTGTTGTTGGACCAGAGGAACCATTGGTTAAGGGTATTCATGATTATTTCCTTGCAGACGAACAGTTGAAGCATATCGCAGTGGTAGGCCCTCAAGCAGAAGGTGCTCAACTAGAGGGGTCTAAAGACTTCTCTAAAGAGTTTATGATTCGCCACCAAGTACCAACAGCGGCATTTCGTTCATTCGACAAGTCTAATCTAGAAGAAGGATTAGCTTATTTGGATACGCAGAAGCTCCCAATTGTATTAAAAGCAGATGGATTGGCGGCAGGTAAAGGCGTATTGATTTGCGAGTCCTATGAAGACGCAAAAGCAGAGCTAAAAGCAATGATTAGTGACGCGAAGTTTGGTGAAGCTAGTCAAGTTGTTGTCGTTGAAGAGTTTTTAAAAGGTATTGAACTATCCGTATTCGTATTAACAGATGGAGAGAACTATAAAGTTTTACCGTCTGCAAAAGATTATAAGCGTATCGGAGAAGGAGATACAGGATTAAACACAGGTGGTATGGGGTCGGTTTCTCCCGTTCCATTCGCTGACCAGGTATTCCTTGACAAAGTAGAAGAAAGAATTATCAAACCAACTGTAGATGGTTTGAAAAAAGATAATATCCCTTATAAAGGCTTTATTTTTATCGGATTAATGAATGTGGATGGCGAGCCTTTTGTTATTGAGTACAATGTTCGTATGGGCGATCCAGAGACAGAATCTGTATTAGTTCGTATTGACTCTGACTTAGTTGATCTTTTGGAAGGTGTCGCGCAAGGTAACTTAGCTGATCGTTCTTATACCGTAAGTCCAAAAACTGCAGCTACTGTAGTTATCGTTTCTGGAGGATACCCGGGAGACTATGAGAATGGGAAGGTAATTAGTAATATGGAAAACGTAAAAGAGTCCATAGTTTTCCATGCAGGTACGAAGCAAGTCGGAGCAAATGTCGTAACAGCTGGAGGTCGTGTTTTGGCAATTACCGCATTGGAAGAGGATCTGTTTTCTGCACTTCAACAAGCTACCGCCGATGCGGGAAGAGTGTTTTTTGAAGGGAAATACTTTAGAACTGACATCGGATTCGATTTGATATAAAAAATAATATTTTCAAATCCAATGAGTTATACGTTTGCTTTAAAAAATATTTTGGCTAAATAGATAAAGAGGCTATATTTGCATCACCAAAGCAAAAGGGCCCGTTCGTCTAGGGGTTAGGACGCAAGATTTTCATTCTTGAAACAGGGGTTCGATTCCCCTACGGGCTACCAGATCGAAGATCAAAAAACACAAAAGCTTGCAACTTTAACGTTTGCAGGCTTTTTTGTTTTACGGCAGGTCAAAATGTTCAGAAATTGGATCAAGCTGAATTCTTGGGGGGAGTGTTAAAAATTTCTTAGTTTAGCGTCTTTAATACAAATATCCCTTGCAAGAAGCCGAACGTAAATTACTATCCTTATTGATGCCCGAAGGGCTTTTGGAATACTTCCAGATTTTAGAAGTCGATCAGGTCGACAATCAACTCCATATTTACTTAGATGAACTTAATATTGCTCCGACAGGCTATGAGCACAGCAAGTTGGAGTCAAAGGGTTTTATGCCTTCTACTGAAATTTCAGACTTTCCCATTCGAGGCCAGAAAGTTACGCTACATATCCGCCGTCGTCGATGGACGGTACTGGATACCGGAGATATCATCACAAGAGATTGGAACCTAGTGCGTGAGGGCGCTCGAATGACTACGGAATTCGGGCTTTTTTTAAAGAAGATATTTGGATAGCTACCCTGTAAGCGCCCAATTGGTAGGTCTGTTCTTCCAGATGGACGGCAAACAACTACAGGATCAATACAAGAACCACCTCAGTGATTTCCATGATTGGGACCAAAAGCCTCATGCCGAGAGCTGGACATTGTTCCCTGAAAACATATCGGAACACCTGAGCATTGATGAGACCAGCTTCAGCAACGGTGAATTATATACCATTGTTAGCAGTAAATCGGCAAAAGGGCGTAAAGGAACGATTTTAGCAACTATAAAGGGTACCAAGGCTGAGGATATCATGGCTGTTCTCGAGCGAATACCCTTGCGCTCGAGGAATAAGGTAAAGGAGGTGACCATGGATATGGCTCCCAACATGGCCAAGGCAATCCGTAGATGTTTCAGAAATGCCAGACGTGTGGTCGATCGGTTCCATGTCCAAAAGTTAGCTTACGATGCCGTGCAGGAACTCCGTATCAAGTATCGTTGGGAAGTCTTGGATGCAGAAAGCAAGAAAATAATGGAATCACGAAAGCGAGGGATCCCGTATGAACCGGAATTGTTGCCAAATGGTGATACGCTCAAACAGCTGTTGGCTAGATCCAGACACCTATTGTTCAAGCATCCAAGCCGATGGTCGGAAAGCCAGAAACATCGTGCTGAATTATTATTCCTGCGGTTCCCCAAGCTAAAACAGGCTTATGATCTTGGAATTGCCTTAGGGGACATCTTCAACAAATGCAAGGACAAAAAGGTAGCATTTACCAAGCTAGGCCTATGGCACAATCAGGTTGAGAATGCGGGTATTGCTTCCTTTGAGAGCGTGGCAAAATCCATTGCAGCGCATCATCAATACATCCTACACTACTTCGACAATAGAAGTGCCAATGCTTCCGCAGAATCCTTCAATGCAAAACTCAAAGCTTTCAGAAGCGTCTTCCGTGGCGTAAGGGACACAACATTCTTCCTGTACAGAGTGATGAAATTGTATGCTTAAAAATCTTTACCCCCCAAACTTTCGGTATGATCCCAAACTTTTAGTGAGTCATTCAGTGAGTCATTAAATTTGATTGAAGCACTCACTGAAGCGAATTCAATTCGCTGATTTTCAACATGTTCTATAGATTGACATCTTGATGTGTTTTTGCTGCAAGGCTAATTTTGTTACACGTTTAAATGTTAAGTCATGAGTACAAATTATTCCTTGCTCTTCTACTTGAAGAAACCAAAGAATTATGTGAATGGAGCTAAGCCCATTTACATGAGAATTACGATCGATGGATCAGTATGTGAAATCTCCACAGGAAAGAGTTGTGACCCAAGTCGGTGGAATTCCAAAGCAAATCGATCTAAAGGCAATACTGAGGAGGTCAAGACTTTAAACAGTTATCTGGAAATGTTGAATCTGAAAGTTGCTGCTCTCCACCTTGAAATCTTGAAATTAGGAGAAATACCTACCATTGAACTCCTTAAATTAAAAATTACAGGGAAGGCAGAAAACCAAAAGACATTATTGTCGGTTCTAAGAGATCATAATCTTAAAATGGATTCCTTGCTTGGCAATGGTTTTAGGGAAAATACCTTAAAAGGTTACAGGACGACCCATTCACATTTAGAAAGCTATATAGCAAAGGAATTTTCTGCTTCCGATGTTGAACTCCATAAAATTGACCATTCATTTATAGTTGGGTATGAATACTATCTTCGAACTGAAAAAGCATGCTCTGATATTTCAGCTGCTAAATACATGAAGCATCTAAGAAAGATTATTAATCTAAGTCTAGCGCATGAATGGATTACGTCAAATCCTTTCAAGTTTTATAAGACAAATGCTAAGCCTAAGGAGAAATCCTACCTGAACAGAGACGAATTAACACGAATCGTAAACAAAAAGCTGGAGATTCTAAGGCTCCAACATGTCAGGGACATATTTGTGTTCTGCTGTTATACGGGACTTTCCTATGCGGATGTATCAAAATTAACCAAACGCAATATTGAGGTCGGTATTGATAATAGATTTTGGATAAAGATCAACAGACAAAAGACAAATACACTTTCATCTATTCCTATTCTTCCAAAGGCACTTGAAATCCTAAAGTTATATCGAGATTATCCTCCAAGTAAATCTAACGGACAATTATTGCCCATATTGAGCAATCAGAAAATGAATAGCTACCTCAAAGAAATAGCAGATCTGTGTGGAATAACAAAAGAGCTAACCTTTCATATTGCAAGACATACGTTCGCAACCACAGTGACACTTTCAAATGGGGTACCGATTGAAACGGTTTCTAAGATGCTCGGCCATCTTGACATACGCACAACCCAGCATTACGCGAAATTACTGGATAATAGAATCAGTAAGGATATGGAAGAGTTAGTAACGAAACTGGGTATTGATTTCTAATGTATATAAAATTGATAATTAGTAATTCTAGATTATATTTTCAATATCGGAAATGCACAATATTTAAACGCGTGACAATCAATATGTTTCTATTTGAATTTTCCTTTCTAAAATAGTGGTAATTTATGTGCGTTTGATATTTTGGAGTATTCCAAAATTCTTTACTTAGACACATTTCATTCAGATAATTAGTTTGATTTTACTAAGAATATTAACATTTTCATAAATTTTAATACTCAATAATTTGAGGAGAGTATATTGTTCTTTTCACGATTAGGATTCCACACCATGGTAACTGAGCTTGATATGTGTGTGTGATGACGATGAAAGAGCCAAATAAGAGGCAGAAGGGAATATCATGTGCTGTTTGAGCGAAAATATGATGCAAAGCCATTTGCGATGGAAATAATTCAAAAGGTTAAAAATTGAATATTAATTTAAACAGTTTCTAGATCTTACGCTTTGGAATAACACGATTTCCCTAACAAAATCCCTTTTTATCTCATAAAACATGAGAAACTAGTAATTCCAAAAGTAATCCATGTTCAAAAAGTTATTTTTTTACCTAATTAGATTTTTTTTGAATGCTATATATCATTTTGTAGATAAATTTCTATCAATTACATTTGATTAATAATCAATAAGTATCCACTAAATCTAAAAATAATGAAATAGAAAAAACTTAATCCAGAAAAACACCTAAAACAAACAAACACTTAATCCGCCTAATAAAAAAGGCGACCAAATTAACTATCAATTATTACTATCATGACTCAAAAAAAACGTGTTTTTTTGGGGGCAAAGTCCTTGTCGATGCTTGCGGTGTGCTTGTTGAGCTCCTCCCCGGAAGTGTTTGCAGAAAAAGGGAATTTTGCCTCTACAGTAGTTGTTGTACAGCAAAACACCATCACCGGATCTGTAAAAGATGATGCTGGAAATCCGATCGTTGGAGCAACAATATTAGTTAAGGGTACCACACGAGCAACAAGTAGCGATGCGAAGGGTGAATTTTCCATCAATGCCAATACAGGCGAAACCATCATTATTCGAAACTTAGGTTATTTAACACAAGAAATCACTGTATCCAATGCCGCAATCAATGTTACATTACTGACTGACAATGCAAATATTGATGAAGTTGTTGTTATTGGTTATGGCACTCAGAAAAGAGCAAACATTACTTCAGCAATTTCCACAGTGAATGGCGATGCACTAAAGAATGTTTCCCCGTCCAACCTTTCCAATGCAATTGCTGGCCGTGCTCCTGGCGTTAAAGTAACCGGAACCTCAGGATTAGCAGGGGCTAGTTCAAAGATCAGATTCAGGGGGAGCTTTGCAGAGCCTTTGTTTGTCATAGACGGTATTGTCCGTGATAAAGCTGCGTTTGATGCTTTAGAAGCAAATGAAGTAGACCAGATGTCCTTCCTGAAAGACGCAGGGGCAGCAGCAGTCTATGGAACACGTGCAGGAAATGGGGTTGTTATTGTGACCACCAAAAAAGGAACAGTAAAAACGCCTGAATTCAATTTCCAAAGCAATATTGCGGTAAGTAATCCGACCATGACACCATTAGCGGACCTTACGACAGCAACAGACGAACTTACTTACCAAAATAGGGTCGCTGAATTTCAAGGCTTGCCAAAACCAAATGGACAGGAAGAGTTTGATTACTTTAAAGACAAAAATTATAGCGTTAATGACGTAATATGGCGAAATCCAATCAGTAACCGACAGTCAATTTCCGTAGCTGGGGGAAGTGAAAAAATCACTTACTATAATTTATTAAGTTACAGGAATGAAAATGGGTCTTATCAATCAGTTGATCACCAGAAATTCAATTTAAGATCCAATGTTTCGGCAATTATTACGGATGCATTCAGTGTGGATGTTAATATTTCAGCCAATCAACAAAATTCCAATCGTTTCTATTGGCCGTTTAGCACATCATCTAATGACGACGACTTTGATGTATCTGATTTTTATCGTGTGACCTTCAACTGGCCAAAAATGTATCCTTTCTATCTAACGCAAGATGGAACTCCAAGTAATACACCAACTGCTTTCCCTGTACAAACCCCAATGGGTAGTTGGCAGGCATGGAACGTAATCGATCAAGTCATTGGTGATCGTTACATTGACCGTAAAGTTAGGCAAGTAAATCCAATCTTGTCGTTGAACTTAAAACTGGACAAATTGGTTCCTGGTCTATCAACAAAATTTGTGGGTAGTTATATCGGTGAAGATTATCTGAGAAAGCGCTATATGAGCTTCCAAAAGAACTATACTTTTACCTCATTGGATCCAGATGGCAATCCGTTTATTCCTGCCCCCCCTTCGGAAGACCGTATAAATATCTTTACTTTCAGTCAGCAAAATCCGTTTATGGATTACTATACGCAACGCAGATGGGAGTATCAGATGAACTTTTTCTTGAATTATGCTCAAACCTTTGGCAAGCACGACATTGGTGCAACCTTAGTATTTGAACAGGGAGAGAAGGGATTTACGAATATTACTTCAACCGCCCAAAGTCCAATTACGCCACTTGACCAAATGCATGTTTATCCAACGGACCGTAATTTTAGGGCAACTAATGGTTGGGAAGGAATAGACGCAAGACAATCGGTTATTGGCCGTTTTAATTATGCCTATGGAAGTAAATATCTTTTAGAGGGCTCCTTCCGCTATGATGGTGCCGCATTATTTCCAGAACAGGAACGCTTTGGTTTCTTCCCTTCAGTATCCGCTGCTTGGAGAATTTCAGAAGAGGAATTTTTTGCGGGTATAAAGGATAAAGTTTCTGATTTAAAACTTCGTTTTGCGTATGGAGCTACAGGAAACTACCTTGATGTCAATGGAAATGCGATCAACCCTTTTTCTTTTTCTGAGAAGTATGCAACGACAACAGGATTCATTTTCGGTGACCGTTACTACAATGGTTTGGCTTATGGATCGACTCCAAACCCAAATATTACTTGGACAAAATCGGAAAGTTACAATTTAGGGTTGGACTACGGTTTTATCAACAATAAATTGAATGGATCAATCGAGGTTTTCAAAAGAGCAGAGACACACATTTTAGGTCCGAGGACAGTTTTGTTACCAGACACTTATGGTAGATCTTTAGCCCCCGAAAACTATGCTGCAAGGAGTTATAAAGGAGGTGAGCTTTCTGTGAATTGGAATGACCGCATAGGAGAAGTAGCTTATGGTATTTCAGGAAATTTAGGCTATGCTGTCGATCAATGGGATGTATTTGATGAACCAGCGGCCTATGCAGCAGGAGGGTTAGAACATTTTAGATCTAGAATTGGCCAACCTGCAAACATGTTATTTGGTTTTAATTCCTTAGGAATTGTTAGAACCCAAGAACAACTTGATCAGTTACTTGCTTCAGGTTTCAAAACATATGGTAGAGATCCCTATTTGGGAATGATTTTATATGAAGATGTTCGCGGACAAGGTTATTCTGAAACTCCTGACGGTAAAGTCGACGGAAATGACGTAGTTCTGTTATCAACAAACAACTCCCCACGTTGGGACTATGGTTTGGGATTGAACGGTTCATGGAAAGGCATTTCGGTGAATGTGTTGTTTCAAGGTGTTTTTAAATATGATCGTATGATTTCAAACCAAGAGGGAGGTGGTATGCGTCAGCATGGTGGAACATTCCGTCCGTATTACCCAATTTGGGCTGGAGATGTTTGGACACCCGAAAATCCAAATGCACAATATCCAAGACCAGTTGGTTACAACTGGGCAGAATCAGGGACCGATCCATCCTCTTTTTGGATGCGTAGCGGGTCATTCTTCAGATTGAAAGATTTGAATGTTGCCTATCAGTTACCCACAAGTTTCACAGAAAAAATCAAAATGAACAGCATCAATGTATTCTTCAATGGCACAAACTTATTTGTCTTTTCGCCAATGACGGAGTTTCATGACCCCGAACAGCTGAATTATGACTCATACCCATTAATGAAGACATTTACATTTGGATTGGACATTAAATTTTAATCGGAATTAATCATGAAAAAGATATTAATAATAGCATTGGGACTTTCAGCTCTATTTTCCTCATGTAAGAATGTGCTGGATATAGAGGATTTACAGTCGCTGGATGAAGATAAAGTGTGGCAGGATCCTAACTTGGTTAATGCTTATATGGCTAACCTTTATACGGTATTCGGAAACTGGAGCTCAGGACAAGACTCCTACAGTGAGCAACTGGTAGGAATACCCTTTCAATTAAATACTATTGCACCAACAACTGGTGCTTTTAAGACCTGGAACTACACAAACATCAGAAAAATAAACACGGCTATCCAAAAGGTTCAAGAGAGCGCGAATTTAACCCAAGATATTAAGGACAGAACTTTAGGAGAAGCTTATTTCCTTAGAGCATTTGTGTATTTTGATATGCTGAAACAATATGGAGGTATTCCGTACATTACTGTTCCACAAAATGCAGAAACAGATGATTTAAATACGCCAAGAAACTCAACAAAAGAAACTTTCGATCTTTTGGTGAAAGATTTGGATGACGCTATCAAATTATTGCCAGAGACCATAGAAAAATCCTCTGCGAATTATGGGAGGATAGATGGAAACTTTGCTGCAGCTTTTAAAGCGAAAGTTCTATTGTATAAGGCATCCCCACAATTTAACCCCTCAAATCCATATAACAATGCATACTGGAATGAGGCACATACAGCTAATAAAATGGCTTATGATCAATTAAAAAAGAATAATTATAGCCTAACCGCTGACTATTCAAATATAACCTTAATTGAAAAAGGTCCCGAAGTAGTATTTGCTGTTATTAACGCATACCCAAACAAAGTTGGAAACTGGGACAATGGAGTTAGACCAGGATTTGAAAGCCGTGGTCCTGCAAGTTCTGTTCCTACCTGGGATTTTGTTAAAGAATTCCCTATGAAAGATGGAAAACTGTATACAGATGCATCAGGGAAATACCATAAATCAGATGAAGAATTCTTACAATCTTATTGGTTGAACAGAGATCCAAGATTTGATAAATCCATTGTTTGGAATGGGAAAATCTACGAAGTTTCTGGGAAGGCAGGAAAACGTCAATATACGTCGTTAGGAATTGCCGATGCATTAGATAACTTTGGCGTCAACCCAGCAGCCGGTATCAACTCGACTAATCAAGATCGCTACAGTGGCTTCTTTATTTTGAAGAACAGCAAATTATCTCTAAAACAAACGGAGGTAGAAACACAGTATGATGTTGATTTTGTGTTAATGCGTTTAGCTGAAGTTATGTTGAACTATGCTGAAACAGCAAATGAAACGGGAGATTTTACAACAGCCCTAGACATGCTTGTTCAATTAAGGAAACGTGCAGGCATTGAAGCGGGAACTGATGGGAAATACGGAATCTCAGCAAATTCTCGTGACCAAATGCGTGAAGCTATTCTAGCAGAAAGAAACATCGAATTATGTTTTGAAGGACATCGTTTCTGGGATTTAAGAAGGAGCCGAAAACTAAACCTACTAGATAAATCAACAAAACACGGTGTTGAAGCTGTAGCCATCAATTCCAATGGTACAGAAATGGATATAAAACAAGCTGCTGAATTAGCTAAGACATATCAACTTAAAGAGGCAAATTTTAAATACAGTGTCTTACAGGTTCCCAAAAATGGAGTAAAGGTCATGGAAGTTCCTAATACCTATTATTTCTTCCCAATAGGTCAGTCAATTATTGATCGTAACCCTAAAATTTTGCAGAACAAAGATTGGGGTGGAGACTTCAATCCTACCATGGAATAGAATAAATACAGATAAACTCAAATTTTAACACCTCTAGAAATTTAATTTCTGGAGGTGTTTTTTTATCCGGTTAATAGGCGATAGAATCTAACTGAAATTCATTTCCTTCCAATTAGCTATAGACGACACGAGGGCGGCCCTTGCTTATACATGAATACTTTTCGCTGTTAATGCTTTTGATGAGTCCTTTACAGTAGGACATCGTTATTCTGCTCAAGATTATAACTTTAGATAAAGAGAACTTGTAGCTAAAGGGCTTGGCCACCTTCCTCATGCACAGTCTTGGGACAGGTAATAGAACGTTTTTAAGCCAATCAAATGAAACCCATTGAAGAAGATAAAGAACTATAGCAATTCCTCGCCCTATTGGACGTGATTAGGGTGGGCAAGATGCGTGAAAAAGTCGTATCAGAAAAAGGGTTGAACTAACAATTAGTGTAATGTTAAGAGCCTTTTCTGAAAAAAGTGGAGTTATAATCTTAATGGAGTTTGAATAAATAAAAATGCCTTTGTCATTGACCAAGACATTTTTTATTTTGACTATGTATCGTCCTATTATAGGTTTACTCTGTGCAAGTCTTATCAATCTATTGACTGCTGTGAAATAATCATTATAACTTTAGTACTTATTAATCAAAGTAAAAATTTTCAGTTGTGCATTCGAGTCTTTTTTCTACACTAATCGTACTCATTAGTATGGTCCGTTATGTACTTATTAAGATAGTTTGTTGTGACATTTAGCATATTGGAAATAGAAGTGGTATTAAAAACAAAAAAATTGAAACTATTATTGGCTAGGATTGTTCTATGTCCGAAACAACAATTAAAAATCAACAATAGGTAGTGCGCTGGACTCCCACTAACAGTTATGTGAGTCAGGAGTTTAGTGTGTGCAAATGGAGATGTTTTTTCATTCAAGAAGCATAACCTTTTTCTTTTTATGTGATTTTTGTATGATCGATTTGGAGGATATTATTGGCCGCGATTCGGAGATGATTTTTCTAGGAGAAATTGCTATACGCACAGTAGTTATGTTTTTGCTGATTCTTACCATCCTCCGTTTGTCCGGCAGGCGCGGTGTTCGCCAGCTGACAGTTTTTGAAGTTGCCATTATCATTAGTCTAGGTTCTGCAGCTGGTGATCCCATGTTTCAGAGCGATATACCAATTGTATATGCTGTCATCGTCTTTACATGCGTGATCCTGGTTTATAAATTGGTGACTTGGCTCGCATCTCGCTCTCAAAAAGTAACCTATCTGTTGGAAGGAAAGGTATTGCAAGTGGTACAAGACGGCATGTTTGATATTAAACATGAAAATGATAGTGAATTTTCAAAAATGGAGTTCTTCTCCGAACTCCGAAACTTGAATGTGGAGCATCTTGGACAGGTGCGCGAAGGCGTGTTGGAAATCGATGGGACACTGAGTGTACTTTTTTATGCTGATGAAGAAGTGCGATACGGCCTTCCGTTGTTCCCCTCAAGCTATATAAAAGTTGATATTGCCAACAGTGAGGGCCCTTTCGCCTGCATGTATTGTGGAGTTGTCGAACACGAATTAAACAAAGCATTGCCACAATGCAGGCGTTGTGGCAAGGACAATTGGACCATAGCTATTAATATCCAGAGGTACAGTTAATAGGACGTATCATAGGTGTTTGTACGTAATGTTAAGCAAATAGTACGCTTTTTGATTGGTAGGGGGCAACGTTCATCTCACAGTGTTGTTCAACGATTGATCATGGCTGCTAAAGCCTTAAATTATATCATATTATGGCAACAACGATGAAAAGTCTGACAAAGACTCCAACTACAGGTTCTAAAGCAAAGACAGGAGCAAAAGAGTTATCCACTTTGAATATGAAGAAGGAAAAAACTAATACGAACGCTACAAGCGCAAAGGTAAAGGCAAAAGCTGATTTAGCAAAGGATCTGCAGGATCTATCTGGAGACGGTCTTAAGGAGATTTTATTGGCTAAAAAGGCACTTTTGAAAGCACTTCCAAAGATGGAGAAAATGCTACGTCTGAGAAGCTGAAAAAAGCTATTACCCAACATATCAAAGAGACAGAAAGACATGTAAAGGGTTTGAAAGCGTGTTTTGAAAGTATCGATAAGAAGGCGCAGACGCAGAAATGCGATGCGATGGGAGGATTGATTGAGGAAGGGATCAGTATCATGGAAGAAACGCAATCTGGAGCAGTACGCAATGCTGGCATTATCGCGGCCGCTCAAAAGGTAGAACATTACGAGATTGCAACATATGGCACACTTGCTGCTTTTGCTAAAGTCTTAGAACATGAACAGACGCTCAAATTATTGATGCAGACCTTGAAAGAAGAAAAAAATGCGACGAGTTATTGACGAGTATAGCGGATACCAATCTCAATGCGAAAGCCGAGTAGAGGTTTACAGGTAGAGGCTGCCCAGCACAACATATGTTCTTCTTTTTTATTATATATTATAGGGCAGTCTATTTTTTAATTTTAGATATAGCCAGAGATGGAACAAGTGGTCACCAATAGAAATATCAAAATAATTAAACGTGTAGAAGCGCGCGATAAACTAACACATAGTGAAGTGTTATTCGGTGAGTATAGCGATGGCGATCAGGTTTTAAAAGCTTTAAAGGAGCTTGAATGCTGGTATTCGGAGAGTCTCATCTACGAGAAGTTGCATGGGCTTGAAGATCATCTTTCGATAAGTTTTAGACATAAAGATTCGCATGAGATCATCAGCTATGCGACCGAAGACTGATTTATACGGCGTTACACCTTGTTTAGGAAGCAGAGACGAACTAGTGCCCTCTGTTCTGGACACATTAATGCCTACTGCGTATCACTCGATAATGCGTTTTGCGAGGCATAAGCCGATACCTGTATCCTGATGTTCCGCGGTGTTACTCGATCTACTGAAAATACATAAGTTTTTGTTAAATTCGGATGAATACCTATACCGTTGTCTTTTATGAAGTATACCACCCTTTGTCCGTTTGCTCACTATAAATATCAATTTTCGCATGATCGAATATCTCTTTCATTCTACTTGGAATAGCGAATGGGACGAATTTGTTGTATATCTACAACAATTTAAGGATATATCATTTATTCTAACCAAGGGCAATCATGATATTCTTCCTAAAGCGGTATTGACCCTGTCTCCACTCCAAGTGGTAGATTACTTACAGCTTGGAGATCGTCTTATTCTATCGCATGAGGTTATACCGGATATTCCTCGCCATACCATGAATATAGTAGGACATCTTCATCCAGGTGTACAGATCCAGAGGCGCGGGAGACAATTGTTTCGTTTGCCTTGTTTCGTCTTGCAAGATAATGTATTTCTACTTCCAGCTTTTGGTCGGTGGACGGGGCTTCATATCCTAAAGAACACAGCCTACAATCAGGTATTTGCTATCGTCGGAAATGGAGTTATAGAGGTCTTTTGAATTTTTGTCAATTCATCATACTTCTATCACCATATAGTGTTTACCCAATTGTTGGTTTTTAAGTAAAGGCAGAGCAACATTGTAAACTGGTATATTACTTGAGGTCTGTCCAAATACCGTTCCGCCGTGCGCATGACCATGAAAGGCAACAGCAACGTTTCTCCTATTTAAAGCTTCTCCAAGATGTGAAGAGCCCAAAAACGGATACAGCTGTTCGGGCTCACCCTTTACAGTGTTTCTTATTGGAGCATAGTGGAGTAGGGCAACCTTAGGCAAAGTTGGATGTTCTTGCTCCAAGCGGGTAAGCGCACGATCAAGCTGCAAAGACTCATTCACTGCTTCATGGACAAACTGCTTCATCATGTCCTCGCCAAATACAGAGAGCATAAACTGGTCAAACCCACCGCCAAAGCCCTTTGTGCCTGCAAATCCTATATCACCCGCTACCGCATATTCCCCGTCGAGCAGTATCATCTTGTGCTCAGTAAGTATTTGCTTGATTATCTTCTGTCTTCCTTTTTCAAAATCGTGATTGCCCAATACGCCGATCACGGGTATATGTAAACTATTCAAAGCCTCGCCCAGTACGCTAGCTTCATCCTCATCCCCGGTATCGGTGAGATCTCCACAAATGACCAAAATATCTGCTTCTGCATTTAAAAGCTCAAAAGTATCTCTCCAGATACCGCGATCGGTAGATTTTACATGGATATCCGCCATCGCTGCTATTCTTTTTTTAGTTCTTTCCATTTTTTAAATTGTGGTTATCGTATACGATTTATAATCCCATTCTTTAATATCTACTTGGTACTGCGTTTGATCGATAAGAGGACCTCTACATACTTTTTCACGAGGTGGTGGCAAGTCATACTGTTCTTTGGCCCGTGCTAATAGTTCGTCAAAAATTCTTTTGGGAATGATATCCCGATAGTCTGCAGGATACACAAATTGAAAGATCAATAGTGCCGCAAGTAACAAATGCCAATGCCCATCCAATCGGTAGAGAAGATGGTCCCAGTCCAATTTTTGTCCGTATTGTAGTAGTATATGATTGATGTCTGCATTGTCATAGCGTTCTCTGTTTTGCACGTACATCTTGCACCATATCAGCTCTTCGGCAGGGATAAAGCGAACGGGGATGTCAAAGAGAATACCTTCGGCCGAGCGCTCGTACCAGTTATCTTCAACGGTGCATATGTGATTGACACTATCAAAAATAATATCGATAAAATATGCACCTCTAATTACTTTGGCTAGCCAGCGAACATCCGTCAGCTCGACCTGATAGCCTGCATTTTCAAAAAGTTTAAGTATTCTGGGGTATTCACTGCTTTTGCAGAATATATCCAAATCTTTAGTATCGCGATAAATGCCAGCGTAGTGGTACATCGCAAATGCTCCGCCAAGCATATAATCGTATTCGCTTTCGTGGAGCAGTAACAATACGTCCTTATAGAAGGATGTTGCTTCCAGTCTTTCACTATCCGTCATATTTATTTTTTTATATGAACAATTGGTTCTCATTTTCGTTGTTGGCCGTTTTAAATGGTCAGGATCTAAGGTGGGTAAACCTTTTTAGAATACGCCTGTTCACTCATAGAAAGAAGCAGTATGGCACATTCGAATGTTAAACGAAATAAGAGTTCAGGTTGGTATCTCTGGTTAATCCTCTCCATTGTCGCATTATTGGTGTTGCTTATGTGGATCAGGGGATGTACTAGCATTTCGAATACTAGTGCTGATTTTGTGGTTAACAGGTCTATTGTCCAGTTGTTTAAGAAGTATTGTATTTCATAAGTCCACTTCGTTATGGAAATTAAAAGTCTAATCAAGTCAAGAAATGAAAGTCTGCAGGATGAGTTGCTACGCTTGCTGGCGTTGTATGCAGGTCAGCGATTATTAAGGAGCAGTAATAAAAGACCTCTGTCCCTTTGGCGGTTGGCTTCTGGAGGCGTTTTACTTTATATCGGTGCTACGGGCAGGGTGCCATTTTTGTCAATTATGCATCGATTTAATACAAATCACGGTCAGGTTAATTTTAAAGAGCAGCTTATCATTCAGCGTACGCCCCAATATGTATTTTCATTTTTTCATGATCTACGAAATATGAAGCAACTTTTGCCTTGGCTGAAAGGAGTGAAAGCGCTCGATATTGAAAAGAAACATTGGGAGATGCATTGCGAAATATTGGGCAAATCCTTTATAACAGAATTATTTGTCGTGAAGGAAAAAGAAAATGAGTTCTTGGGATGGTCCGCTCGTCAAGATGCTTTTATATATTTCACCGGACGGATCGAATTGCGGGAGGGCGTAGTGCCGGGAGTTACTGTGATGGATTTTGTATTCAGTTATACACCACCGGGCGGGAAACTAGGAGACCTAGCGCTTAGTGGGTTGAGACATATTGTCAGACGACGAGTGCACAACTTTTTAAGAGATTTTAGCGTTTTGCTTAATTCAGGTACTGACTATACGTTCTAGCGAATGAGGAAGTTGCTGATTTGTTTAATCCTAAATTTGTTTATTGCCTATTGCGAAGCACAGACGATCGATTCTGCATTAGATAGCCCGAAAGTCTTAAAGGAAGAATTTTCTAGGACGAAGGTTCAGCAATGGCAGGACCTGCTAAATCAATGGTCTGGAGTGGTAGACAGTGTGAAGCGGAGACTATCTTGGGCAAAAAATCTCTCGGACACCTTATTTATCGACAGCGCTCTGGTATTCTTCTCAGATTTACAGTCACCCATAAGAGATTTGAGCCAAATCCTACACGAAGCTCGCCTGAAAGAGGAAATCATACGGAAGAAACAGAATTCCAATGATACGCTAGGGTTGGTCGAAATTGCGATTAGTGATTCTCTTAAAGTTCAAATCCCCAATTTGTCAGATTCTCTTCAGCGTATGGAGAATGGATTGGAAAGGCTGCATCGAGAGGTGGAATATCTTCAGGAATCTACCCTTAGACGCAGAGACGAACTTTTAGCGATAAAAACCACAAGTAATACCTATTCTACCCGGAGGCAGATCCTTAAGACTATGGAGAAAAACTGGATCAAGGATGGCGCTTCATTAACCTACTTTGACATGCCTTCATGGAGTAACCGTCTTTTTGTGCTGTTACTCAGCTTCTTTTATTTTTACTGGATATTTAAGATGGGAAGAAGGGCTCCAGAGGATCCAGAAGAATTGCCTATTCATAAGAATGACCCTTTATGGATACCAATCCTAAAAGCATTGATTTTATTTTTGATACTGTTACCCTTTACCAACTTGACCTTACCGGTAGTTGTATTGGAGGTTAGTTACCTTCTTATATTTATATTTTTAGGTCTTATTCTGTACAGTGAACTCTCTGTTTTAAAGAAGAGAGTCTTACTTTTTACGTTTGTTTATTATGCCGCAATAGTTGTCGCCAATCTCCTGTTGTCCGAGTCTGATTGGACCAAAATAAGTGCTGCTGTGGCAAATTTGGGAGGAATTTATCTATTATGGAGCTATGGGAAACGTACGGATCTAGACAATCCAATTGGCTATTTGCATAAATATACACGCACAGCGATTGCACTAGGTCATTTTGTAGCTGTTGTACTACTTGTGATGGGGTATTTAAACATTGCTCGGATGTGGAGTTTGGTTTCGGCCATAGGGTTATTACAGGGTTTATCTTTGCAGGCTTTTCGCGACATGCTACTCCATGATCTGGAAAAACAATATGAAATAGCTCGGGAAGAATCTTGGTTCAGAAGATTTGATGTAAGACAAATGCGGGCTACAGCCGATAGGGTGATTCGCTTTTGCTGTGCATTGTTAGTCGTTTTAGTGTTGCTGAATGGGCTACACCTCACCCGGGAAGCAGCCGTTATATTTGATAAACTTTTCAATAGTGCACATAAATTAGGAAATATTACGTTTTCCTATGGCAACTTGTTGTTGGCAGTCCTTGTAATCGCAGTCGCCAATTGGCTCCAAAAGAATCTGAAGAAGATAGTTGACACACCGATAGGCAAGGAGCAGCATCACAAAAAGCTGCCTTTATTTCCGATATTTAGGCTACTAATTGTGGTAGTGGGCTTTTTGATCGGAATAAGTATCCTGGGGCTGGGGATCGATAAGTTAACCGTAATTATAGGTGCGCTGAGTGTCGGGATAGGATTGGGGTTGCAAAATATCATCAATAACTTTGTGTCAGGTATTTTCCTTGTGTTTGAAAAGCCTTTCAAGATAGGAGATTACGTAGAACTTGCTGATAAGAAAGGACAGGTCTTGGAGATCGGTATACGTTCGAGTACGCTATTGACAGATCAAGGAGCCCGTGTTATTATCCCAAATGGAGATTTATTATCGGGCAGGTTGGTCAATTGGACGTTCTCGGACTCCGATATACGTGTCAACATGCAGTTATCAATAGAAAAGGGTTTAGAACTCGAAGAATGGAAAAGATGGCTAAGAGAACAAATTATGTCTTTTGAGGAAGTTGACAAAAATATACCTATCAAAATATGGACCCAATCCATGACAGCTGATAATTATCAGCTATCGCTTCAGGTAGGTATAAGTAATGTCGGGTTAATCGATTCGTTTAAAAGCCGCTTTCTAGAATCTATACAAAAAGAGATGGATGCTAGAGGTATCAAAATAGCCTCTTCGTAATCTATTTATTTTTCTACTCATCGTGGTTATCTACTTTGTTCGGATTTGGGGGAAGTGGATTGGTGTCTTTCTCTGGACGTTTGCCTGTATTGCTTTCCACTTCTGTTTTGGGCTTACGTTCTTTGTACTCTTTTTCTTTTTCTTGTTGAGCTGTTGTTGATTTTTGCTTTTTCATGTTGATGTGTATTTAATGTGTATTACCTAAACCTTCTACTAAAGCTTTCCACTGGGGGAATGATGCTCCCATCTTTGCACCAAGACCTATCATAAAATTCCTGACATTGTCCATTAATGAACTGTTATCCGTATTGATCACTTCATTCCGACCTGCATAATGCAAAAAGATGTGTTTGTCTTTTTGTTCAATTAGGATGGAGGAGGTCGCCAATCGCTTAAAAAAATGAGCTGTATCTGTGTTTTCACTTGTAGGGTCTGGGCTTGGTCTTAATGTTAGGCAGATCTGTCGACTTTCAGCAGTAGATTCTTCATTGATAGACTCGACGCGTACCCAATCGGACCCCTCCGCCGAGGGCAGGCCTGGTCCGGGTATATCTATCTGTATATAGTCGCCTTGCCGCACCGGACGATCCAGTTCCAGTCCGTATTCATCTTTTGTTTTAAATGTAGCAGAGGGGGTTCCCGCGATATCGTCCCAATGGTTGACATCCAATAACCTATTTTTAGCCTTCTGAAAAAACTGGTCGGCTTCTGTGATGCTGGAAAAATCTACGCTTTTAAAATAATCAAAGGCCTTGCCCTCAATTTGTTCTGGAATTTGTTCAGCCATAATTGTTTGATTTATGTGTACTTAAGTCTTTAACAGTTCGATTAGCATCAGGTTGTGGTATAAAACACCTGTTTTTGATGTATAGTACCTAGCGTCACGCGGGTAAATACCTAGATGTGAGTCACTATCAAATTTTATTAAAAACCTTCGCAACAGTCGATTGTTCAGCAGCTATAGGATAGGGATATGGTTAAGCTTACGACATACAATAAGAAACGGGATTTCGAGAATACAGATGAACCGAAGGGAGCCCCTTCTGTCTCTAAAAGAAAAAGTGCACATAAACTACGATTTGTGGTACAGCGTCATCATGCATCGAGGCTACACTATGATTTTCGACTTGAATTGGATGGTGTATTAAAGAGTTGGGCGGTTCCTAAGGGGCCATCTCTGTATCCCAAAGACAAACGATTGGCTATGCAGGTCGAAGACCATCCGATAGATTATGCTTCATTTGAGGGAAGCATACCTAAAGGTAATTATGGCGCAGGTACGGTTCATATTTTTGATTCAGGCTATTACGAGTTTTCAGAGGCAAAGGATGAAGCCGAATTTTTGAAAAACTGGCGAAAGGGATCTTTGAAATTTAAACTTTTTGGCCACATTTTACGTGGAGAATTTGCATTGGTACAGATGAAAGGCGATGAAGGCAAGGCTTGGCTGCTAATCAAACATCAGGATAGATACGCTACCGATGCTCCATACAATAGCGAAGATTGTATAGCGGATAGTATTAAAGAGGCCGGTATCGTTTTTAAGGAGCAACCTCCACCCAAACCT
The DNA here is from genome assembly GCF_009557615.1 of Sphingobacteruim zhuxiongii. Classification (NCBI taxonomy): domain Bacteria; kingdom Pseudomonadati; phylum Bacteroidota; class Sphingobacteriia; order Sphingobacteriales; family Sphingobacteriaceae; genus Sphingobacterium; species Sphingobacterium zhuxiongii. The sequence goes on from NZ_CP045652.1 coordinate 70,106, forward strand.
ATGCTCACCAAGCTTGTCGATAAGCTCCCAACCGGAGGTGATTGGGTATATGAAAAGAAATATGACGGTTTCCGGATAATCGGGGTACGAAGTTCGCAAGCAGTACACCTGTATTCTCGTAGTGGAAAAAGTATGAATCATTTATTTCCTTCCATTGTTCAGGAGCTAGCTGCACTGGATAAGGAAGTGTGTGTAGATGGCGAGCTACTGATCGAAGACATGGAGGGACGCTCACACTTTCAACTTATAGCCAGTGGCGAGCCTGTACCCAGCACGCTGCATCTCCGCTACTACGTATTCGATATTCTACGTCTGGAAAATGAGGTGCTTAACGAATACACCTTGGTACAGCGTAAAGAACTACTGAGATTACTTCTTAAACGTTTGAAGAAAATTAAATTTATCAAGCCTGTCGAGGAGTTGCAAGGGGATATAGATACATTACGGCAAAAAGCGGAACAACAAAACTGGGAAGGAATTATTGCTAAAGAAAAGGAAAGTCGCTATCTCGAAGGCATACGTAATGCACAGTGGGTGAAGTATAAATTGAGACATAGCCAAGAGGCGATTATCTGTGGATACACCACACCGCAAGGTAACAGATCGCATTTTGGTGCACTCGTTTTAGGAATGTATAAAGAAGGCGTATTGACATATATTGGTAATTGCGGGACAGGATTTGACGAAGCGTTATTAGAATCCACCTATAAGCGGATGAAAAGGATAGTAAGCGATAAAAAGCCCTTCCCAAAAGCGATACACGTGGCAAAAGAGAAGGACGTGACCTGGTTGAGCCCCGAACTTATCTGTGAGGTCTATTATTCCGAATGGACATCGGATAAACATTTACGCCATCCCGTATTTAAGATGTTACGTACGGATAAGAAACCTCGAGAAATTGAATCAGAAGAATTATTACCTATGGAAAATAAAGACGAAAGTATTACTATTGGGAATAAAACGGTACAGCTTACGAATCTAGATAAGGTGTACTGGCCACAGGACAATTATATAAAAGGCCAGATGATTGCTTATTACGAGGAAATGGCAGATCATATGTTACCTTATCTGAAAGATAAACCAATCTCATTGCACCGCTTTCCAAACGGGATCGATGCCGATAGTTTCTTTCAAAAAGACGTAGACCCGGATAAAATTCCAGATTGGGTAAAAACAGTACCAATTCATGCCGAGAGCACAGGCAAGGATATTGATTATATTATTTGCAACGACAAGGCGACCTTATTATACATCGCGAATCTGGGGTCTATCGAAATAAATCCCTGGCTCGCAACTTACAAAAATCCAGAGAATCCAGATTTTGCAGTATTGGATTTAGATCCCAACGGAGCCGATTTTGAGGAAGTGATCCGAGTTGCAAAACTCGCCAAGGAATTCCTGGACAAAATGGGGGCATCTTCCTTTGTGAAAACATCGGGATCTACAGGTATGCACATTTATCTTTACGTTGCTAAAAAGTATGATTACGATATCGTACGCGATTTTATTCAATTGTTGGCGGAGATGCTGCACGAGAGGTGTTTAGAAACAACCAGCATTGTAAGGGATCCCAAAAAACGTAAGGGAATGATTTATTTGGACTTTTTGCAGAATAGAAGAGGGCAGACGATTGCTTCTCCCTATTCCTTAAGACCCAAGGAAGGCGCTACGGTCAGTGCACCACTTGATTGGAGCGAGGTACGACCTGGACTTGATATCAAAAGCTTTACGATTAAGAGTATGTTAAAGCGAGTGAAAGAAATCAAAGACCCATGGGCAGGCATTTGGAGTAGCCCCGTAGATATTAAAAAATCCCTGAAGCGACTAGGCTAGACTAGCTTTAAGTTTTTCCAATAAATCGGTCGACTTGGTGCTTTCGACATTGATTTTCCGTATCGATGTATGTTTGCCTTTAGCCTTCTGCTTGATGATTTTGAGAAGATCTGCAGTATATTCATTTTTGTAGGCGGATATATCGAATGCCTGCGAATGCTGCTTTATTAATTGCAACGCCATATCCATTTCTTCTTTTTTCATTTTTGTATTAACAGGGAGTCGTAGCTCTTCGGGGCTACGGATCTCTTCTTCAAAACGTAGTTTGTTCAGAAGCAATAGATTGCTGTGCGGTCTGACCAAGGCAAGGTTTTCAACGCTACGCATTACAAACGATCCCAACCCCGCGGTTTTACTTTTCTCAAGAGCTTTAAGTAACAGTTGGTAGGCTTTTTCACCGCCCTTGGCAGGTTCTAGATAGTAAGGGGTTTCGAAATATATACTATCGATTTCTTCTATTTTGACAAAAGAATGTAAGTTGATCATTTTATTCTTTTCCGGACTCGCTTCCTCGAAGTCGCTGGTCTCCAGCACTACATATTTATCCTTTAGTAAGTATCCCTTCACAAAATTGTCCCAGCTCACCTCTTTGCCCGTATTCTCATTTACTCGTTTATATTTTATGTTGGATTGGTCTTTGCGATCCAACATATCTAGATCCAAGCTGCTGCTCTGTGTGGCGCTGTAAATCTTAATAGGGATGTTTACTAAACCAAAACCGATAGCCCCTGTCCATATTGCTCTCATAATAATTCTCCTTGCAAATTTACCTTATCAAACAAGCAAAAGGCGGATTAGTTTACGCCGCCCGCCTCGTATGATAGATCTTGTTTTATCGCTACATATAGTGCGAAAATTGTTTTTGTAAACTCTTGCGTATCAAAAAAATCCTTGATTTAATCGTTCCCTCCGGAAGTCTGTACAATTCGGACAATTCCTTGTATTTATACCCTTGTACATGATACTCAAACATTTCTTTATGTTCTGTGGACAGTTTTGTTAATGCAAGCTCCACATCTTTTAATACCAAGCTTTTTTCCACAGTATTCTCAGTGAAAGGCTCGTGGCAGCCCAGATCCTGCAATTGGGATACTTTATGATTTTCATAAAGATGCCTATGCTTGCGATTCCGATAATGATTAATGTAGATGTTTTTCATAATAACAAACAACCAGGATATCACCCTTGGGTTATGAAAAAACTGATCTACGTATTTTAATGCACGCATTAGTGTCTCCTGTACCAAGTCTTGGATGTCTTCAGGATCATTGGTAAACTTGTAAGCAAGACTTTTTAATACCGAACGGTATTCAATAAGCTGTAGGTTCAAATCTTTGTTTTCCATGTTGAAGTTATTTTAGATGTACCAAGCCTGTTACAAAAAATATGCGAGAAGCATTAATTTTCAAGATTTCAGGTATTCACCGCCCGAGAAAGGATATATATACGCAGGTTGGATGAAAATACGCCTGTTAGTATGCTTGTGGGGTTAGCAAGCAGGTATTTAACAGGTCGGTAGTCGGTGTAAGTACGGTTTATCTTTCTGGGACAAGATAATGTTGAACAAATCAATTAGATAATTGTTAGCCTGTAAAGTATGTTAATGTAAATGAGTTGATTATGAATATCGAGGTTTGGGCATTGTTGTTTTTGTTTATTATTCCGATGCCGCGTTCTGAGGCACAAAGTGACGCGCGTGAATATGATGTTCTCCGCACAATTGTATTTATGCGAACGGAGGGCTTGGGCATGATTGATCTATTACATTCCCATAGTCACAATAAAGAAATAAAAGCACTCTGCCTCCGTATGAAGTCTTATTATACAGAGACCCAACCAGAAACCGTCGAATTATGCCGAGGTAAAGATTTACAACTTTCAGAGAAGGATGTAGACGTTCTGTTGGATCGGTTGAAAAAGGGCTTTGAGAATTATAATGTCGAAAGAGAAAGCGATTACCAGCATTTATTTGAAGAGCATATCAATAAAAGCATACAGCTTTATGCAGAACTCGTTCAAGAGCAGCGATGGGAGAATATTACTCATTTCTCCTTTACGGCATTACCTGAACTCTTTAACCTACAGCAAGAGATCCGTAAAATAAAGAAACGATAAAGGCACATTCAGGTTTGAATACAATACCTGGATACATTAATATATGGAAGAATCGATTGTGATGCGGAAAGATAATATTCCTTTTGAGCTCGAGACGAGGCTGGTTGATAATGGCGCAGACTTTACACATGCAGTTGTACCGTTTATGGCACATGTGGTGTTGGATGAAAACCTCATTACGGGACAAAATCCGCTTTCAGCAGCTCCAGCAGCGCGAACACTAATCGAACTGATCCGATCCCCAAACCGCTTTAATTGATTTTGCGGACTATTCTCTGTAGATTAAATAATAGGTTAGGAGGGTTGCATTCACCAGTACGGAGAATGCGTTGGATAATATAATCGGCCATTCGGATTTCATAATTCCATACACGACCCATAAGGAGACTCCCACTAATAATACAACGATCATGACCGGAGATAAGGTCTGTACGTCTTTTTCTTTTATGACTTTGATCAACTGGGGCAACATGGATACCGAGGTGAGTATTCCTGCAGCGATTCCGACTAGCATTTCCATACATAAGGGTTTAAAGTATTGTGTTGCTAGTGAAACAAGTCTCGGGCCAAAGCGTTTAGACGCGGAAAATTTTACCGTGTATTTACGGAGCGATAGGAATAAATACGCAAATTGAAGATATAACCAACCAAACTACCATTGAAATGTTTTAATCGTATTAAATCAATAAAACAAATATTATTATGGCACAAATGAAAGAATCTAATATGCCCAATGCGCATTTGCACGAATTATTTGTCGATGAATTGAAGGACATCCTTGGGGCGGAACGCCAATTGCTTACTGGACTGAAGAAAATGGCAAATGCCGCCAGTAGCGAAAAATTGAGAGGTGCATTTGAAGTGCATTATGGGCAGACAGAAGGGCAAATCGAACGTTTGAAAAGTATTTTTTCTTCATTGGGTTTAGCCCCGCGTGGAAAGAAATGTAAAGCAATGGAAGGCCTGCTCGCGGAAGCAGAAGAGATTATAGAAGATTATCAGGATAGTCCGGAAGTGATCGATGCTGCGCTGATCGTGGCTGCCCAAAAAGTAGAACATTATGAGATTGCGAGTTACGGTAGCCTAGCGACCTTTGCAGATCTTATGGAACATGCAGAGGCACAGGAGCTTTTGGGACAGACTTTGGCAGAAGAAAAAGAAACGGATGTGTTATTGACCGAATTAGCAATGAGTCGAGCCAATAAACCATCAAATGCATAAGCGGTGTTAAGTTAATTTGTTGTTTAGCGTGTTTACCAGATGATTCGTTTGTCTGGTAACACGCTTAATTTTTGAGAGCGGGCACAAACATAAAAGCTTGGCTCTTTTTATTTTATGGGGGATCACTACACAATAGATTGGGGTTTAAATACGCTTTCTGAAAGCAAACTCAACCTTAGCTGAATTAACATGTTCGGGTACTATTAAGTATAAATGCTTTAAAATTATTGGGATATGAAAGCAATGAATTATAGAGGGCCATATCGTGTGCGTATAGCAGAAAAGCCCTTGCCAGAGATCCAACATCCCCAAGATATAATACTCCAAGTGACGCGCGCCTGTATCTGTGGCTCCGATTTACACCTTTATCGCGGAAAAGTTCCGGATACTAGGGTCGGAACGACTTTTGGGCATGAATTTATTGGTGTCGTCAGAGAGATTGGAACGCAAGTGCAGAATCTCAAGATAGGGGATAAGGTTTTAGTACCCTTTAATATATCTTGCGGTAAGTTCACTTTTTGTTTGCAGGGCTTGTATGCTTACTGCCAGGAATCAAATGCGATGTCGGCTACAGTTGGTGGCGTGTTTGGCTACTCCCATCTTGCTGGCGGATTTGATGGAGGACAGGCGGAATATGTCCGAGTCCCTTATGGCGACGTAGGTCCGGTACTGATACCAGAGGGTATGAGCGACGAAGACGCTTTACTACTGACGGATGTCGTACCTACTGGATATAGCGCGGCGGAGATGGGAGGGATTAAAAAAGGAGATACTGTCGTTGTATTCGGTGCTGGACCGATTGGTATTATGGCGGCACGGTGTGCATGGTTATTTGGCGCAGCGCGGGTTGGAGTTGCTACCTTTAAGTGGAGACAGATTTAAAATAAAATAGAATTAAATTTGTTAAGACATGGCAAGAATATTTGATGAGTCATTTAAAAAAATGGCAGTAGAGTTGTCCTATCTAAAGGGCTCGGTTTTGGAAGCAGCAAAAGAGTTGAATCTAGATGCAAGTAGATTAAGTAAATGGCGTGTAGATCCTAGATATAATGGAGGTACACTATTACCAAAGAATGATAAATTAACTCCAGAGGAGCAAGAGATTAGGGAGTTAAAAAAGCGTTTAAATGAAGCAGAATTAGAAAACGTAATCTTAAAAAAGGCGGTAGCCATCTTTTCCAAGGGCGACTGAGAAAATATGAGTTCATAAAATCGCATATGAACCTATTCGCAGTTGAAAAGATGTGCAAGATTATAAATACAAGCAGAAGTTCGTTTTACAAATGGATTTCTAGACCAAAAAGCAACAGAGATAAGAGAACAGAGGAATTATCTATACTGGTAAAACAAGCACATCAGGACAGTGACCAAATATACGGCAGTCCTCGAATTACTTTAGAACTGAATAAGAAAAATCATAAAATATCACGTTCTTATGTCGCCAGATTGATGAGAAAATTGAATCTAAGAAGCAAGATTCGGAAGAAATTTAAGATAACGACAGATTCCAAACACAGTTTTCAACTTGCTGAGAATCTCCTTGGAAGAAATTTCTTTACAGATGGCCTATCGCAAAAATGGGTTGGTGATATTACCTACATCAAGACTGGATCAGGATGGCTGTATCTTACTACTGTTATCGACTTTGCCGATAGAAAAATCATAGGTTGGTCGTTCAGTAATGACATGACGGCAGAGCATACAACTTTAAAAGCACTTAAAATGGCTATTGCACAAAGGAATGTAAAACAGGGTCTGATTTTCCACTCAGATAGAGGTGCTCAATATGCATGCAACGAGTTTAAGTCTTTATTAGGAAAAAATGAAATTATCCAAAGTATGAGCAGGAAAGGTAATTGTTGGGATAACGCAGTCGCGGAAAGCTTCTTCAAAACACTAAAATGTGAATTAGTTTATCACAGAAAATTTGCAAACAGGGAAGCTGCGAGATTAGAAATCTTTAGATACATCGAAGGATTTTACCATCAAAAAAGAATCCATTCTGGATTAGGTAATAAAACACCAAATGAAATGGAAAAATTTTATAAATCAACTAGTTTATTAGTGGCATAAAAAGTCTCCACTTTTAAGTTGCAATTCCATTTCATCGCGTTTTACTTAAGAGGACAATTTTTGGCTTGAGGTATGCAATAGATTATTGATATGGTGGTGGACACCATTGAGTGGTAAAGTCACTGGTACAGTTGCTTCTTTTGTTATTAATCGTCTAAGAAGTTTGGACTGCAGCTTGCCTATATTACTCCAGCTCATAGATGCGCCATAACGGACCGCATTCTGTCTGTACTTGGCCAAGAGTTGTGGTTCATCTAAAAGTGCGCGGATAATCAAGCTGAGGGCTACGCTGTCTTTAAAGTCGAACAGTAGGCCACGGTCGTCTTTCAGCAGATCCTTAGCATACCAATACGGCGTAGACACGACAGCAGCTCCTGCACCTATCGCGAAGGACAAGGTACCGCTACTGATCTGATTCTCGTTGGGGTAGGGGGTGACATAAATGTCGCAGGCGCTGAGGTACTGCGTAAGCAATTCTTCGGAAGCAAACTCGTTTACAAAGCAGACCTTATCTCCTATACCCAGGTCTTGGGCTTTTGTCTGCAGATATTCGCGGTAAGATTCGCCGGCCTCGCGGAGAATATTGGGGTGTGTACTCCCTAAAATAATATAAATGAAGTCCTCATTCGGGACAGAAGCTACTGCTTCTATAGCGGTTTCGAAGCCTTTACTTGGCCCCAAAAAACCAAAGCTGAGCATAACTCGCTTGCCGCTGAGTCCCAGTTCTTGCTTGGCCTCGCTTTGACGGTAGGAAAAATGAGGTACGCCATGCGGGATAAGTTCGATCTTTCGAGGGGCGATGTGGTAGATGTCTTGAAGCATGTTTACGGCGGTATCGGTCATGACGGTCACGTTCTTGCTATAGGCAGAAAGCTGTTGGAGTACCCGAAGTTCTGCAGCGCTGGGTTGCTGCAGTACCGTATGAAAATTGGTAACAACAGGTATAGCGAGGGCGCGTACAAAATCCAATATATAGTCTCCAGCCTCGCCCCCAAATATGCCATACTCGTGCTGGACTATCACCGCATCAAAAGTCTCATTAATATGTCGGGCGGCCTGCATATAACTCGCTCTTTTGTTTTTTTCGATGCTGGTGTATACCTCCGACGGAAAGAAATCTTCGCTACCATCCGAGATGGCTATAATAGCCGGAGCTAAAGTTGGGTCTTGGTGTAAGGATTTAAACAAATCCTGAGTAAATGTAGCGATACCGCACTGCCTAGGTGGGTATGTTCCGATAATGGCGATATTCATAGTGACGTTGTTTTTCGTTTCTGCTATAAAGAACAGGAAATGAACGACTATGTTGTCGGAGAAATGTCGAAAACATAAAATGCCGTATTAAATCCGCACTATCCGTACAAATACTTACCTCGTAGAGCAATCGCTAAGCTGAGGCGTTACGCTACTGCACTCATCGATATACAGATATCGGCACATTCGCGACATAACCGCGCACACTCCCGGCATTGTTCCATACCATGAGTGGCATGCTTTTCACACTCCTCGGCACATGCGGTACAGATCTTTGCGCACAGTTCGCATAAGGCGTGGCTATTGTTACTATCCAATTGCATCAGCTCAGCCGTCGCTTTACATAAAGTGGAACATTCCAGATCCAATAGGATACACGCGCGCAACATTTCGATCTCGGACTCGTTAAGACAGGCTGATGCACATTGCATGCAGGCGCTGGCACAGGCCAGGCATTTTTCTATACATTCTTGCATTTTCTCTTTCATGATCTTGAGAATTATCGTTTAAAAAATAAGTATCCAACCAATCAATGAACACCGAAATACGTATTCGGTTTAAAAATGCATGAGAGAGATGACTACAACATGGAAGGTGGGAAAGGAGCTGTAATCGGAAAGTATAACCTAATGGCCGTACCCGTTCCTTCGGTAGACTCCACCTGAATAAGCCCTCCGAGCCGATCCATAATACGTCTGACTAAAGACAGGCCGACCCCTGTACCCTGAAAGGCCTGCGCATTATCGGCACGGGCAAAAATATCAAATATATGAGGAAGCTGAGCTGCAGGAATACCGATACCATTGTCTTTGATCGTATAACATACCTGCTGCTGGTCCATCGTGCTGTGTATCCATATCTTTTGCCGGTCGTTGGTACAGGAATATTTGACCGCATTATTGATGATATTAAGAAAGATCTGGTATAAGGCGCTCTTTTCTCCCCAAAGTGGCAACAGACGTCCGTAATAAATCTTGCAGGAAGCCGCATCGTGCAACAGGAGAGCTTCTTGCAGGATTTTCTTTATGGTATAGGACATCGGAATCGGATCCTTGGCCATAGCAGCAGTCTTGCTCTGGCTGATAGCGACAATGTTGTTGACAATGTCTTCAATATTAGCTACACTACCCGATAAGTTTTTAAGCCAATCTTCTTTCATGCCTTGCGATAGGGTCTCGCCTGCAGAACGCAGAAACTGTAATCCCATTTTAAGGATAGAGAGGGGATTTTTGAGGTCGTGCGAAAGGCTGAATGTAAGCATTTCAAGTTCGTTATTGAGCAGACGGAGCTCATCTGTCATGAGCTGCTTCTCTGCAGCTTTACTCACTATGGATTCTTTGATGCTTTGTTGGAGGTAACTGATAAACTTAAGGTCATTATCATCCCAAGGTCGGGCAGAGTCGTGAATGGGCTCCTCCCAGGTATGTACCACATAGTTTTTATTTCGTTGTTCGACATCCAGCTGAACCACCGTACAGAGATGTTCTTTGCGAAACCAGACCACGTAATAGTCTTTGTAACTGCCTAAAGTATAATACAGAAGTCCAGCAAAAGGCAGGGCTTTGGAAAGATTTCTCCGGTGATTCAGCCGGAAATTGTAATCCTTGAACAAGGTTTTATGGCTCGCCGTTTGGAGATAGGTGATAAGCTCGTAAAAAAGATCTACATCGGGTACCTCGCCATGAAAAAACACGTCGCCCTGATTATAGATAGCCACACCGTCTGCGGCAACCATATCCTGCAATAAATCCATATGTTGCACCAGAGCGCAATTGATCGTCTTGTTGTTGACTAAAGATTCCTTTAGCGTAAGATTGGCCGCAACTAGCTGCTCATTATGTTCGATCAAGCCTTGTTTGAAGAGGCTTTCAAATTTGGTCATCGCACTTTGAACAATAAACGTACTCAGTTTGCGCTGCTGCAGATCGACTTTCTTAGGCTTGGAATGCTGTGCAATGACCAAACCCCAAAACTCATCCTCCAGATAAAGGGGAAAGAATAAGGCAGAAGAAACACCCAAGGTATTAAGATAAATCTGATGTAACTTGGGGGGCGGCGCTAGCTGGCTACATAACAGATGTATATCCGGGTCTAGACTATATAGTTTTTGATGGGAACCCTCTAAATTAGGTATATATCGGTAGGACAGACTTTTATAGTAAGGCATCACTTCCTCAGGAAGAAAAGTTTCCGCAAACTCTTTGCCTATATATCTCATTTTATGATTCTTTTGATACTCTGCAATCACTGTACTATGGCCGGTCTCTTGAACCTGAAGGACAAATACGCGCTCGAATTTGAGTAGCTTCTGCAATGCCTTACAAAGAAAATTCCAATTGTTGGTGTAAGTTTCGTCGAAAAGAAAGCCCAGTTCATTCATGCGGGAGACCGAGATATTTTTATGGTGCTGCTCTTCCCATTCGACATAGACACGACCTTTATTGAGGCTGAGTTTGAAATAATAGCGGTTGTAGTTTATTCGCTTGGAAAAGACTTGACTCGGAATTCTTTTGTCCAGAACGGCTTGAACGGTATCTAGGAATTTGCCGCATTCGCCATTCCACAAAGAGGAGAAGAAATCTTCCAAAGGCAGACCCAAGAGATCTGATATGGTTAATTTGGTGAAAGAGCAGGCAGACTGACTAATGGCAATAACTGTTAAACTGGCATCTGTAATCATCAGATTGCCAAAGGTCTGTAAGGAAGCCTCCACAATAGGACAGTTAGTATCTTTCATAGGGGTCTGGATTGGGAATTTATACCTCAAGCCGTGATTATATCTTACATAACGTATCGTGTTGATAAATATTGTATTGCTGCAATTTATGTCATTTATTTCTTCTATTCTGTATAGGTTTGGCGCTATACATGAGGATAAAAACAAAAAGCAAAAATACCGAAGTAAAAAGTATAACTAACATATCAATCTCTTTTCTCTTTTTAGGTTATTATCAAAAATCAGGCATTTATTACCTTAACCAAGACATACCCGTATTTAAACAATATAATTAGGTAATATTACGTTAATTGCATCCTGTTTTTAACAATTTGATGGCCTACGCGTTCAATTAGGAGAACAAAATATCAAGGCGTATGAAAACGAATTATTTTTTTGCAATAGGTATTAGTGCTTTTTTACTCACTGGATGTGGGCAATCTAAAAAAGAAAAAACAGGAGGCCCAGGTCCAGTAACGGAATCGGATAAAACCCGATATAATATCAATCCAAATGATGAAGTACGATACGGTACGCCAGACACGGTGCGTAAAGACAGTACAAAAGGGGATACCGTAACCGATGTGAAAGACTATCCGCTATAACCCGCAGATCGGATCAATTGCATCAGTTTCTTTTTGTATGCAGCGTCTGTAGGGGAGCGTTCAGGATTCAGGGACACCCGTTTTATCCAGTTGTCCAATGCTCCATCAAGGTAGCTTTTCTGTATATAGGGATGTATATAATGACTACGGGTAATGGATCTGGTATTTCCCAATTGCTGTGCTACCTGATCGATAACGGTCACGAGTTGCTGTTTGCGTGCAGTGGCACTCGTAGGAAGTGCGGATTGGCCAAGGTAGTGGAGTGCAAGGATACAGCCGTACCAAGTACGGAAGGTCTTGCAGGTGATGTCGGCATCGGTGGCTGCTTTAAGATAGGCATTTAGCGTTCCGGAATCTAATGGTGTGGGTTGACCATCATGATCATAGTATTGAAAAAGACGTTGTCCAGGGATTTCCTTTACCTTAGCAAGCAAACGCACCAGCGATTTTTCCGTAAGATAGCTTTGTTGGCGGATACCTTTTTTACCTATAAATTTAAAAAATACTTTGTTTGTGCTGATCTGTACATGGCGATTGCGCAGGGTGGTAAGGCCATAGGACTTATTCTCCTTTTCGTAAGCCGTATTGCCGACTCTGAAGTAGGTCTTGCTCATCACGGCCAGCGCTAAAGCACAAATACGTTCTTTGGATAGCTGGCGCGAAGTAAGATCGGACGTGATATGTTTTTGTAAACGGGACATTCGCTGACCGAATATATAAAGTGAACCAAATTTATCCTTTTTACGTAGCTGGCTCCATGCCGGATGATAGAGGTACTGCTTTCTGCCGCGCACATCTATTCCGGTAGATTGGATGTGACCGTTGCTCGTAGCACAGATCCAAACCTGTTCCCAAGCAGGAGGGATCACCAAAGCCTGAATACGGGCAAGCGTCTGTGGATTTTGAATAGGCTTGCCTTGCTGATCGAGGTATTTAAAGTGTTTTCCCTGACGTACACGCTGATAGCCCCGCCCTTGGCACGAAACATAACGAAGCCCTGCTTCATGCAAGGCTTCGGAATCTGCTATTAAATTTTCTGATGTGGGCATAACTAGTGATTTCGAATAGCGTTTATTAATTCACTTTTCGTCATATCATGCCGTCCTGTTATGCCAATTTTTTTTGCTTCGCTCAATAGTTCCACTTTCGTGCGTTCGTCCATAGGACTGCTTTTGCCGCCTTTTTTGCTGGCATTGGGTGAATTGGCTATACGGGCAGCCTTTTCTTTGCTCGCTCCTTCTCGACGTAAGGCCTCATACTTGGCATCGTCTTTAATCTGTTTTCCGTGATTCTTTGTCATACCTTTCGATTTTGAATCGTGACTACCTACATTGATCATCGCAATAATCAAGCTTCTCATTTGGCCTGCTGTAATTTTCAAATCTTGTATATTCATAATAGTATGTTGAGTTGTTTGCATATACTATTTCAAAAAACAGGCCGAAATGAGGGGGAGACTACCTATTTTGAATCCGGAATCTACGGGTTTGCAACAGGTATTTATCCCTATTGCAGCGTAGAAAGCACATCATTCATACAGGCTATCAAAGAATGTCGGATTGTCCAATTTGATGGCGATGCGGTATGCTGCGTTGACAAGGCCCACATGGCTATAAGCCTGAGGGAAGTTGCCCCATTGACTCCCGTCCTGATCGTCGACGTCTTCACTGAATAACATGAGGTGATTACCAAATGACAGCAGCTGCTTAAAGACATCCTGCGCCTCTTCAAGACGGCCCACACAAGCCAAGGCTTCTACGTACCAGAAAGCACATACCAAAAAGGTCGATTTGGGACGACCGAAGTCATCCTTATGCAGGTAACGGTAAAAGAGGCCATGCTCTCCCTTCAGTACTTTTTCCAATTGGAGGAGATGCTCTTTGGCCTTGGGTGAATTGGGATCTAGGTAACCCATCATGATCAGCTGCAGGGTAGAGGCATCAAGATCGGTGTTGTCTTGGGCATTGGTATATACCTTTCGACGGTCATCATAACAACTTTCAATATGCTCGATAGCCCGCTCGCGTATGGCATTGGCCTGAATGGATATATCTTCCAGGCTATATTGACGGGCTATCTTTAGCGCCGCCGTGGCACCTGCCCATTGAAAGAGATTGGAATAACAATGTCTCTTTTCCATATTTCGGAATTCCCAGATTCCGGCATCTTTTTCATCGATGGTGAGTTCGATCTTTTTCAGGATAAATCGGGTCCATTGGGCTGCAAAACCGGTGTTTTGATGGCGGAAGCGATGATCCGTAAAAAGCGGAAGTAAAGCGATCATGGCCTGTCCATACACGTCATTCTGAATGTGTTCAGAGGCTTGATTGCCGATACGGATGGGTTTATTGCCCATATAGCCGTTAAGAAAGTCTAGTGTTTTTTCTTCCAAGTTGGATTGTCCCAGGATACCATATAGGGGCTGCAACCGACCTGCATCCGACTGGGTAATGTTGGCGATGTAAGAAGCGTATTTTTCCATTTCTTCAAAATGACCGATATGACTTAAAGCGGTCAGCACGTAATAACTGTCGCGCACCCAGCAGAAGCGGTAGTCCCAATTGCGACCTGCACCGGGGTGTTCTGGTAGACTGGTGGTGCTGGCTGCAATGATAGCTCCGGTGTCTTCATACTGATGTAGCTTTAGGGCGAGGGCCGACCGTATTACTTCCTTTTGGTAGAATGATGGAATGGACATTTTTTACCCAGCGGTGCCAGTATTGACGGGTACGGCTCAAAAACTCTTCGGCCGTACGTTCGATAGGTGCCTCAAAGGGATTGCCAAATGTGAGAATGAGATAGACCGGCTTGTTGATCAAGTAAGCGATATTGTCGAAGAAATGGCTGGTCGGCATATTTGTAACGAGGCGCATCTTTACATCACCGCATTCAAACTGAATGTGATTGCTGCCTCTATTTTTTTGAAAAGAAGATTTGCCGTAGTGGTATTTAGGATCGCAGACGACACGCACTTTGGGGTGCCCTGATATAGGCTCAATCTTTCGGATCAACATGAGCGGTTTGTAGTAACGCTCGAACTGCTCAAAGCGTGGGGCATAATCCGTAATCCGGTAACTCCCCTCTGCACTTTCTATAGTAGTACAGAGTATATTGGTGTTTTCTATATAGTACTGGCTGGAATGGATAATGCCACTAGGAGGCGTGATGCTAAATCGTCCTCCTTGGTGTTCGTCCAGCAGCGTGCCAAACACAAAGGAGTCTTCAAAGGAAGGCCAGCATAACCAGTTGATATTGCTGTCTTTGCCCACATGGGCTATGTATGCACAATTTCCGATTATGCCGCTATTGTATATATGCTTTTGTTTTGCCATTGGTGTCATTTATGGGTTTTCTGAATACTTTATTAGTCTGCGGTGTCAACTCTTGCAGGAGGTTGGTCACTTCTTCTTGGTTTTCGATATAGTAGCGTGCTAGGGTCTGTTTATTGCCCACCTTGATAGTTACCGCGGAATCGGGCAGTTCGTAAAACATATCTTCATCGGTCGAATCATCGCCAATAGCAAATATGAAATCGGGCTTATAGTGATCTACGACTTCTAAAGCTGCCTTTCCTTTATTCAAGCTGTTTATTTTGACTTCAATTACTTTATCGCCCATGAGCAATTGCAGGTCGTATTGCGGTAGGAGATAGCGGAGAGCATCCGCAAGTTCCTGCGCCCGCATCATGCCTAACCCTGTATGTACCTTGCGGTAGTGCCATGCTAATGAATAGTTTTTCTCTTCGATAATAGAACCGGGCGTCCGGTCGGTAAACTTGGCCATGATGCGTCTCACCGGAGCTTTCCAAGTGGTGGGCATACTGGGCTTGTCTCGCCATAGCCCATCAGGTACGTTGCTCCAGGCGCCGTGTTCACCGATAAGATAGTAACCGGTATCTCCAAACCACTTGTTGAGATCGGTATGTGGCCGGCCACTGATTATAGTGACCTGGTTGGCAGCATCACTCTGAAGATCCGCTAATAACTTCAATACCTGCACGGTCGGCTTAGCAGCGCTGGCATCATTCTTAAATCCGACCAAGGTACCATCATAATCGAGAAAAAATAGGCGTCGCTTGGCTTTTTGGAACTGATCGGTCAACTTCTTGAGCGTAGCCCCCTGCATTTTTCGGCTTGCGGACGTTTTCTGCTCCGTTTTCACCTCATGCAATCTGTTGAAAAACAGTTTTACCCAATGCGTGATGTTGAATTTTTTGACCATAGCGACATTGGCCCGCATGCGCTGCTGCCGCTCCATCTTGGGCATATAAATTGCGAGAGGTATCGCTTGCATAATGTCTTCGATGGCATTTGGGTTCACTTGGATCGTCTCGGGTAGTTCTTTGGCGGCACCTGCAAATTCGCTTAAAATAAGTACACCATTGTGATCTTGTGCTTTGCTGGCGATGTATTCCTTGCATACCAGGTTCATCCCATCCCGTAGCGACGTCACCAAACAGATATCTGCAGCTACATAGAGTGCCGAAAGATCTTCGATAGGCAACGAATTGTAGAAGTAGGTAATAGGAGTCCAGTCGTCCGAACCATAAACGGCGTTGATGTGTCCGACCATACGGTCTATTTCGTCCCGTAGGAGCTTGTATTGTGCCACATTGTCCCGGGAAGGAACAACCAGCATATACAATACCACCTTATTGCGCAGCTCGGGGTATTGCTGTAACAGGCTTTCGTAGGCCATTAACCGCTCTAAGATTCCTTTGCTGTAATCCAAACGGTCGATGGATAGAATTAATTTGCGCTTTTGATATTGTTCTTTCAGGACTTGTACTTTGTTCAGAACTACGTTGGATCGGGACAACTCTTCGAACTTATCAAAATCTATTCCCATGGGGAATACTTCGACGTGTACCCGACGGTCGCGGCAGCGAACGCTATTGTTTTTGGGTGAAAGCCCCAGAATATTTAAACAGGAATTGAGAAAGTGCTGGGCATCGTGGTAGGTATGAAAGGCGATTAAATCTGCGCCTAATAGACCTTTTAAAAGTTCATTACGCCAAGGGATACAACGGAATATCTCATCTGCGGGAAAGGGAATGTGCTGAAAGTAACCTATAGTCAAATCACTTCGCTGCTGACGGAGCAATTGCGGAAGTAGCATGAGCTGGTAATCATGTACCCATAATTCGTCTTTGGAAGTAATGTTCTGCGCCAAGATAATGTCACAGAAATGCTGATTCACTTTTTGATAAGCGAGCCAATAGGACTTGTCGAATACAGCATAGGATAAACGATAGTGACAGATGGGCCACAGTATCTCATTGGAGAAGCCCTCGTAATACCCCTCTAGATCTTCGGCGCTTAGAAAGACAGGGATGAGGTTTAATTTGGCAAGCTCTGTGCGAATCAATTGCACTTCGCTTTCATTCTCCGGAATGTAGCCCGGCCAGCCTACCCATATATTACTGCCGGTCTTGTAGTAAGATCCCAAGCCGGTAGCCAGCCCACCCTCGCTCGGGATAAAATGTAATTCATTGGCACGCTTTTCAATACGTACCGGTAATCGATTGGAAATAATTATAGTTCTTTTTTTTTGCATAAAAGGTAAGGTAACAAGTCGTCGACCTATATGATTTGGAAAAATATAGTGCCCGAGGGCATTAGTAGCGGGCTACACTGGCCGCTCCCTCTGTTAGCAGAAATTCTCCGGGATGTATAATGTGTGTTTTAGCACCGGTTTTATGGGCCAGTATAGCTAGTCTGTTTAAGATGTCTATGCTACTTTGTGGATCAGGTTTGACAGCGCGTTCTTCTAAGTATATATCGCCGTATATTTTTCTGCTCTTGCCCAATAAAAGGTGCTCGACCCGGGCATCCATTACTTGATTTGCAACCTTTCTCAACTGATCGGTGGCCAGATTTTCCGCTTTGGCTTTTTTGAACAATTGGATAATATTTGCCGATTCGTGCGACTGCTGATCTTCGATAATCCGTCGCACGGCCTGAAGCAATTCGGCGTTGGAAGCGGTCGTCGCAGACAGTTCGATATGTTCGTGCTGCAGCTTCGTGTTTTTGGAGATCTTTTTGAAAAGATGTAGATTTTCGGAAATCGTAGCCAGATATAGGGGGAAGTTGTAGGGCTTACTGTAATGCTCATATACGGCCCCGTCTACTATTCTGAAAAAACGCTCGTTGTCTATTTCTTTTTCATCTGTTATTTCCATATACCCATGGAGGGTCGCTGAACCACCGGCAGCGGCATGCAGATGATTGTCTGTAAGATCGTGGCCCAGCGCTTCTTGCATGGTGCGCGGTATCTCCGGTGCCAGTACAATCTCTTCTATGCCGTAATAGTTGCCTTGATACATCCGTACTGAATTTTTGCCCAAAGCCAGCACATGGTAAGGAGCAAGTTTCGGAATCAGATCTACCAGAGGCACAATATAAAACACCGCATCGACCTGATAGAAAGCATCACTACACGCAGGTAAGTAAACTGTTTCAAAAAGACCGCTTGACGATAGGAAAAACCCAATACAACCTTCGTGTCCCTTGAATAGCTCGGTATCCTCTGCTTTTTTCTCCAGTATAGATATAAGTGAAGCTAACTCCGTATTATCGCTGTTGGTAGATTTGATCTCTTTAAGCAGATTTTTTAACTGAAGTATATTGCTATTGACATCGGCTACTTCTCTGCCTACTGGGATATATATGGTAAGACAGCTTGATGCTTCTTCATCGATAAGTTGTTGAAATAGGGCAGTGTCTAATGTTTTCATGCGCATAAATTTTAGATGTTTTATATGTTGTACTATTATAAAAACGTCTTAAAGAATGTGAAAGTTTACCAGGGAAGCCATTTAACCTCGAAAGAGGTATTTACTACGGCAGTCTACTGGGGGTAAATACCCGTACGTATATTTGCCCGTAACTATTTAGTGGATGTTTTGTTCATAGATAACTTTTTGGGATAGATAAAAACAGTTGATTATGAAAACAGAACATAACAATCCGATCGATAAATTTGCGAAACCTCCTTTTGAAAAGCAGCCTCAGCCTGTACCTGGCGTAACAGCAAAGATGAATCCGAGACCGGATCATGGCGAAGAAGGATATCAAGGCAAGGATTTATTGATCGATAAAACCGTCATTATTACAGGAGGTGACTCTGGAATAGGAAAGGCCGTAGCTATTGCAATGGCGCGGGAGGGAGCTGACATCGTAGTATCTTATAAAGACGAAATTGAAGATGAGGATGCAAATGACACTAAAAAATGGGTGGAACAAGCGGGAAGATCCTGTATTTTGATACGTGGGGATATCCGATCCGAAGAGCATTGCAATGCCATTGTCGATTCCAGTGTAGAGCGATTTGGCAAAATCGATGTATTGATAAACAATGCCGCCTATCAAATGACCTATAAAACGGTCGAAGAAATTACGGCTGCAGAATGGAATAAAACATTTGAAACCAATATGAGTGCCATGTTTTATCTGGTGAAGGCAGCGAAAAAGCATATGCGACCTGGCAGCTCTATTATAAATACAACATCGGTAAACGCCTATGATCCGAACCCGACACTATTGCCTTATGCAGCTACGAAAGGGGCTATTCAGAACTTTACAGCGAGTTTGGCACAGCTATTTTTGGAGGACGGATCGGGGATACGTGTCAATGCCGTGGCTCCGGGTCCGGTTTGGACTCCGCTGATACCCAGCACCATTCCCGATCACGAGAAATTTGGAGATAATACACCTATCGGCCGACCTGGTCAGCCTGTAGAAATAGCGCCTGTATATGTGTTCTTGGCTTCGGAGGCTGCCTCTTATGTGTCTGGTGCTACAATACCTGTAACAGGAGGAAGGGTAACCATATAAAAAAAAGTGTCTCTCTTCGGGTCGAAGGGAGACACATAATATTCAACAGCAAAGTGTTTATTAAGCTGTGTATCCTTTTAAATCTTCTTTGAGCATTTTGCGCGCAATATGTATTCTTGTTTTTACCGTTCCTTCGGGCACCTGTAAGTAATCGGCTATCTCATTGTATTTATAACCTTCTACAAACATCGTAAAGGCTTTGTAATTGGACTCTGGAAGTTTCGAAAGCGCACCTTGAATGTCTTCTATCACGAATTTTGACTCCCCTCTATTAAATGACTTACTTTCAAAATGGGGGACACTCTGGAGATCGGATTCTATGGCCCTAAATTTTACTTGTCTACGGTATTTATTGATGTAAATATTCTTCATTATTGTATAAAGCCACGCGACTAGTTTGGGATTGTGAATGAATTTCTTTAATGAATTCAGCGAACGGATAAATGTTTCCTGAACAAGTTCTTCTTTTTCGTATGGATCGCTGGTAAACTTTTGAGCGATGCTATTAAGGATAGGACTGTTCTCTAAAATTGTTAAGTTTAATTCTGCTGTTCTCATATCGATATCTTTTAAGTTGTACTTGTTGTCTTGTTTATTGGATTACATCAAATATGGTGCAGAATTATGGCACGAAAGGAAACGGATAACACCGACGAAAGAGCAGAAGGTAAAAATACCCAGCATTCGTTAACTGGATTAAATGTGTGTGTGTAAATTATTGTTATTCAAATAATTGAGTTGTTTTTAGATCTCTTGATCTTACCTGTACGGATGAATATTTGGACAGATAGACAGGATCTAAAAACCGTATTTGTACACGATAGTTTGGGTGGAAATAATTCTGAGCACGTATAAACCGCAACAAAAAATACATAATGGGTATTAAACAGGGGAGAATGGGTTTGATTTTTGCTTAGAAACGGTAATACCTCAACATATAATCACTTTATTAGGAATCGTATAAATTTTTGTAATTAGATGGCCATAAGTAAAAAGAAAGAAGAACGGGAACTTTTCGAGCGATCAAAATTATTGATTAACCATTCGCCCAATGAAGTTTTTGTGATTAAAGAGGTATTTCCACACGGGGCGTGGGGAAGGATGTTGCTGAATAAAGCCTACGAGATAATCGAAGCAGATAGACAATTGGCAGACAGGTTAGGACATAGTCATGGGGAAGAGATGATTGGTCTTTCACTTTTTAAATTTTTTAGTGCGAAAGAGAGGATGAGGCTAAGTCATTTTTTTAAGAACTCCAGCCCGCACTATCTTTCTGTCTTATCTTATATTCAACTTTCCAGAGGAGTAATGGGGCGACAATGGGTAAGCCTGTATGCTAAGAAAATAGATATTAATAATGGTGAGATCGGCTACAGTATTGTTTTGCTCGATGAGGTAGATAGTTTTGCGACCCTCACGACGGACAAGTTTGATACGCTGTACCGTTCTTTTTTTGACATGTACGAGGCCGAGTTAGCGCAGATCGGGTTGACTTTACGGGATGATATTGCCCAAGAGCTCTACGCTTTGCGGGTAAGTATGCAGAATTTTATACTTACAAACGGTTATGAAGGTGAAATAACACTTTTAAAGAAGCGGCTAAATGACACTATACGTAAAATCTCAGAACTTTCGAACGATCTGTTACCCAATGTATTTGTAAATATGGGATTTTTGCCCGCTATGGAGGATATGGTATTTGCAGTAAAGCGATTGGGATACGATCTGCGTTATAAGGTAGATTCCTGTATTAAAGATAAGTCGCCAGAGTTTCAATTTTGCTGCTACCGTGTGGTACAGTCTTTACTACAGAGTTGGAAACAAAATGTCTTTCCCTATGAAGCTTCTCTGACCATAACTGTAAAAGGAAATAAGGTAAGTATCAATTTGAGTGAATCTAGAAGTGCATTGAACAGCAGTGTTCATCATTATTCGGAAGCTATATTGCATAATGTTCGCAACCGCATTGCGCTGTATGATGGTGCAATGGAGGCGAATCGGGTTTTAGAAAATAGTCAGTTAAAAATAACAATGTATAATTAAGGTCATATATGATTAAGATAATTTTAGTAGAGGACCATCTCGTGGTCCGCAATGGAATTAAATTATTATTAGACACACAAGAGAATGTACAGGTGGTAGCGGAAGCCAATAATGGCGAAGAAGCTATTGCTTATTTGGAAGAGAATAGTATTCCGGATATTATTATCACAGATATTAATATGCCAGGAATGGACGGTATTCAACTTACTGAAAAGTTGGTCGAGTTGTACCCGAAAGTGAAGGTTATCGTATTATCGATGTTGAACAATACACAAAATGTATCGCAGGCGTTTGAAAAGGGTGCAAAAGGCTATTTGGTAAAGAATGTAAGTTACGATGAACTCCTGTTTGCGATTAACCACATCGCCAACGGCGGTCGTTATCTTTGTGAGGAGCTGGCTATGCTACTACTCGAACGAGTGGTGGCGAAGGCTCCAGGCTTTGCAAATTACGAAAAAGATGTCTCAGCCAGTGGTGTAGAGCTGAGTGAAAGAGAACTGGAGGTACTACAGCTTATCAGCGAAGGATATACCAATGTGGAAATAGCGGATAAGTTATTTCTAAGTAAACGAACAGTCGAAGGACATCGACAGAATCTCATCGAAAAAGCAGGCGTTAAAAATTCCGCCTCGCTCATAAAATATGCAGTAATAAATAGGCTCGTAGATTAACAAAGAAGGCCATCCTTGCGGATGGCCTTCTTTGTTAATTACAACTCTATATTGTCCCTCAATTCTTTAATATGGTCATGGGCCTGTAATTGTAAACTGGCCTGACTTTGGATAATCGACAATATGTTTAATGGCGCAAGCTGTGAGTTGTTGAGAACGTCTTTGTAGACTTTCTTGAACTCATCTTCTCCTCGCACACAGCTTTCTAATATTGCTTTCGCCGTATAAGGCGCTATCGCTGATTTAATCTCCATCCAGGTTCTGAACAACTTACCACTGGTTTTGGTGTCGTCTGTCGGTTTATCACCTTCCCGAAATACAAGTGGAATAAGATCACTCTTGAATTGAATAGATTGGTCGCGGTATTTTTCAAATATAGCTTGTAGACCGTAGTTACTTTCGGTAGGGAGCAATGAAATTGCTTTTTCATATCCTTCAATGCGGTCGTTGTTGATCTCGACCAACTGATTTAGCAAATCTCCCGTTTCTTGATGTGAGTTTTCCATGTCTTTATATTTTTTACAATAGTGGACAGATGTAGGAGCATATGGTTGAGCTCGAATTTCAAATAGGGTATAAATACCAGCATTAGGGAAGAAAACCGCAATCGGAATGTTGTAATTACCGGGTAATAAGTGGTATC
The DNA here is from genome assembly GCF_009557615.1 of Sphingobacteruim zhuxiongii. Lineage (NCBI taxonomy): Bacteria > Pseudomonadati > Bacteroidota > Sphingobacteriia > Sphingobacteriales > Sphingobacteriaceae > Sphingobacterium > Sphingobacterium zhuxiongii. The sequence continues at coordinate 93,115 of NZ_CP045652.1, forward strand.
CAAACTAAAACAGCTTTAAACTGTTTATTCTTTAATATTAAAACTAAAAATTATTAGAGTATGGAAACCAACGATAAACAAGAATACGAAGGCCAAATTCCTGAGGTAGTGAAAAATGAGCCAGATGATGAACCAGCTGGACGTGGTATCATATGGGCATTTGTAATCGCAGTTATCCTATTGGCCATTATTTATTTCGTGTTTTTTAAAGAAGATCCTAAGGTTTAATCTTTGTAGTTTATGGATCTAAAATCTTCGGAAACTTTCTGGCTAGTGAAGAACGGATTGATTAATTCTTTCCCTTCTTTAAGAGATGACATAGATGTAATGGGTGCTCTTCGGCGGCATCAACGAACTTGAATTGTAAGAAGATAGTTATTTATACGACCTATAACCCAATGCTAATATATACGTCTATGCTTAAAGCACGAAACAATCGTATCCGAGTCCAAGGAAAAACCAGAATAATGGAGAGAATATCTCAACAAAAGTAAAAAAAAAATGCTATCAGCTGATTGTCCCTGATACTGTAGATGAGAGGCAACTAATAACAGAGTATTGGCCGATCTTAATTCTCAACTTGACCTGCGGTTAGCCCTCAAGTAATGGAGGTGAAATTTCAGATCGTCAAAGAAAAATAAGATCTTGAATATTCAGATCTTATCTGATCTTTTAAATTTCTTCGTGAGATGAACATCTAATCAATCCATATTCATTGACGAGTCCAGCTATTCTGGCAAGATAGAAGCCGAGCATTATAAAAAATTTCAAACAGATGTCAGTAAGATGACCCCGCGCCTTCCTGCTTCATTGACTTAGTATGTCTAAAGAGAAGCGTCTGTTAAAAGTGTACGTTATCAATGATGCAAAAACAGAATAAACCGACAATTGTTTCAATATTTATCAAACCACCCATTCGCAAGAGCAGATGGATTCTTTTGGGATAAAGAACGGTTGCGATTCCACAAAAAGTTTCATATCTTAGCCAAATAGCAATTGCAACTAAAACGTATGTCAAACCAGTGAGCTATTCGGTGAGTCGGGAAATCGATAGTTTGTAAATAACTGATAAAGAAACAGATGCTCAAAAGGTGTTATTCCCCTACGGGCTACTAAACAGGACAAATGAAATTAATTTTCGTTTGCCCTGTTCTTTTTTAGGGGTAATTCGTTGTTAATCTGAAAGATATTGAGGATCAGTGTCAAAACCTGTGGACTACGCAAATAATTTGGTCAATCTGAACAGGAAGAAATTGATGTCACCTACACCTCTAAACTGACTTCTGAAAGCTTTTATCTTTGCATTGATAGATTCTGCTGAAGCATTAGTACTCCTGTTATCGAAGTAGTTCAATATTTTTTTGTGATGGATATTTATGGTTCTGGAGACGGTGTTGAATGACTTGAAGCCGGCCTGTTCCACTTTATCCGCCCATTTTGCCAACCTAGTAAAGGCGTAGATCTTATCTATGGTGGTGTTGAATATCCAAGAGAGTTCTTGGGATAACCTGTACGCCTTTTCAATATCGGGATATCGCTCAAATAGTACAGCGGCCCTTTCTCTTTGCTCGGAAGTCCATTTATGTTCACTTTTATAAAGCAGGTATCGGCTTCTTGCAAGTAACTGTTTGATGGTGTCATTGTTGGATAGGACTTCCGGAAAAAAGGTTTCCTTATTCTTTCGTGCTTGGTCAATTGCCTGGTTTTCATCGTCAATGGCCTGCCAGCGGTGCTTTATCCTTATTTCCTGAAGCGCTTCGGTAGCAAGTTGCTGAACATGGAAACGGTCTATTACCTGAACAGCATTGGGAAAACATCTTTTGGCTATCAATCCCATATTACCGGCTAGATCAAGCGTTATCTCTTGAACTTTATTGCGTAATCTCTGTGGGATCTTTTGAAGGATCGGGATAATGTTCTCTGATTTTGTGCCGTTCAGTATGGCTACAATGGTCCCTTTTTTACCTCGTGTTTCTTTGTTGGTGACAACGGTATAGAGCTCGCCATGAGATAGGCAGGTCTCATCAATAGAAAGTGGGCACTGACACTTTTGTGGGAAGATCAATCCATTCGTGCATTTTCGCGATGCTCCCAATCCTGGAAACCGCTCAGCTTATTGCGGTAGTATCTCCTTAGTTTACTGGCCGATATCCCATAGAATGAACTGATAGTCTGAATGCTATGTGCCTGACTGTCCGCTGATACCTTTTAAAAAAGCTGCGAAATCCTGTGTGATGCGCGTTCCTTTGGCTACTAATTCCCAGTTTCTGTAAACTACTTTGTCCGTATCTTGGTTGAGCCATCTACGGCGCTTGACATGAAGATAGACCTGCATGCCACGAATAGGAAAATCTTGAAGGGTAATGGGGTCGAAAAATCCCTTGGAAATCAACTTCTGGCCTTGATATTCTTCAGGTGTAGTGTTGAGTTCTTCCAAAAAGATGTCCAGTCTTTTATCTTCTTTGGAATAGTGGGTCATCTCAAAATAATCGGAAACTCCTTCGGGAATAATTAAGGGCATTAAAGCGTTGAAAGATTCGTGCATCTGTATAAATATCAAAGCACAAATATCTAATTATTTCTTATCCCCTCCACAACTTTTGTAAATGATCCAATATGGCTTGCGATTACATTAATTCTGGCGGTTCGATACGTCTTTCCATCAAACTCCAATTTTTCAGGGAATATCGAACCGATTATCGCCCTCTTTGTATTGATTTCTCCCTCTCTGTACAGCTTCGGGATGTTTGCGATATTTTGTAACGCCCTATCTAAAGACTTATCAATATTGATTTTCTTAGAGTCAGAACCGTCCTTGCTCAACTGTTCTTCCAGACTTTCAATTCGTTCCTTACATTCCTTTTTTATTTCAAGATAATCCTCATCATCAATTGTTTCCGACAACAGTTTATTTCTCGCTACCGATAGTTGGAATTGCAACTTAAAAGTGGAGACTTTTTATGCCACTAATAAACTAGTTGATTTATAAAATTTTTCCATTTCATTTGGTGTTTTATTACCTAATCCAGAATGGATTCTTTTTTGATGGTAAAATCCTTCGATGTATCTAAAGATTTCTAATCTCGCAGCTTCCCTGTTTGCAAATTTTCTGTGATAAACTAATTCACATTTTAGTGTTTTGAAGAAGCTTTCCGCGACTGCGTTATCCCAACAATTACCTTTCCTGCTCATACTTTGGATAATTTCATTTTTTCCTAAGAAAGACTTAAACTCGTTGCATGCATATTGAGCACCTCTATCTGAGTGGAAAATCAGACCCTGTTTTACATTCCTTTGTGCAATAGCCATTTTAAGTGCTTTTAAAGTTGTATGCTCTGCCGTCATGTCATTACTGAACGACCAACCTATGATTTTTCTATCGGCAAGGTCGATAACAGTAGTAAGATACAGCCATCCTGATCCAGTCTTGATGTAGGTAATATCACCAACCCATTTTTGCGATAGGCCATCTGTAAAGAAATTTCTTCCAAGGAGATTCTCAGCAAGTTGAAAACTGTGTTTGGAATCTGTCGTTATCTTAAATTTCTTCCGAATCTTGCTTCTTAGATTCAATTTTCTCATCAATCTGGCGACATAAGAACGTGATATTTTATGATTTTTCTTATTCAGTTCTAAAGTAATTCGAGGACTGCCGTATATTTGGTCACTGTCCTGATGTGCTTGTTTTACCAGTATAGATAATTCCTCTGTTCTCTTATCTCTGTTGCTTTTTGGTCTAGAAATCCATTTGTAAAACGAACTACTGCTTGTATTTATAATCTTGCACATCTTTTCAACTGCGAATAGGTTCATATGCGATTTTATGAACTCATATTTTCTCAGTCGCCCTTGGAAAAGATGGCTACCGCCTTTTTTAAGATTACGTTTTCTAATTCTGCTTCCTTTAAACGCTTTTTTAACTCCCTAATCTCTTGCTCCTCTGGAGTTAATTTATCATTCTTTGGTAATAGTGTACCTCCATTATATCTAGGATCTACACGCCATTTACTTAATCTACTTGCATCTAGATCCAACTCTTTTGCTGCTTCCAAAACCGAGCCCTTTAGAGAGGACAACTCTACTGCCATTTTTTTAAATGACTCATCAAATATTCTTGCCATGTCTTAACAAATTTAATTCTATTTTATTTTAAATCTGTCTCCACTTAAAGGTAGCAACTCCAAGTCTCGCATTCAGTTGGTCGATCCTTTCTTTTCCTCAAATGGGTTTTGTACGAATTTTTTATAATTGTCTAACAGCAGTTTCTTAAGAATCTTATTGATGCCATCCTTTAACTCCAATTGATTCAATTCGTTTTCAAAAGCTTCGTTAGCTATTTCGGCTTTCTGGCGAAAACCACAAGCGGAAACGCAATGGTAGTAGTAATAGCGGTTCGTTCTGCCTTCGGAAGCACTTCCCGTCAAATTGCGACCACATTCAGGGCATGACAAAAACCACGTAGGGGCAGGTTCGCATCTGAAAGTATTTTGGTATTGGGACGTTCTACCCTTTTTGTTGCCATCCAATACCCATTGAACATGATCAAAGTGTTCTTTGCTTATCAATGGTTCGTGTTGCCCCTGTACCACATGGGCTTCTTCGACCTGAAATTTTGCGATGAATATCTTCCCATAATATAAAGGATTGCGAATAGCTACGTGGTGTGCCCTTCGGCTCAATTTTGTTGGATTTTGTGTGTTCATTTTCTGCCGTACTTGGTCAGCAGCGAACACACCCTTAGCTATTTCATTGAAAGCCCACCGGGTAGCCGAAGCTTCGGGGTCTTGTATGGCAACGTATTTTCTTCCGTCCTCTTTACTCCTGTTGATATAGCCAAATGGAGCTTTACCCATCAAACGCCCTTCTTTCCTTGCCCTGCGCACTCCATAAAACGTATTCAACACCCTGCGGTCATTTTCCACTTCGTTTCACAGCCAATTTCGGTCAGTAGGCATCAACTATAACCAAATTGTAAAGCTTTTATATAGTAGGTTTTCAGAGAAAAAAGCATCGGCTTATCTTTATAAATTGGAAAAACAAACAGCTGAAATGGAGCAGATATTTGAAAAAGTGATAGAATTAATGGAGGAGTTTGATAAGAAGTATTTGGGAAAAGAGAGATAAGAAGTTCAATGATATATAAATATATTTTTGATAAAAAAAACGAATTTATGCCGAACTTATATTATTTTGCACTACATTTACAATAAAAAAATCTTGGCAGAAACATTAGAAAAACATATTAATCGCTATTTCAAAGGAAATGAAAGACTTTCCAAGCAAAAACTTGTTGGGGCAATCAAGAAAGATTTTCCCGATTGGGCTGATAATACTATTAATATGTACCTGTCAAGGCTGAAAAAGCAAGGCATTGTGAACGCGCCTTCAAGAGGGATTTATGAAATGGATAGCCACACTCCTTTTCAGCCTAATATTTCAATTCGTTTAAAAAGAATGTATAATAAAGTAAAGCGTGAATTTCCTTATATCTCGTTTTGTATTTGGGATACAGTATGGTTGAATGATTTTATGCGTCATCAACCGTTTAAACATTATGTAGTTTTGGAAGTAGAAAAAGATGCTGCTGAATCTGTGTTTACGTTTTTAGCAGAAATCTATAAAAGCATTTTCTTTAATCCTGATGAAGAAATATTCGATCGTTACATTCATAATCAAGATGAAGTTCTTATCGTTAAGAACATGGTTTCTGAAGCTCCTCTATTAGAAAATGAGAAAATTGTTATTCCTGCATTGGAAAAACTATTAGTGGATATGTTGATTGATACCGAACTTTTTTCAGCTCAGCAAAATGAAAAGGAATTTATGATGCGGACTGTGACAGAGAAATACACTTTAAATGAGCTAAAAATGCGTAGATATGCTGTGCGAAGAAATCGAGAACAAGAAATCAACGAGCTTTTAAATATAAGTTTGGCAAAATAAATTTATTTACGCCAATATTATACAAATTATGATAGATAAAAAGACTTATACTATTGAATGGATTACCGACTTGAGAAATAGGTTAGGTAAACGCATTGATCCTAAGCTGGTTGAAAAGGTGGTATATGCTTTGACACTTTTGGAACAACTGCAATTGAATAACCTAAACTTTGTATTTAAGGGCGGAACAGCTTTATTATTAGCAACAGAGACTCCAAAGCGATTTTCAATAGATATTGATATTATTACAGAGGAAACCGAAGATAAAATCAAGGAGATTTTAGAAAGAATAAGTCAATTGGAAATGTTTATTCGCTGGGAAGATGACAACAACCGAAAACATAGTCCAGATGCCCCCATTGGTCATTTTAAGGTTTTTTACAAAAGCGTAGTGGATGGTAACGAAGAACCCATATTATTGGATTTGTTGTACACGCCTAATCCATATCCTGAAACAAGAGAATACCCAATAAATCATAGTTGGTTAGCGACATCAGGAAAAGAAATCTCTGTTGTGTTACCAACGTTTGAGTCTATTCTGGGAGATAAATTAACGGCTTTCGCTCCAAAAACCACAGGAATATTGTATTCAAAAAATCGTCCTGTCGAGATCATTAAACAGTTGTATGATATTGGTTTCTTGTTTGAACAGATAACGGACTTCAACGTAGTAAAAGAAAGTTATGCAAGAGTGGTACAGGAAGAAATCGGCTTTCGAAAATTAAACATGAATGCCGATGAGGTACTAAAGGATACTTGGAATGCTTGTTATTCCTTGGCAGAACGAGATACAAAATCTGACGAGTTCAAACATTTGCAATTGGGTATTAAGAATTTTACAAATTTTATTATCGACCGCTTTTCAATTGAAGAAGCTATAATAGCATCCGCTAAAGTCGCTTATTTAACCTCATTGCTAAATAAAGAAAATCAAGAAATTGAGCGGTTTAAAAATCCGATAGAAATTAAGGATTGGTTGATTGAAGACCAAGCCTACAATAAATTAAACAAATTAAAAAAGACCAATCCAGAAGCGTTTTTCTATTGGTATAAGAGTATTAGGTACAAAAAATGAAAGAAAATATTTTCAAAATATATCATCCATTGACAACAGTCGATTTCTTCTGCGGAGCAGGAGGCTTTTCAGAAGGTTTTAGGCAAATGGGGTTTAATATCGTACAGGGTTATGACCATTGGAAGCCAGCTGTCGATACTTTTAATCACAATTTCAACCTTCAATGCGAAGTGAAAAATATTTTAGACTTTGAAAATTCGATTGAAGAAATTGAAAACATTCCTAATACATCTGTAATACTGCTTCATTCTTACGACTATTATGATCCCTCGGCTGGCATAGGCAGGTTTATTTATGTTCCTACGAAAGGTATTGTCGCTGGATCCTATGATTTCTATTTTCAGTATCCCCCAAAGGCATTGAGAGAATCGGTGACGAAGTACACAAAACCACATAATTTGTCGCACGAGGCATGGGATCAAAATGTCTTAGACGAAAAGTTAATACTTGCGGAGGGGTTCGTTATTTCTGGAACGCACTAAAAAAACGCATTTCAATTGTCGATTTGAGCTGCAACTGATCTCTAAATGCAGATGGTGATTTCCTGTTTGTCCAGATTGTTGGGGTCAGATTACTTAATGATCCATCTTTCCTGTTTGAGTCCGATCTTTATAATATTGGACGGACTTAGACCAAAGACGTCCTGAAGGACAAATCCGTAAAAGCACTGGAAAATGAATACGTCCCGAACTACCTCCAGGCGCTTCAAATCGAATTCCTTTTCCCAGATCGACCTGGTCGGGTCAAATTCTAGCAGGATGATGTCCGTATCGTCACCTCCACATCGGAATCTCTGGATTGGGTTATGCTCGATTAAACCTTCTGATTTGTCCATGGACAGGATCTGCTTGGTGTTCTTGATCTGTTTTTTAGCAGCAGCTTCCTGAAGCACCCTTTCTCTCTCAATGGTCAGGTAACGGTAGAACTTGGTCGCAAAGGAATGTTCTATTTCCTTTAGTTCGATATTGCCTATCCGATACTCATATTCGATGAATTCCTGTATCTTGTTAAGGGTAGCTCGCCATTGACGTAGGGTCTGCTCTTAACGATAGCCTTTACTGACCATTTTTTGAAAATCCTCAATTTACCTTTCGGTCAGCTCCAATAGTTTGCACGAAACAGGAACGGTCCGTTTTGAAATGCCTTTTTTGTGATCGGCAGCAAGTCCATTGAACACATTCCGGACCTACCAAAACGGGGAAGTCTACCAATTAACTCCGAATCACCATTTACTGGAATGTTAGCATTATGAGTAACGATAATTAATTGTCTCTTATCTTTTACTATTTTTAATCTATCAACAATCAACTCATAAACTAATCTATTGTCTAAATCATCTTCAGGTTGATCTAGAATTAAAGGTAATTCTCCATACGAAAGAATAAATGTCAAAATAGCTGTCGTTTTCTGACCAGCTGATGCAGTTGATAATGATTTAAATGCTGCAGAAGATGTTGTTTTGTATTGAATTTCTATCTCATCTTCTGATAATAATATTTGAAGCACATCAATTTGTGCATCATTCATACTTTTTATGAAATTAATAAAATGTCCACTTAAGCCTAAATGATTAATGTTTTCGTTGCGAATATTTAAAATTACTTCTCTAAACTCCTTAATTTTATTTTCCACATTTCCGTTGAAACATAAATCAAGTAATTTATCTATATCAGATTGAAAAGTATCTCCTTCCCGTTGAAACAGTTTTCTAATTTTTGTCTCAAATTCAGATTTATTTCTAAAAGGTTTGATTGAAACTTTTACTTTGTCTCCAGTAACAATTTGATTCAGAAAGTCTCTTCTTTTAGTTGTGATTTCTTTTGTTAATCGTGTATATTCTCTTAAATAACTTTCTTTGTCTGCAACCTCCTTTGCTCTAGTAGAAGTTTGAAATTCAATATCTGAAAGTTGTTTTTCAAGTTCTGCTTTTTCTTTATTGTATTTTTCAAAATTATCTATTACATCAATACCCGGGGAAGTCTACCAAAACGGGGAAGTCTACCATAGAATATAATATCCTTTTCATCTGTTTATGATTTTAAAGGCTTATAGATATCTGTATTATTTCCTGATTTACTCTTGAATTCCCAGTATTTGCTTCATTTCGGAGTAGCTTTTTTTGCTCCAATCTAGTTTTCCAATTTTATGATGAGGAACTGTACCAGAAAGTTGTCTACCTGGAGGTATCAATACAAAACGGAATCGATTACCTCTTGTTGAGCTGTATTCCGTATCCTGCAAAGTGGCTCCGTTAAGACTTTCTATGGCAATAAAAAATTGATAATTTGGAATCGCAGAATGTGCAACAGCTAAGGAATAACGAGCATTGCGAAACGAATAATCAAATAGAACATTATGACTCGTTCCGAAATTTCTACCGTATACCAAAAGCACACCTCCCGCATTGTAAAAAAGCTGCAGATTCGGGTATCCCACAGCATTTAATATGGGAGTTGGAATACTATAAGCCATGATTTTGTGCGTGATTGAGTTTGTGTTGTTCCAATTATAGTCTACCCAAGTGCTCGCTATCACATTTGCAGTTCCTTTAAGATTGATCGCTGTCCCCCAACCCGAAGCTGTTTTTGGACCAAATAAATCTCCCGAACTTCGGTTAAGATAATAATCACCCATCACTCCTGAGGTTTCTACTGGATTCGATGAGCCAGACAATATTCGAGAACCGGCAATACCTGCTGGCCCTGTTGCACCTACTGATCCAGTTGCACCGGATGTACCTGTTGCTCCAGTAGATCCTCTCAAGTTCAATGGAGTACCCCATCCAGTAGTGCTTTTTGGTCCATAGAGATTGGATGTAGCTTTGTCTAGATACATATCTCCCAGCTTCCCCAGACTAGAGGCCGGATTACCATTCCCGTTAAGGATTAGCGCGCCGTCTTTACCGGGTATTCCTGGGGTGCCTGTTGCTCCTTGTGGTCCAACACTTCCGTCTTTGCCGCAGCTTATAACTAGTGTTAGCATTGCAAGGATAAAAATCCCTTTTCTTATGATTTTCAATGGTTTCATTTTTTCTAATTTTAAAAGTCCCTTACCGTGTTTCTACAATTTAATAAACTCCACTCTTCGGTTTTTGGCTTTAGCTTCAGGGCTAGCGATCCTCGAGAAGGGTTCAGAGGAACCTTTTCCATCAATCGATAGGCGATTAGCGTTTATGCCGAATTCCTTTTCCAGAATCATTTTGACGGCTGCTGCCCGCTTGCGAGACAGCTCCATATTTAACTGTGTCCCTCCGTCATTGTCTGTATGTCCAATGATTTTTAACATCATATCTGGTTTTTCAATCAATATATCAGCCATATCTTTGAGTATTCCGAAGGAATGAGGCATGATATTGGCCGATCCAACCTCGAATAATATGCCTGTGGTGCTGTATTTTCCGCTGTTGACGAATTGGCTTCTGGCGTCCAATCCTGACTCCGCAATTCGCAGATTACGGAGATAAAATCCATCTTGAGGTTTGGGGATGAGAGGTGCTGCACGAAAATGAAAATTATTCCGAAGTTCATTAGCGTCAAATGCTTTTGGAAGATCAAATATTTTTCTTGCGTCGATATACAGACGAATGCGGGATGAGTTAACGGCAATACTTATTCGAATGACTTTTCCTGCCATTTTATTTGCAGGCCAAGACTGAGTAATTTCTCTACCAGAATAAAGGCTGGTTGAATAACCAACATTATCTTTTATTGTTGGCGGAATATGAAAATAGAAAATCTTTTTATGCTGAATTGATGTTTTGGCAGGATTTACTACTTCCGAAAATCCAAAGGTAATAGGGGGCCGTGTGGTCCCATCTGGGTAGAAAAGGTCAAACTCGACGGTGAAATTTTGTGGCAGCGTAGTATTTAATTCCGGAAAACTAATCGCATTGTCTGGTATTTTTAACCAGTTTCCTTTTAGATTATGGATAGTTACAATTTCACCTGATCCATTTGTATTCCAGTCTAGGGGAAAATCTCCTTTTTCTTCTTGGTCAAATGCATCGACAAACAGGACTTTATCTCCTGAGATAAAATCAAATTTTGAAATTATATAATCATTTGGATCGATTTGTTTAGATGACTGGTTATTTTGTGGAGAAGCCTTTTCAGACTTCCCCATCTTCCCATCGATTCCTTCTTCGACTTTGTCTAGCCCCTTATCAATAATCTTATCTGTTTTCCTGTTGATTCGTTGATTGACTTTCTGTTCGATTTTTTTTTCGAGTTTTTTTAATATCTGAGCATGGTTATCCTGTGCAAAAGCAAGGACAAAACATAACAAAATAATGGAAGTAATATAATTTTTCATGGTTTTATACCCTCAATAGTTACTGCTAATTTTTTAATACAATTTCCGTTAGGCAGTTTAAAAATTGCTGTCTAGTTGAATGTAAAATTAGGAGGAAGAGAGCCGAGTGGATTGTAAAAAATCCCAAATATTAGAGCGGTAAGGCGATCGTTGTTCTCATTCTAATAGAATCTTCTGGTATTTTTTGTTCCCAAGGCAGAAACATGTCCGGAAAGATTTTCTAAGCTCTTATGGATTTGAGAGGGTGTATATCCAAAAAAATGCTTGAATTCATGGATAAAGTGGGCTTGATCAAAATATCCGTAGCGATAAATGATTTCCTGCCAGTCGGAACTTGCGGAATTTATCAAAAACTTATTTGCTTCATTAAAACGAACCACTCTACTGAACGTTTTGGGTGAAAGTCCTACCTGCTCCTTAAAGTGCTGTTCTAGGGAGCTTTTAGACATATTGGAAAGGCTATACAACTCTTTCATGGCCAGATTTCCGTTATGTAATGTGATCTGTTGACAGGCGTGTGCAATCCTGTCTGTATTAAGCAATTCATTTTTTTTTAGCTGTCCGATTAACCAGTCTTCAAGCAGTTTTAAGACATAAAGCGGATTGGTCGCATAATCTTCCATTTTCCTGCATAACGTGTTGATTTGATTGCCTAGCATATCCGAAATCAACGTGCATTCATTAAGCAGAAGCTGTTGCGGGATGGCTAGAAGTTTAAAAGCTCCAAAAGGTTTGAACATAACATAAATCATCGAAGCAGATGAAGTTGTGAGGTGAAGGTGATGATCTAACTGTCCGGTAAAATTAAAGCGCACATTATAATATTTATTCCGCTTAGAATTATATAAAAAATGTTCCTCATCGAGTATGAAGGTAAGTACGCCATGTCCTACAGGATACAGGTCTAATTCCATCAGTTGTGATTTGTTTCCAATGCTTGAATGCATGTACATTTCAATGTATGGCTTCAATAACAGATGTGGAATATAACCGACGGTGTTCATCGTATAAATATACCTATTATATTCCATGTCCAACATGGTATAACCATTCTTGCTGGATCTCTAGTCGATCGATAAAATGAAAATATAAGATCAAATCAAAAACATATGATTCTGATTTAATGTGTTTTGTCCTTTTTTTTCCATAACTTCATACCCCTTCCTACTTACAAAGCTTGTAATAATAGGAGTCGAAAGTATGCAAGGCTCAATAATCAAATCATGATATCTTCATCAAAAAAAGGAATAGTATTCCTTTCTACTTTCCCTCCTCGTGCTTGCGGAATTGCTACTTATACTACTGACCTTGTAACAGCAATTGCAGACAAATTTCATTCTTTTAACCTTATTCGCATACTATTGAGACGAAGCCAGAGGAATATCACTATGCATTCGATACAGCACATCGATTAGACGTATCAGATTCCCGTTCATTTGAATGTATACAGGAATATCTAAATAGCTCTGAGGATATAGATTTGGTATGTGTTCAACATGAATTCGGATTGTTTAAAGATAATGAGCATGCATTTCTTTCGCTTATTAAGAATCTGGAGAAACCTGTAGTCATTACTTTTCATACTGTCTTACCATGACCAGATCTACTGATGAGGGAACAAGTGAAGGCCTTATCAGAAGCTTGTTCTTGTATTTCGGTTATGACCCCAAGTTCAGCAAACATCTTGATTAACGATTATAATATCGCTGCAGACAAGATTAATATGATACCTCATGGCACCCATTTAACACCAGTCGTCGATAAGAATCAGATTCGGCTGCGGTATAAGCTAAGCAACAGGATCGTGCTCAGTACATTTGGTCTACTAGGACCTGGGAAAAATATCGAAACCACCTTGGAAGCACTTCCGGCTATTATTGCCCGAGCACCAAATGTTATGTTTCTCATATTCGGTATAACGCATCCTAGCCTGGTCTTACAGGAGGGTGAACGGTATAGGAATATTCTGTCGCTTACACTATAATTGCGCTAGATCGGTTTTATAAGCTAAGCGGGGAGAGCCGGTATAGGGAAATGATACTGTTAGCATTTGAATGGTTTCTTGGCCACAACCATCTTAGGCAAATCATTTACAACCCTGTTACTGGAGGATGCTTTTATGGACTCGAAGAAGATACGATAAATATTAATCAAGGAGCTGAATCTACCCTCAGTTATTTAATAGCTAGACTTATCATGGAAAACTATATTACGCCTGACCACGCTACTGTGTCTGTTGAATAGATAAAGCGCTGAATGCCAATTATTATCTTTACCTTGTGCTAATCTGGTTTGCCTATTACTTAACCCCATTCGGCAAATCAGAACTGAGCTAGAGCAATTTATTTTTCTAGAAATTTTTCAGATTACCTTTTCAGCATTCCCGCAATTTTAAAGCAAATTACATTTCGCCAATGACAAGGATAGGTTGATTTACTTGTAGAACTACTGGTTGAAGCTGCGAAAGATAATTATTGGGAATGATTAATAATCAAAACAAATTTTAAACTATACCTATCATGAGTAAAGATCAGAAAAAAACAAAAAGCACGAAAGAGAAGACACAGTCTTCTTACCAACAAGAAAAAGATTCGTCTTCAAAGGATACAACAGCAAATGTCTTTAGCAAAAAAAAGAAATAGGTTTATCATGATTTCAGTTCACATGGTAGACTTCCCAGTTTCGGTAGACTTCTCAGTTTTTCAGACGAATTAAAAATGTTAAATTAGTTTGTTAATCATTATGAAGAAGAGCAAATTTTCAGAGCATCAGATTGTCAATATTCTAAAGGAGTATGAGTAAGATAAGTCTACAAAAGATATTTGTAGGGAATATGGTATTTCAGCACCAACATTCTATCAATGGAAGCAAAAGTATGGTGGGATGGGTGCGCAGCATTTAAAAGAGTTGAAGGCACTACAAGAACAAAATAGTCGTTTGAAGTGTATGTTTGCAGATTTGAGCTCGAATCATCGTATTTTAAAAGATATAATCGAAAAAAAGCTCTAAAGCTCTGTGAACGTAAATAGCTGGCAGAGGATGTTATTTAAGCAGAGGGGACCAGTATTCATAGAGCCTGTAAAATTGTTTGTATGAGTCGCAGTATGTATTACTATGCTCACAAAAAAGATGATCAAATCGTTATTGATAAACTGATGTATCTCTCATCCAGGTATCCTACATGGAGATTTGAGATTTATTTGGGTAAATCCGTTTAGAAGGCTTTCTCTGGAATCGTAAAAAAGTTCTTCGAGTATATCGAAATATTAATTTAAAACTTAGGGTGAGGCATTAAAGACGTCTTCCTGCAAGTATTAAAGAGCGACTCTTTGTTCTTAGTTCAGTTAATGACACATGGTCTATTGACTTTATGAGCGATTCTTTGGCTAATGGAAGACGATTTCGTGTGTTCAATATTATTGATGATTATAATCGAGAGGCATTTCTAAATGAAGCTTATTATTCGATTCCCTCAACTGGGTTAGTTCAAAAGATAAAAGAAATATTACTTCATCGAGCCAAACCAAAACGCATACGAACAGATAATGGCCCAGAATTCATTTCTAAAGTATTTTAGGACTTTGTGCGGAACAAGGAATTAAAATCCAAAATATACAACCCGGTAAACTTGCTCAAAATGCATATATCGAGCGTTTCAACCGTACATTTAGAGAAGATGTATTGGACGCGTATTTATTTGACTCTATAAATCACGTTAACGCATTAGCTTATGAGTGGAAAATTGATTACAATAGTAATCATCCACATAAAGCTTTAAATGGATTAAGTCCTTGGTTATTCGCTAATGAAGCTTTGGTTTCATAAAGCATATTTTTATTCACTGTTTGAAAAAGGGAAAGGCTACACATGGATATGCAAATATTTAGTGAAGTATTAATATTGATCGAGAGATTCAATTAAAGGTGTTCGAATTACTATTTTTTTATTTGACTTCATTGAAGGAAATAGTTTTAGATTAAAAGAGTTAAAATTTGTGGAAGGTGTTAAATTTGGAACTCTCCTTTGTATAGCCACAAAATTGGAATAAACACAAGTTGCAACATCGATGATAAAAATATACTAGGATTTATAATGGAATTTTACCCACCTATCGAATCGTTTTGAATAGGTGGGATAAAAGATAGCTACTGAGTTATGAAGTTTTTACAACCCAAAATGAAGACTACTGTTCTAGAAAGATTCTAATGGTGTCTTTTAAAGCTGTTGTTGGCCTGCCCAACAATGTAGATAAAGTGTTTGTCTCATAAAATAAATCATCTTTCGATGCCCCGATATCCCAACTAGCGATCGACGCAGCCAAAGCGTCCGGAAGACCCTGTTTAATTAAAATTTCGGTGTATTCCTTTTCTAATACATTTTGGTATTCAATAGTTTTACCTGTCTGTCTAGACGCCTCTGCTGCAAGATCAGACAATGTATATGCTTTATCTCCTGCTAACTCATAAGTTTTGTTAGCATGTATTTCGTTTGTTAATACGTTAATTGCAGCCTCAGCATAATCTTCACGCGACGCTGATGATATTTTCCCCTCGCCCGCTGAACCAACCAATGTTCCCGATTGAAGGGCCCCACCTAATGATCCTAGATAGTTTTCTGTATACCATCCATTTCGTAAAATGGTATAGGTAATTCCTGATGCCTTTAACGCCAATTCCGTTGCCAGATGCTCTTTTGCCAGATTCAAACTAGAAGTGTCCGCGTGTAACAAACTGGTGTACACAATTTCTTTGACACCTGTTGCCTTAGCTGCATCGATTACATTTTTGTGTTGAATTTCGCGTTGGCCCATTTCGCTTCCGGAAATAAAAAGCAACTTATCTATATCTTTTAAAGATTCTACTAAAGTTTTTGGTATAGAATAATCAAATAAACGTGATTCAATTCCCAGATCAGCAGCTTTTTCGGGTGCTCTTACGAGAGCAACTAGATTTTCTGCAGAAGTAATCGCTTTTAATTTTGCAACTGTTATTCGGCCTAGTTGACCTGTTGCTCCTGTAATTCCAATTTTCATATGTTTTTGTCTATTTATTTTCTTTTGAATTTTTACGATGCTGTCTAAAGCTTAATTATTGTCTTACGATATGTAACAACATTTATTACATTTTGTGAAAAAAAAATTAAAATTGCTTTAGAAAATCAGCTAAACTTAATTTCCCCAAACTCTCTTTGACAACATAGTCAGTCCGTTCAAATATTACATCTAGTTTTTTATTAATCTGCTTTCCGATGATACATTTGGAATTGGTGCTAAGGTTTTTTCTTCCCAACAAATCTGAAGTACTCACGATTTCTAAAATTTCAGAAAGGTAAATTGTACTAGCAGGACGATTTAATTGTGCCCCCCCTTCTTTGCCCTTTTTAGTCTGAATTATGCCCGCCGCTGTCAATGCAATAATCTCTTTACGTACGATTACTGGATTGATATTAATACTTCCTGCAATAAATTCAGAACTAAGCCATTCTGCGGGCTTAAGCGCTAATAGAGTAAGAATATGTATTGAAGTTGCAAATCTTGTATTATTCATTGGCACAAAGGTAGGACAATTTTTCATATGTAACAAATATTATTACATATAAATTTAATGATAGTACATTCTTTTGTGAGAATAATATTAATGATTAAGAGAAAACGAGGGGAATTATAAAACGCACGAAGACTCAAAATCTTACCTTTTTTTGAATGTAAAAGAATACATGAGCTTCTTTCTAATAGTATGCCTTATTCTATTTCGGAATATCTACCGCGCTTATAGATCTAAATAAAATTTAGTTTCACTATTTATGATTTAAAAATATTTTAAACAATAATGAACAGACGGTTACAAGAAGCGTCGTGATAAATTACGAAATAAGGCTATAAGGGTGTATAGGCGACTTTTAGTATATTACGTTTCGCAAAACCAAATGTTACCGGCAAGCTTATGACGACAGCGTTAACATTGGAGACCAACCTAAAAGAACAATACTTAAATGGACAAACAAAAAATAAAATACAAGGGAATTATTCAGCGACATTGGGGTGACCCTGTTCTTAGTCAATTGATCTCAGTAGGGCTGTTTGCATTGTTGACGGTTTTTTATTCATTATGCGAAAAACTTTTAAAAGACATATTATTTGTTCAAGCGTTAAAAGACGGGTTGATTTTTAAGGTTGGACACTATAAAATTTTAACCTTCCTTGCGCTAGCAGTACAAAAAAAGACGAATTGGTAAATTTGATGTTCAACAACGCGTTGGCAACTTTTCCTTCAGAGAGCATTTGTAATGCATAATTGACACACAAAATTGATCCTCCAATGAACTTGATGGGGCCTGATACACTTTTGGACGGACAACACGTCATAAATAATTCAGACGGAAATTGCGAAAGGAATTATTACACTAGTTGTTGCGGACTTTGATTTAAGTCCTGACGTTTTGTATGGTGACGAACTAACAGGAATATATTTTCAAACTGAAGATGAACAATACGGACGTATAGCGTTTAAAAACTTAGACGCTTGGAAAATTTGCAGAGGAGAAAATTTACCATATACCGATAATTCGGTGGAAGGGCAAGAATATATTTGGGTATATAAAATTGATAATTCAAGATGGCTAAATGAACGTTTCGACTATGAGTATGAAAACTATGGAAGTTCTTACGAATTTCTTAAATATGAATGCTCGTGTTTTCAAAACAACCACGTACATATATGGGTTTTTGGTGATATTAACCTATTTCTACAAAGAAAATGCATGTTGTTTAGTGTAACAAATTTGTAAAATCTATTTTCAAAATGTGAACCATGTAAAAAGATTCGATAAAATGCGTAGTATATGTTAAGATTCTACGATTTTGCGAAGCATTAGAAAATGAAATTCGGTCTTGACACGAATATTCATTTATAGTAATTTTGGGAGGAGAGCTGACTATATTTTAAGTATTCCCTGTTGAATTATGCTTTGCCAGGGAATGATTTGAGTTAATATTTGGTTTGCCATTTTCCTATAATTACTTTCTCAATAATTCCCCTGACGATTACAAAATATTGTTAGGGGATTTTTTATTTAGAAAAAGTCACGATTGGGGCTTCGGAAAACTAAAGGGTTAGTTTTTGGTGTTTTTTAGAAACTTAAAATTAATAAGTCGAATTAAGTATATAGTCAATTTGTTGTTAAATAAGGGGATTAAGCATTTTAAATAAATATTCCTCGGCTTACAATAACTGTTTATGTAAAAACGATTATAACATATACGTTACTATTACGGTCTCATATTTCGGAACAATTGTGTCCAAATAATCATTTTTAAAATCAAAAATTGAAGAGAATAGAAAAGTTGTTATGACATATTACAAAACACTTCTCATTGAACATTATCTAATTGAAAACAAAATGCACACAAACATGCGAGGAACTCCCCTCAATTTGATTGAAGCTATGATTGAAGCGCTAATTTTACGATTTAATTATGGCTACTTTAGGACCTTTTGGTTTACAGGTGCGCGACCGATCGTTGAGCTTTACCATCCTAACGGCGGTGGGGATTAAGATCAATTACTTCTATATGGGATCCATAACATACAATCCGGATGGGACTCGTTTTCGATGGTATATACTCAACCCTAGCTGGCTTAAGGAAAAAAATGTCCTATATTTTATTGAGTTGATCAAGAATGGGGAATCGGAAAGTCCCCTGATGGCTGCTGCATGTGCTGTTTGGCGGAAGTCTTCTGCGCTGGTTGCAGGTTTGTATAGTGGTGGAGGGTTTACTGGCGAATCATACATGTTCTTGGATAATGAAATGTTTTCATCGTTCTGCAGAACAAGTTATGGCCCTCCCATCGAAAACATGCAAAAGATAAGATCTCTTTTGAGGGATGGAATAATCCGAGTGCAATGCCAAACGCCTGTCGAAATATCATACGACAGCATCACAAATCAGTTTTTGCTGGTTTCGGAAAATATGGAAGAAATGGTGGAAGATTTGGTTGAAGCTTATAAAAAGGAAGATAGCCTTCCGGAATTTCCCAGAAGTTGGTGATTTGTTGATTATCCCGAATATAGCAGGCTACATGACCCATTCTTTTGAATCAGAAGCACATTTATTTAGTCTCGCTGTCAATCTATTTATAGATGGGAAATAAATGTCCTCCGAAAATTCACACATCTAAACAGATCTATCAAATAGTGCATAGAAATATTTATATGTCAAATAATTGTGCAAAGATATCGTAGTGAACAACTGTTTCCGATAAAAGCATTAAGATATCGACACTGTCTTTTTTTCTTGGATTTGATTTTGTGTGATCATTTTTTTGCCTACTAAGTAATTCTACATAATTTCTATTAATTTCCCATTTTGATCAAATACTTTGCTATTTACATTTTGTCATGTCCTGCTGATCCCGTTCTTTTAGATCTCTGTATAATGCTTTGTCATCATGATCGTCTTATGTCTAAGTATCACGATGAAATTGTCAAGGGCAAATTTATATACATTGTACATCATATGTCGGCAAAG
Organism: Sphingobacteruim zhuxiongii; assembly: GCF_009557615.1. Taxonomy (NCBI): domain Bacteria; kingdom Pseudomonadati; phylum Bacteroidota; class Sphingobacteriia; order Sphingobacteriales; family Sphingobacteriaceae; genus Sphingobacterium; species Sphingobacterium zhuxiongii. The sequence goes on from NZ_CP045652.1 coordinate 112,971, forward strand.
GTAAGCGCTACTAGGTGCGTGCTGAGCTCTCCCTTACTCCGCAGATCTTCTCAACCTCATTCGGATAGGCATTCTACTTTGAGTTGCTGCTCACCGGAACTATCTACTGAATGCCTTTGAGAAATCGTGGTCACTGTATTTAGTGATTGAACATGTATAATATTCTCAAAATAATCAAAAGATTAGTCCTCGGTTCAGACTTTAAAGTGAGGATTTTTGTACTAGGCTCTTTCTTAATTAATTATTTCTATGACTTCAATAAAACCATCAATATTAGTTTTAAACATTTATCATAGAATATCTAAGTGTTTTTAGTAACCTAAATTTTGGACTAACCAAAATGAAGAATATTTTTAGGAAGCTTACAGAAAAATATGATATAATTGTAATAGATTTGAAGCATTTATCTCCAACCATCTTTCATATATATGATTAAAATTATACGATTTTTCAACCTTCATTATGGTGAGGACGAAAAAGACAAGGTACTGGAAAATGTGATCTCGAATATTTCCTTCCGCGGAGCAAACCTTTGGGTGTTGGCTTGTGCTATCGTAATTGCTTCTGTAGGTCTAAATGTTAATTCAACTGCTGTTATTATTGGAGCGATGCTTATTTCGCCCTTAATGGGACCGATCGTAGGCGCAGGATTCGCGTTGGGAACTTATGACTTTGATTTGTTGAAGAAATCTGCAAAAAACCTTGCTATTGCTACTGCAGTTAGTTTACTGGTTTCTTTTTTATATTTTTTATTAAGTCCATTTAAGGAAGCACAGTCAGAACTCCTGGCGCGTACCTCTCCAAATATCTATGATGTGTTGATCGCCTTTTTTGGAGGTTTGGTCGGTGTTATTGCCATAACAAGGAAAGAGAAAGGCAACCCCATTCCAGGTGTGGCGATTGCAACAGCATTAATGCCTCCACTCTGTACTGCTGGTTACGGACTTGCTATTGGTAATCTTAGTTATTTTGGAGGAGCAATTTACCTGTACACCATCAACTGTTTCTTCATTTGTATATCGACTTTCCTGATCGTCAAACTACTTAAATACCCTAAAGTAAAATTTGTAGATACAATACGGGAAAAGAGAATCACCAGGACGATTACAGCGCTCATTGTCATTATGCTTGTTCCTAGCTTTTACCTGGCTTATAGTCTTTTGCAGGAACGTAAGTTTGTCCAGCAGGTTAACGCTTTCATCGAAAATGAATTTAGCAATAAAGGGTATACCCTAATTTATGAAAAGACACATTTTAACAATAGAACTAAAAAAATTGAATTAGCGTTTTTGGACAAGCGGTTTGGCAATGATGAAATAAAAGATCTTCAAGCCCGTTTGGGTAGCTACCGTCTTGACGGAACTGAGTTAATTATTCGGCAGGACACGAGTGACCTGAAAGGGGATATTCTTGCAGAAATCCAGAAACATTCTCAACATGTTTCGGAGAAAGACATTGCTATTCAGAATCTCCGCAATGAGCTGTCCGGATATACTTTTAAAGATAAAGAAACCATTAAGGAGATTACAGCCCTGTACCCTGACCTTGCTCCATTTTCAATCGGGAAGCAGACTGTCTTCGTGACTCCCGATAGCAGCTTCAATAGGACGGTTCTGCTGTATGATGCCGGTAAGGAATTTTCGAAGGAACAAGTAGATCGCTTGTCTTCGTGGCTCAGTGTAAAGCTGAAATCAGATAGTGTGTTGGTCATGCAAAGTGCTAATTGATTTAAAGTCTGATTTAAACCTAAAGAGATTCCCTCATCCTAGGAGAGAAATAACTTAAGGTAGGCAAAAGTATTGAATAGTACTTTCGGTAAATATTCTACTTTTTTTAATCGTCGATTGGTTTCTTTTGATAAATTTTCAATTTATGATTTGATAATTTACAAAGTTGGTTTATTTTTGGTTTATGAAAAACATAGGCGTATATTTTATATACGCCAAATTATCAACTAAATCATATATAATTGGAGCTGTGCAACGACATTCCTTGCTGTTGAAAAAACTTACAAATCGATTGGAGAATTCATCTAGTCATTGCTGAATTTTTAATAGAAAATATTAGAATATGAGACAGAACAGTCAGTTTTATACCTTGGTGGTTTCAATTTTTATTGCAATATCTACTTTTGTGGCGATTTGGTAATGCTTAAACTATCTATTTAACTAAGATCAATGTATACTAAATTCGATCCCTAAATACTTCTGTCGTATATCTGCCTTTTAGATACTGACTAAACTGCATTTAATGTTCATACGCTTACACTTTTACACTTGTATCTAAATCTAAAATCATCCACCAATTGATTAGCAGTCGATGATTTTCAGATGGGAATTCCTTTCTTTTCTTTGATTGAATAGTTATCTTTTATTTACTTGCGGTTCCAGAGGTGGTGTTCCAGTTTTTACCAGACCTCAAAACTAAATATCCAACAGTACCCGCGAGCAGCGAAGTGAGCAAAATTGCTAATTTTGCTTCCGCAATATGTATGACAGATTCAAATGATAGCAAGGCAATAAAAATCGACATCGTAAAGCCTATACCAGCCAATAATCCAACTCCAAGAATATGTCTCCAAGTTGAATTTTCAGGTAATGTAGACAGCTTTAATTTTTGACATAGAAAAGCGGTGAGTAAAATCCCGACAGGTTTACCTAATAATAAGCCTAGGGATATTCCCAATCCCAAAGAAGAAGTTAAGCCCTGTACCATAGAACTTTCTAAGGTAATATTTGTATTTGCGAAGGCAAAGATAGGGATGATTAACAGGTTAACAGGTTTTACCAATGCATGCTCCAGTCGTTCTAACGGTGATTCTATGTCCGTGTCGTTGGTAGGGATGGTCATGGCTACTAATACACCTGCTATAGTTGCATGAATACCCGAGTGATGAACAAAATACCATACAAAAACCCCTGGAATTAAATAAAGGTAAGGATTTTGTATGTTTAGTCTGTTCATAGCGATTAATACGGCTAATGCTATTGCAGCATAACCAAGGTACGTTGTCTCGATACCCGACGAATAGAAAAACGCGATGACTAAAATCGCGATAAGGTCGTCAACAATGGCTAAAGCAGCTAAAAATATTTTCAGACTAGCTGGCACCTTGTTGCCGAGCAAACTGATTACGGCTAGAGCGAATGCGATATCTGTCGCCATTGGAATTCCCCATCCCGACGCGGTCTCAGATTCGGCGTTCAAGCTTAAATAGACTAATGCTGGAACAACAGCTCCCCCCAATGCGCACAATATGGGTAGAGAGGCTTTCTTAGGTGAAGAAAGTTCTCCTTCGACAATTTCTCGTTTGATTTCCAGCCCTACCATTAGGAAGAAGACGGCCATCAATCCATCGTTTATCCATAGGAGGATGGAATATTTTAAGTTAATCGGCTCATTTTCGAATCCCAATTGTCGATCAAGTAGTTGTTGCAAAGGTTGAGCAAAACTGCTGTTGGCTACAATCAAAGAAATAATGACAGCGAAAAATAGCAAGGTACCTCCTGCATTACTAGAACGGAGGAAATTTCTAAATACGTTGAGGTTAATCAATTGAGGCATAATTTATTTTTTAGGTTCCCAAATAGGAACATTTGGTATATTATAAGTTTTGTTATAAAATCGGGGATTTTGACCTACGCTTTTTTGCATTGCATAATCTTGTTCTAAAAGAACTACTTTTTTATGGAGTAATAGAATTGCAAGCATGTTGAGCCAGGCCATCAACCCAACACCGATGTCGCCCAATTGCCATGCTGTAGATGCTGTCGTTATACAGCCTTGGAAAATTGAAACTAATAGCAAGAAGCGTAATCCCCAAATATATAGGCTGTTCTTTTGTTCTTGGAATAGAAAGTTAACATTTGTTTCGGCGATATAATAATACGCCATAATGGTAGTAAATGCAAAAAATGCTAAGGAAATCGCTACAAAAGAACTTCCTAATAGCGGAAAGTGCCGAGAAACGGCCATTTGGGTAAATGTGGGGCCCATTTCAATACCTTTCAAATTTTCAATGATAAAATTACCATCTGCACTCTGAACGTTGTATTGGCCCGTAAATAATATCATCAAGGCCGTGGCGGTACATACGAACAGTGTGTCGACATAAACCGAAAATCCTTGAACAAGCCCCTGCTTGAATGGGTGATTTACTTCGGCCGCAGCAGCGTGCGGTGCGGTGCCTTGCCCAGCTTCGTTACTGTAAATTCCTCTTTTTACACCCCAAGAAATGGCCGCTCCGACGATTCCGCCAAAGGTAGCATCCAAGCCGAAGGCAGATCGGAAAATCAGAGAAAATACGGATGGAATATCTTGATAATTGATGCCAATGATCACGAGTGCCATTAAAATATAAATACCTGCCATAAAAGGAACGACCAATTCAGAAACCTTCCCAATGCGTTTTACCCCTCCAACTATAATGAGTCCCATGAGCATGATTAATAACCCAGCGGTTACAAATCCTGAAGTGCCAAATGCGGTATCCATGGCTACAGCGATGCTGTTTGATTGGACGCTAGGTAATAAGAATCCTGTGCTTACGATGGTTACAACTGCAAAAATTATAGCAAAAGCTTTGTTTTTCAAGCCATAGCGAATATAATAAGCTGGACCGCCTCGATATTCGCCATTAATTTCCTGTTTATATAGTTGACCTAATGTGGCCTCGACAAGGGCTGAGGCACTCCCAACAAAGGCAATGACCCACATCCAAAATATTGCTCCTGGGCCTCCCATCCCTATGGCTGTCGCTACTCCAGCAATGTTTCCTGTTCCTACCCGTCCAGATATTGCCAAGGAAAAAGCTTGGAAAGATGAAATGCCTTTTGACGATGCTTTACCTGAAAATAATAGACGAATCATTTCATTGAGGTAGCGCAATTGAGGCAAACGGAAACGAATTGTAAAATAGGTTCCTGTCAAAAGACAGAGGTAAACCAATACATCTGACCAAACTAAATTATAGATATTATCAACGATTTTTTGCAGCATTTCCATAGACGATGGCTGCAAAATATAAAAAGATGAGCGATTAAGTTAGAATTATTGTATAGATTATATTTATAAAGTTTAATACCTGTAATAATGTTTTGTTAATTAAAGTTTTAGAAATTCCTTAATGTTTCGGTTATCGCCATAAATCACAATGATTACACCTTGTTGCAATACAGTGTCTGGTTTTGGTATTCCACGTAAGACCGTAGTCACGATCTTACTTTTTCCAATCAATGAATCGCGCTCTGTTTTTTTGAGTATGGTAAGTACCAAAATGTCATAATGTTCCCGGAACCCAATTTCTTGGATTGAACGGCCAACATACCTTTCAGGAACGTCAGCTTCCACAATGCTATAATTCGAATTTAGCTCAAAAGAGTCTAGAAAGAGCTGGATTTAGATCATTCAATGTGGTGTCAAGAACCATGACTAACCATCATAAAAATAGTGTACAACTTCTACAACAGAGATACCAATGCTTCTAAAGAGTCATTAAATGCAAATATAAAAGCTTTCAGAAGTCAGTTTAGGGGTCTAGGAGATATCAATTTCTTCCGGTTCAGATTGACCAAATTACTTCGGATCATTTACAAAAGTTGTGGAGGGGATAAGAAATAATTAGATATTTGTGCTTTGATATTTATACAGATGCACGAATCTTTCAACGCTTTAATGCCCTTAATTATTCCCGAAGGAGTTTCCGATTATTTTGAGATGACCCACTATTCCAAAGAAGATAAAAGACTGGACATCTTTTTGGAAGAACTCAACACTACACCTGAAGAATATCAAGGCCAGAAGTTGATTTCCAAGGGATTTTTCGACCCCATTACCCTTCAAGATTTTCCTATTCGTGGCATGCAGGTCTATCTTCATGTCAAGCGCCGTAGATGGCTCAACCAAGATACGGACAAAGTAGTTTACAGAAACTGGGAATTAGTAGCCAAAGGAACGCGCATCACACAGGATTTCGCAGCTTTTTTAAAAGGTATCAGCGGACAGTCAGGCACATAGCATTCAGACTATCAGTTCATTCTATGGGATATCGGCCAGTAAACTAAGGAGATACTACCGCAATAAGCTGAGCGGTTTCCAGGATTGGGAGCATCGCGAAAATGCACGAAATGGATTGATCTTCCCACAAAATGTCAGTGCCCATCTTTCTATTGATGAGACCTGCCTATCTCATGGCGAGCTCTATACCGTTGTCACCAACAAAGAAACACGAGGTAAAAAAGGGACCATTGTAGCCATACTGAACGGCACAAAATCAGAGAACATTATCCCGATCCTTCAAAAGATCCCACAGAGATTACGCAATAAAGTTCAAGAGATAACGCTTGATCTAGCCGGTAATATGGGATTGATAGCCAAAAGATGTTTTCCCAATGCTGTTCAGGTAATAGACCGTTTCCATGTTCAGCAACTTGCTACCGAAGCGCTTCAGGAAATAAGGATAAAGCACCGCTGGCAGGCCATTGACGATGAAAACCAGGCAATTGACCAAGCACGAAAGAATAAGGAAACCTTTTTCCGGAAGTCCTATCCAACAATGACACCATCAAACAGTTACTTGCAAGAAGCCGATACCTGCTTTATAAAAGTGAACATAAATGGACTTCCGAGCAAAGAGAAAGGGCTGCTGTACTATTTGAGCGATATCCCGATATTGAAAAGGCGTACAGGTTATCCCAAGAACTCTCTTGGATATTCAACACCACCATAGATAAGATCTACGCCTTTACTAGGTTGGCAAAATGGGCGGATAAAGTGGAACAGGCCGGCTTCAAGTCATTCAACACCGTCTCCAGAACCATAAATATCCATCACGAAAAATATGGAACTACTTCGATAACAAGAGTACTAATGCTTCAGCAGAATCTATCAATGCAAAGATAAAAGCTTTCAGAAGTCAGTTTAGAGGTGTAGGTGACATCAATTTCTTCCTGTTCAGATTGACCAAATTATTTGCGTAGTCCACAGGTTTTGACACTGATCCATTACTTCCTTAGTCCACAGTTTTTAAAACTGATCCCTATTATTAAAGTATTTGACAAAAAAAGCGATTATAACTTTACATTATAATCGCGATCTCATTAATAACAAATGGAGTATGGTTATGCTATACGTACGTTCGTTGCGTTAAGACCTTTTTGGCCTCTTTCAACATTGTAGGTAACGTGGTCATTTTCTCTAATATCGTCTCTTAATCCTGTACTGTGTACAAATAAATCATCTCCACCATCATTTGGTGTAATAAATCCAAATCCTTTTGTGTTGTTAAAGAATTTAACTTTTCCTTCTTGCATTGTGTTGTGTATTAAATAAAATATCTTGTTAGTGAGCAAACGCTCATATTTCGGGACAATTGAGTCCAAATAATCATTTATAAAATCAAAAGTTGAGGATAAGAGAAGGTTGCTATGACATGTCACAAAACATTTCTCGTCAAACATCATCTAGATGAAAACAAATTAGCAACTGAAAATGCGGAAACTAAAAAAGATGAGTGAACTGATCGGTTTCAGAAAGCGTCGGCAGGGCCTGATTATAACACAAAGATAATAAAATTTAATTAAAAACAAAATTATTTTTATTTCGACATAGCTTTTATCACTTTTATATGCGATTGGAAAGCAGCATAGAATGTGGGATATTCATTATATTTCACATTATATTCTAGGCAAGTCGCTTTAACAATTTCGTTAATTTTCGGATAGTGAATGTGACTGACCTTTGGAAACAAATGGTGCTCAACTTGAAAATTCAATCCCCCAAGCAACCAAGTTAACACCCGGCTATCGGTAGCAAAATTCGCCGTAGATTGCAATTGATGTATCATCCATTGTGCCTCAACACGTTCGTCAACCAGGGTTTTAAACTCAGTTTCGTCAACGACATGCGCTAGTTGAAATACGGTGGCCAAACAAATTCCGCAGACGATACTAGTTAAACATAAGCCTACAAGGGTTGGAATCCAGCCAACAAAGATGATGGGGATCACGACGAACAACGTGAAGTGAATAATTTTGCTAATCCAAAAAATTATTCTTTCATTGATTGGAAAGTTAAATTTTTCTGATGATATGCTCAACCTCTGTCTAAAATATTTTTCATAATCTTGATAAAAGATCCACGCCAAATATGAAATCGAATAAAGAAATATAAAATACAGATGTTGATATCTGTGATGTTCTTTTAGCGGTTGGTCATGGTGAATTCTCATGAATTTTATCTCAATATCGTGATCCTCACCATCGATATTGGTGTATGTATGGTGCGCTATATTATGCTTCAACTTCCACAAAAAGATATTCCCGCCTAGCAAATTTAAAGAATAGGAAAGGATCGTATTTATTGCCTTATTCTCTGAAAACGAATTATGTCCAGCATCATGCATAATATTGAATCCAATAGCGGCTAAATTAACCCCCAATAGAAGGCATAACACAACACTGACTATCCAATGTGGCTGAACGAATATAAGAATTGAATAGATTAGGAATAAAGAAGAAAGAAGGATGATTGCTTTTACTATTAATAGCCGATTACCTGTTTTATTGATCGATTCTTCTTGGAAATAATGGTTGACTTTTTGTTTCAATGATTTCGAAAACAATGCATTGACATTGTTAAACTTTACTACGGTACTCATGTTTTACTATACTACTTTTATGCGTTAAGCGATTCACAATTAAATGAATGGCTTTAATGTTACTAATTTAAAAAATTGTTCTCGGATATAAAAATCGGTACATAACATTTAGAGTTAATATCTCCTAACATGTCACTATATTAAACACTAAGCAAGTGCAGCTAAAAGATATATCAATCCAATGTGTGATTCGGGAGAAAAATGTTTATTAAATAACTGATAATAAAACTAACTCCGCAAAGGCGTTGTTTCCTACGGGCTACAAAAAATAAAAGCTTACAAAGTAAAATTTGCAAACTTTGTTGTTTTACAAAACCTTCAAATTTTGCGACGCTTTATAATCGCTATCGCGGACTACTAATCGATGGGATTTACTAAATAATGTGAGAATACATAAATGGATTAATTTTTTTATAAATCCTCTTATAAAAAAATAATAGTACCTTTGTTGAAACACAAGGCGTTGCCAAGCAATTTTTCTGACGAGTTTGGTTTATCTTCAACGTTCAGTTTAGTTTTTACAGTCGCCATTTAATGTTATCAACGGTATATATAGCATAAGTTTGCTGCGCGACATTGAAGTTCCGATTTTAAGTCACCCTTATATTTCTGTTAATAAATAGACAATTGTCTTGCTGAGTGCGCAAGCAATACCTTGTAAGTAGAAATCTTGTTCGTTAGAATGAAAGAGCAGGATGATCGTTAACTAGAACAAATGGATTTTAAAAACATCGGGATTATAGCGCCCATTTTAAAAGCTATCGCAGAGTTGGGGCATACGTCTCCTACCGAAATACAAAAACAATCTATCCCTCCAGTCCTTTCAGGCAAGGATATCATTGGTTGTGCGCAAACAGGAACAGGTAAGACGGGAGCTTTTTCAATCCCGATGTTGCAATTACTATCTTCAGAACAAAATAAAGGTAAACATCCAAGGGCCTTAGTATTGGCTCCTACCCGAGAATTGGCCTTACAGATCGCTCAAAATATCAAAGGGTACAGTAAACATCTTCCGATTGAATATGCAGTTATTTATGGGGGTGTTAAGCAAGGGAAACAAGTAGCGCAGCTTCGCAAGGGTGTGGATATTATCATCGCAACTCCAGGAAGATTGTTGGACCTTTTAAACCAAGGAATTGTAAATTTAAGTTCAGTTCAAAAGTTGGTGCTAGATGAAGCAGACAATATGCTTGATATGGGCTTTATCAACGATATTAAAAAGATACTTAAACTCATTCCGAGTAAAAGGCAAACGCTGTTGTTTTCCGCAACAATGCCTAAAGCTATTCGAAAATTCGCCAATGAAATTCTGAATCAACCCGTGGAGATCAATGTTACTCCGGAAACATTCACTGCTGAAAAAGTAAGCCAATCTGTTTATTTTATCGATAAGGGTCAAAAAGTAAAGCTATTGACTAGAATGTTACTCGATGGGAAAAATACACAAACGCTGGTGTTTATGCGGACAAAACATGGTGCTGATCGTCTATCAAAGTCTATTGGGAAAAGTGGAATCCAATCGGCATGTATTCATGGTAACAAGTCTCAAAATGCTCGTGAGAACGCTCTATTATCGTTTAAGAATGGCAAGATTAACGTTCTTATTGCGACAGATATTGCAGCACGTGGTATTGACATCAAAGAACTTCCACAAGTTATTAACTATGATTTACCAGCAGACTCCGAGACTTATGTTCATCGGATTGGCCGAACGGGACGTGCAGGAAAAGAAGGTAAAGCGGTCTCATTCTGTAGCGATGACGAAAAACCTATGCTATTAAAAATCCAAAAGCTAATAGGCTTTTCGGTTCCAGTAGCGCAAAAAATCAAATAAATTATCAATAAAATATAATAACAATGCAAGAAGGAACAGTAAAATTCTTTAACGAAACAAAAGGTTTCGGTTTTATCACACCTACAAATGGCGGTCCTGATATTTTTGTTCATACAACAGGACTTATGAGCAACATCCGTGAAAATGATTTAGTAACGTATGATGTTGAAAATGGGAAAAAAGGGCTTAACGCCATTAATGTCCGCGTAGCGAGATAATTAAGAGCATTTATTAACAAATGCATAAAGAGCGGAGCAATTTATTTTGCCCCGCTTTTTTATTGGAGTTAAATGGTATCTGTATGGCCTTTTGCCCATTATCGGCAGTTTTCGTTACACTTCAAAATCACCAAATATACCTCTATCTATGTCCAGCCTAGTTTATCATCTCATTGTCAGGATAGCACAGGATGCCCTTTTTTTGGTCGTTTGATATATTTGGTTATAAGGACATCAACAAACCTTTACCAATTTAAACAGAGTGTTTTGAGATCGCTCTCGCCCAGTGGCTACAACATTCTAAGAGCTAATAACTGTTAAATATAATATTTAAGGAAGGAGGATTTAAGCAGAAAAACGTTCAATCAATAAACCGTTTTGCTTAAAAAAAATACCGATAGTGTTCCAGCACTATCGGCAATGTTTTTACAGCACACACCTAAATCAAGAGGTTCGCGTCTCTTAAATGTTTAACCATTAAACTTTTGCAAAGTTATGCAAACTGACCAATTAAACAAAACTAATACCTTTAGTTATGCCACTACGAAACAACTTATTTACAAAGTCGAGCAGTGCAAGAATCGCTTAATAGATAAACAAAACTTTTTAAAAGCAGCATTCATTGTTCCGGCTGTATTATTTAGTCAAATTTCTTTCGGTTACTCCAGTAACGTTGAAAAGAAAAGCGAATTCAATAAACTAACAAAAGAAATTACATCCGGAGCACTTTATAGTGCCGGATTACAGCAAGAAGTAACTGTCAAAGGGGTAGTTACGGATGCTAGCAATGCCCCTATAGCTGGTGTTTCAGTTATGGTAAAGGGGACTTCCATTGCAACCTCCACGGATGCTAAAGGAGCATACGAAATTGAAATGCCTAAGGGACAAACGCTAGTCTTTCGAAACATTGGTTTTACAGACGTAGAGCTTGTTATTTCGGCAAGCGGAACACGTAACGTAACCCTAGAGTCTTCTGAACAGGACATTGGTGAGGTTGTCGTTGTCGGCTACGGTAGCCAACAGAAGAAGGATGTCACGGGATCAATTGCTACAGTTTCGATGAAGAATGTTCGTGGACAAGCGATAATTAGTCCTGATCAAGCGTTGACTGGACAAATCGCAGGTGTACAAGTGAGTACATCGAACGGTACACCAGGGGGAGGACCTAAGATTCAAGTGCGTGGTATCGGTGCTATAGGTGCCGGTAGTCAGCCTTTATATGTAATTGACGGATTTCCAGTTCCAGCCTCGTCTAGTGAAAGAAGTAATCCTTTAGCAACCATTAATCCGAATGATATCGAATCGATGACGGTATTAAAGGATGCGTCTGCTACCGCAATTTACGGTTCTCGTGGATCGAATGGTGTCGTATTAATCAACACCAAAAAAGGAGCCGTAGGTAAAATGAAAGTGGATGTGGCGGCAAGCTCTGGATTACAGCAAGTACCTCAAAAAGGTCGTCCAAATTTAATGAACGCACAAGAATTCGCACAATTCCGAAAAGAAGCGATTGAAGATAAAATTCGCTTTGAGGAAGGACGAGAGCCAACGCTGAATGATATCCCAGAAGAATATAGAAATCCAGCTGCTTTAGGAGCGGGAGTGGATTGGTACGATGCGGTATTGCGTGTTGCACCGATGTCTGACATCAATGTTAGTCTTAGCGGGGGAAATGAAAATATCCGTTCGTTTGTTTCGGCAGGGTATTTAAATCAAACTGGTACTATGTTGAATACTGGTTTCGATCGTTTCTCGGTAAGAGCAAATGTAGACGGTAATATATCGAATAAATTTAAAGTTGGAATCAATCTATCACCAACCTTATCATATTTGAAAGGTGGAGTTAATGGTCAAGGACGTGATGAGTTCTTTGAAATTACAACTCCGGTTGCAAAAATCTACAACGATGATGGAAGCTATGTGCCGTACATTCAATCGCCAGGATCTTTTGGTAACCCGAATCCAATGATGTTCTTGGAGCAACGTGTAAACAAGAGTACGGAAATGAAGTTATTAATGAGCTCATATGCGGAGTATAGCATTTTAAGTAATTTAAAGTTCAAGACAACTTTCAACGTGGATTATCTTGACGAGAGTAGAGAAACGTTTCGCCCTTCCACTATTCCGAATCAAAATGCACCAGGATTATCAATTCCAAGTGGTGGATATTACCGCGAGCAATACTTGAACTGGGCTAATGAAAACACATTGAATTACGACTTGGTCTTAGAAAACGGACATTCCATCAGTGCATTAGCAGGTTATTCAGTGCAGGTTCAAAAAAACAAGGGAGCGAGTTTCAATGGAACACAATTTCCAGATGATGACATTCAAACATTGAATGCTGCCGCACGTATTACAGGTGGTACTGCAATAGAAGATTGGGCATTATTGTCTTATTTGGCGCGCGTTAATTATTCATATAAAGACAAATACGTTCTAACGGCATCTTATCGTGCAGATGGTTCATCTCGCTTTGGAAAAGATAACCGCTGGGGATCATTTCCATCGGTGGCAGTTGGTTGGAGATTATCCGAAGAAGAATTCTTAAAAGACAAGGAGTGGATTAACGAATTGAAATTAAGAGCTTCATTTGGTCGTAGTGGTAACTTTAATATCGCCAATTATGCTTCCTTAAGTAGTATTGGTACAGGGAACTATGTCTTCGGAGGTGTCTTAGCACCCGGAAGAACGATGAACAGTCTAGGAAACCCAATGCTGGGATGGGAGCGTATGAAGGAGTTAAACATTGGGCTTGACTTTGCGACATGGAACAATCGTTTAACATTTACAGCGAACTATTATAAACGGAATACATTAGACCTTTTATTGAATACGCCAGTTCCGCAGTCCTCGGGATTTGCTAACGTGACGGAGAACCGTGGAGATGTAGAAAATAAAGGATTTGAGTTCTCTGTTAGTTCAGCGAATATTCAACGTGATCGATTCACTTGGACTACAGACTTTAATATTTCATTTAATAGAAATAAAGTAATTGCATTAGGTAGAAGTACGGATCCAATTTATTCTGGGCAGAGTTCCGAAGGGAACTTCACCAACATCACCCGTATCGGCCAACCTGTTGGTATGATTATCGGTTATGTGGTGGAAGGCATCTATCAAAACCAAGCAGACTTAGACAAGTATCCTAAATTCCCAGGAGCGATCCCAGGAAACTTACGTATGAAAGATGTCGACGGTGACGGTGAGATTACTCCAAACGATGACTTTGACGTTATTGGTAATCCATATCCAGACTTTACCTGGGGTATGACAAATAGCTTTACGTTTAAGAATTTCGATCTACGTTTGATGATGGTGGGAGCGATGGGACAAGAGTTCCTACATGCTACTCGTTTTTATACAGACAATATTGATGGAGTTTTCAATGTGCGCAAAGAAATTGCTGACCGTTGGAGATCAGAAGATAACCCAGGTTCAGGTTTAGTGCCTACTACAAATGGATCAGGGCGCGGTCGAGTAATGTATCGCGATACGCACTCGCTATTTATTGAAAAAACGGACTACCTATGGGTTAGAAATATTACTCTTGGTTATACTTTACCAAAACCAGTTGGAGGGGTAGTTAACAATGTACGTATTTATGCAAACTTACAGAACCCATTCATGATTTCAGGATACGATGGTAATCCAGAGGGAACAAATATGAATAGAGGGGATACAAGTCCATTGGTACCAGGTATCGATTATGGTGCATATCCAGTACCGAGAATTTACACATTAGGGTTGAATTTCAATTTTTAGGAGAAGGTTATGAAATTAAAATATATAATATTGAGTTTAGGGCTTTTGAGCTTTACTTCATGTACACATCTGTTGGAAGTAGATCCTTATACCTTTTCGAGTGGGGATAATTACTATGAGAATGAAAGCCAAGTATTACGTGCTGTAAACGGAGTTTACGGTCGTTTGCAAGGGATCTATACCTCAGACTTTAACGCATTGGTGGAGATGCGCGCAGATAATACAAACTATCAGTATAGTGAGTCCGATCGTGGTGCACAACAAAGGGAGGAGATTGATGAATTCTTAATAACCTCTTCCAACAATTACGTGAACACCCAATGGGCGAATTTCTACGGAATTGTAGCCCAATCAAATGTAATATTAACACGTATTGATCAAGTAAGCTTCGCTGACGCGGAATTGAAAAAAAGATATGTAGGAGAGGTTAAGTTTTTAAGATCCTATGCTTACTTCAATTTGGTGCGTTTGTTCGGTTCGATACCCTTGCATACTGTTGAAGTTACTAGTCCTCAAGGAGCGTTTACCGATGGGAAGAAAGCAAGTGTAGAAGAGGTTTACGCCGTTATCATTCAAGATCTTAAAGATGCAGCGACAGTTTTGCCGGCAAGCTATGATAAAAATAATGCAGGTAGAGCAACAAAAGGTGCGGCCTTAACGATGTTAGGGGATGTATATCTAACTAGAAAGCAATATACAGACGCGGCGAGCACGCTACAGCAAGTTACTACTCTAGGCTACTCCTTAATGCCAAACTACGCAGATTGTTTTAGCCCAACATCTAAGAATAATGCGGAGTCGGTTTTCGAGGTTCAGTATAACTCTGCTGTCGAAGGGGAGAACAGTAACTTTATTTTTATGTTCGGACCAAGAGACGCAAAGCTTAAACTAGTAGGTTTCACTGGCAATTTGGGTGCAAGCAATATACCAACCCCAAGCATATACAATGCTTATGAGACAGGGGATAAACGTAAAGATGAATCCATTCAATTGTTTGATGATCCTTCAAATGCAAAATATCCAGAAGCCAAAGCATTTGGGGGTAAACTACCGTTCATTAAGAAATTCTATCATGCGCCATATGCGGAAGATGGTCGTTCCAATGAAAACTGGCCGGTATACCGTTACGGGCATGTGCTATTAATGCTTGCGGAGGCCTTAAATGAAGCCGGAACGGGGGATCCATATGTTCATCTAAACGCTGTAAGGAAGCGTGCGGGATTGGCAGTAAAATCAGGACTTTCAAAAGAACTTTTACGTAATGCGATTGCCGAAGAGCAGCGTGTCGAAGTCGCTTTTGAAAACCATAGATGGTATCAGCTGTTACGTACTGGCAAAGCAATATCTGTAATGAATGCACACGGAGTAGAGGAGAAGAAGCGTCTGACACGTTTGAGTTCTGCTTCCTACAATGTGCAAGAATTTATGCTCTTGTATCCGATTCCATCGAGGGAGGTTCAGATCAATCATATAGAACAAAATCCTGGATATTAATCCAAATAAGTAAAAAAGCGAATCATTTGATTCGCTTTTTTACATTAAAGTCTTGTTATTTTGAGGGCTTATGAACGGATACTGTTAAGCTAAGCATGTGCTATCCACTCACATATTTACCATATGGCATCTTTCTTAGTAAGTAAGTAATCATCACCGAAGCGACGACGGTTCCTGCTGTTGCCAATGGAATTACCCAAACGGTGCTGAAATGTTTGGAGATCAACGGATGCAGGAAATTTAAAGGTATGATATGACTTAGGTATACGCCAAAGCTATACTTGTCAATAGTTGAAATCCAACGAGGAGTTTTTAGACGTTGGGAAGCCTCTTTTACCCAGAGGAATAGTGCACCAGCGGCAATCGCTGTGGTTACAAAGACATAGTTGTAGAAAAAAGTATTCAACTTGCTCGCGTTCTCATTGAGTAGGTTTGTTCCTACCGCACCAATCACAACCATAAGAAGATATGTCGATGCGAATATGATTTGCTTGTAATTGAAATTAAACGTACGAATACGGATATAGTAGCCCAATACCAAGTAACCAGCATAACCCGAAAAAAAAGTAAGATCGAACTTAGGCATTGCTTTGTATAGCGGTTTACTTGTGAAACACATGGATAATAACCAGAGAAGCAAGAAGAATTCAATCTCTTTTTGTGTTGATTGAAGCAGAATCTTACGAAGAAATGGGATCGCTAAATAGAGTCCGATAATCATATAAAGATACCACAAGTGCGCATTGGCACCATGTAGAATCTTATCTAAGCTAATTGACCATATCTTTTCGGTAGAAAGAAGATTGAAATTCGTGTAGCGATAGAAGTAATAAATCAGATATATAATGGTCCAAAAAATAAATGGATACAGCAATTTTGGAATACGTTTTCTATAGAAAGTCCAAGTATCTTCATCTTTGCTAAACAAAAGACTACCTGAGATAATAACAAAAATCGGTACCGAACATCTTGTGGCAGCATTTATCCAGTTGGCGTAGTTCCAATCAAATGCGTTTGTGTCAATTTGATACAAAAACCCTGTAGAGGCATGAATTAAGACCACAAAGATTGTTGCAATTACACGTAAATAAATGATGTAGTTGTTTTTTTCTGCCATACCGTAAAAATATATATTATTGCATGAAGTTTGAATCTATTCTATACTTATACATTCCTGAAAGCGATATATTATACGGTAAATCGCTAACAAAGGTTTTTTAGCCCCTTGAACCATCAATACTCACTAGAAGAAGCTTTTCGACGAGTTCATGGTTCCAAGTATCTTAAAACCTCCGAAAAACACATCAAACAACAAACTACTTTAAGTCTTCGGGATTATTTCTAACTTAACGGGCAGATTTCATCTGCTGTTTTATCGCTGCATGATTGAATGGTACCCTGACCTAAAATAAAATGAAAAACAGAATCTATCTAATCGGAATATTGTTGTTATGCTTCTTCACGTCTTGTCGTTCCAGTTATCAAGTATTAAACAAAGGAATTGCGGGAAACAACTCTAGCGATTTGCTCGCTCGCGTTGATAAGGATGTTGTAGCGAACAATCCAGATCTTGTTATTCTAATGGTAGGAAGCAACGACATGATCAATTCTAAAAAGTTTATTAGCATAAATGATTATTTATCGAACTTAGACTCGATTGTTAATTTAATAAAAGCAGGAAGACCGAAAGTTAAACTTGTGGTATCCAGTATCCTTCCTGTTGAAGAATCCTATCTTTTTCAGCGTCATGATCCCGAGAAATTTCCGGTCAAACCGAATACGAAGATTAGTCAGCTTAATAGTGCAATTGAGCAATTTGCGAAGAAGGAGAATTTGATTTTTATTCCTTTATATGATGAGTTTGTTAAGTATGGAACGAACTATACGAGTCAAGAATCGCTTCTTGTTAACAGCAAAAACAATACTGTTGACGACGGGGTACATCCAACAGCTGATGGCTACAAAATTATTGGTGATTATTTCTATCGACAATTGAAAGAAAAGAAGCTATTACGCAGGAATATGCTAATTGTTTGCTTTGGAGATAGCATCACATATGGCGCCTTTATGCTAGGCCGGGGAACGTCTGAAGGGGATACTTATCCGGCGGTATTGCTTAGGAATCTCAATCAAAGTAAAAAGGTAAATTAATCCATTTTGATGTTGATAAACGAGAAGATTCTATAGGTTTACTTTTTTTCTTATAACGATTCGCTCGGTGTTTTAAAGGAAAAAAGGGCTTCAATAATTGATGTTTGCAGGTCATTTTTACTGTTCTATATGTTTAAAACAAATAATGTCAGTATTTTAGTTGGCTAATAGTCAAGCTTTAAAAGTATTGATATGGATTTCGAGTCATTAATTCTCAAAACACAAGAGTATGTCAGTAAGTTAGCCAACGATCAATGTGGTGACTATTGCTTTCATAACGCTCTACATACGCATGATGTTGTCGAAGCCGCGGAAGAGATGGCAGCATACTATCAGTTAAACTCCCAAGATCGATTTATAGTTATTTGTGCTGCTTATTTTCATGATATCGGCTATCTCTTTGGAGGGGCGAAAGATCATGAAAACAGAGGGGCAGAATGCGCCGCGCAGTTTCTTAAAGAGCAGGAGGTATCGCAGGATATAATTGAGCAGGTTAAAGGATGTATTATGGCAACTAAAATGCCACAAGCGCCGAGAAACCTTCTAGAAAGCATTCTTTGCGATGCAGATCTATTTCATCTAGGTGGTGCTTCCTTTGAAGAAAGGAACAAGCTTATGCACCAAGAAGCTGAACAATACAAGGCAGACAAAATTGACAAAAATGAGTGGCGTACAAGAACCATCGCCTTGTTGCAAAATCATAAGTATCATACCGATTATGCTCAAAATAAGCTGAATCAAGGAAAGCAGATCAATCTGGAAAACCAATTGAAAAAACAAAAGAAGAATCTCGCGAAAACGGAAGCCGAGAGCGATAAACTTAGAAAGCCTGAGCGTGGTATTGAAACGATGTTTCGTATAACATCCTCAAATAGCCAACGTCTCAGCGATATGGCGGATAATAAATCCAATATTCTACTAACCGTCAACTCAATTATACTTTCAATCATCGTTGCGGTTTTACTGAAAGCCTTGGATAGCAATCCACATCTAATTGTACCTACAGTGACGTTAATGGCTTGCTCTGTAACAACGATGGTATTAGCGATTCTTGCTACTATTCCAAAAATTCCTGATGGTTATTTCAAAGATGAGGACGTGAAAAACAAGTCTGTTAATCTTTTATTCTTTGGGAATTTCTATAAGACAAAATTCGAAGATTATCAGGGAGCCATGAACAAAGCTATGGATGATAAGGAGTTTTTATATGGCATGTTGACAAAAGACGTTTATTCTCAGGGTGTAGTCCTTGGACGCAAATACAAATTACTGCGATACGCATATGGCATTTTTATGCTTGGTTTAATTTTATCTGTCGCTGCTTTTTGTGTAGCAATCATTATAGCAAAATAATATGAAATTAGAGCTAATACTCAGCATGTTACTCTTCTCTGGTTTGGCATCTTGTCAACCTTCGGGAACGAAACAAAATGAAGAAAAAAACAAGGAAAATACGACAGAGGAAGTGTCTGCATTACATGCAGATAAAACTTTTGTACTCCCCAAGCAGTTGAACGAAATTTCGGGAATCAGCTTTCTAGCAAATGATACGGAACATATTTATGCTGTTCAAGATGAAAGTGGTATAGTCTATTCTTATCATCTAACAAGCGAGAAAATTGTGTCGGAATATGAGTTTGCACCCGCTGGCGATTATGAGGAAATCACAAACGATGGCAGCTACTTTTATGTTTTGCGTAGCGATGGAACAATCTTTAGTTTTCCAGTAGATTTGAAGGCAGCACAAGCAAAGGTTAATGTTTTTGAAGGACAGTTAGGCAAAGGAGAATATGAATCGATGTCATATGATTCGGATAAGAAAGAGTTGTATGTACTGTGTAAATCTTGTAGTCAAGACAAAGGAAAGGCAAGTGTATCGGGCTATACGGTCCAGGTACAAGCGGATGGCATTCTAACCCTTGGCGCCCCATTTGAAATTAATTTAGATGCGGTAAATCAGCTTGGCGGGAAAGCGCTAAAGTCTTTGAAACCATCGGCAATTGTAAAGCGCTCAGCCACTAAAGATTGGTACGTTTTATCGTCGGTTGATAAGCTATTGTTAATTCTCGATGCATCACTAAAGCCTAAAAAACTGATTCGTTTCGATAAAAAGCAATTTGAACAACCCGAAGGAATTACATTTGACCAAAGCGATCGGATGTTCATTAGTAGCGAAAAGAATAAAGGCGATAATGCTTTACTATTTCAATATACTAAACAGCCTTAATGCGTAGTCTATTCCTCGTCCTATATGTTTTTATTTCTTACTTCAGCTATTCGCAAGAAGTAGAACGAAGACTTATTGTGTTTGGAGACGCAGGAGAGATTAATACGAAACAGAGTTTTCTGATTCAAAAAGCTCAGGATCTTTTATTGGAACAAAAGACTACCGTATTTTTTGTAGGGGATAATATCTATCCGTTGGGGATGGCATTGACTGCACCAGAAAACGAAGAAACCGCAAATATTTTACGCTCACAATATGAAGGATTCAGAAGATTAGGCGCGCCGGTATACTTTCTTGCAGGAAATCATGACTGGGACAAATCTAAAGAAGAGGGCTTGGCGAAAGTAAAGGCGCAAGGTCAATTCCTCAAAGATCAAGGAGATTCCGATTTGCAATTTGTTCCAGAAGCTGGAACCTTAGGCCCGAAGGCGATTCAATTGAGCGAAAATCTAGTTGTTATTACTTATGATAGCGAATTTTGGTTGTTTCCCCATCATGGACGAAGTATAGATCAGGATAAGATTCAATTCGAACAGGAACTGAAACAATTATTAGATCAATATAAGGACAAGCGTGTGATTATGATGTCTCACCATCCGATGTTAACCTTTGGCGAACATGCATTAAAATATAATTGGAGGGATCATGTTTTCCCATTGACGCGTCTTTGGAAGGGAGCTTATGTTCCTTTGCCAGGCTTGGGGTCATTATATCCACTTTTTCGCTCGACACTTCTTGCATCTCCCGAGGACATCAAGCATCCCGCATATGCTGATTTAAGAAGCCGAGTCCTTGAAATCTGTAAACATCATCCGAATTTGATTTATGTCTCAGGACATGATCACGGTTTACAATATATTGTTAAGGATAATCTCTATCAAGTCGTAAGTGGCTCAGGATCTAAAACATCAGAAATCCGAAAAGACAAATCCTTAAAATATCGATACAATAAACAAGGCTTTTGTATACTTGATTGCTTAGATAATGGAGCGATAGCGATTCAATTTTATATTGATGAGCCTGAAGACGCCCTGACCAAAAGCTTTGAAACAAAAATAGAATTTCAATAACACATTAACCGAAGAACGCATTTACCTATATGTTAGTTAAAACCACACCTATTGATAGCCATGTGGTTCCAGTCAACGGATTGGAGCAATCGCTATCCTTGTGGCCATTTTTGAATCATTTGCAAAAGACGATAGAAGAACAAGCGGAAGGTATGTTGGTGCCGAAAATCGCGAATGAACTTATTCTAGCGAAGATTCAACAGCATGGAGATTTAAACTCCGAAAATTTAGGTAGTTATCATGATTTACTCGAGAGCCTTTACCATCTAGCGAAGGGTGTATCCACCGATAGAGAAATTAAATGGGCATTAGGATACCCTATACCCGATCGTGTTTTTTTTGGAACTTCATCCTTTTTTGAGCTTATTGATCATGATTTTCAGCGAGTAGAATCCAATCAAAACAAAAGCTTCTTGGATGTAGATTTTATGAACAAGCAGCTTTATTTACTAATTTTAGAACGCTTCTATCACATTCCGGCCATTAGTAACAAGCTGCGCTTCAAGAAAACAACAGGTGAAATTAGCAGGTTCTTTGAGTTAGAAATAGATTATGCTTATGTGGATATTCAACCGAAGGAAGCATTACCCGAGCTGGATCTTAGTAGCTTTAAAAATAAAGACACGTTTAATCAAAAGGATATAGAGCCCATTCTCGAAGCCTTCGATCTTTCAAAATTCTCTTTCAGAGGTTTTACCATTTGTACGCTCGTAGATTGTCATGATGCCTACGTTACAGAAAAATTGCAGGAGCTCATTAATAATATTAGTATTTATACTGGAGAAGACGGGATAGATAAATTGAATGATATTCTCGCTAATATAGTCACATACGAAGGTGTAAAATCCTCTTTTTACCCTATTCTCAAACTAAACGGCATACCTGTTTTGTCTCCCGATATGTCAAAAAGTAGTATGCTTTTAGGCGATTCGGTATTCTACGATAAGGATATTATGGCGGGAGGATTAATGAAATATCTCGATAATCCATATATCCTCTCCTTTGGCGTGGATGGCGGAATTGAGTCTCAGTCGTCGGAGCTAAAAAGGAGCTTACAGAAAACCGGGTTGACTTCTTATATCTGTTTTCCCTTGATCCATAATCAAGATTTAGTTGGCATTTTCGAAATTTATACACGAACAAAACCTGGTTTAAATCGTAATATGTTAATTCAAGTACGCTCTTTTTATACCCTTTTGGCGCAGTTAGCCTATGACATCGTACTTTCATTTAAGAGTGAACTCAATAACGTTATTTTACATAAGTATACCTCTCTCCAACCAGCAGTTGAATGGAAGTTTAATCAAGTTGCCGCAGCATACCTTGGCGAGCTAATTCATTTAAGTGCAGAGCCAGAATTAGAAAAAATAGTGTTTAACGAGGTGTATCCTTTTTACGCAGCAGTTGATGTTAAGGACTCTAGTTTATTACGAAATAAATCTTATCGCGAGGATATTCTAAAGCGTGTAGATTACATTGGCTCTTTGATCGAACGCATGGACGAACAGAAAGTAAAGAGCTTGAACGAGAACTTTATAAATCGCTTTAAAGAAGTTGAAGCATGGACAAATGGGGCTAATTTAGAGCATTACTTGCTCGACGTGCTTTCCTTCTTCCAAGAAGATGTGCCAGCTTTCCTAGATAGCGTAGAAAAGAAAGTCCCTGCTTTGCATGATTCGTTGGCGACTTGCCGACGTAAATTACAATACAGTTACGCGGATATGAATGCCAGTAATGAGGCTTTCGAAAGGTCTCTTCAGAAGGTTAATCAGGCCGTGAAAAACGAAATGAACCAATTTAATGCGCAAGTTCAAGCGATTTTTCCGTCCTATTTTGAAACCTTTAGAACCGATGGAATTGAATATGATCTATATGTCGGGCAATCGATAGCTCCACGTCATAATTTTAAGCTCAGTATATTGAATCAGATTCGAAAAGAGCAGATTATCAGCATTGCGCGAATAGGACAGCAGACCTTTAACCTGAGAAAGACATTGAGTATTCCATTAGAAACGACACAGTTAATCTTTATCCACCCGAATGCAATTGATATTAGCTTTCGAGAAGACGAACGTAGATTCGATGTAGAAGGCTCTTATAACATCAGGTACCAAATGATCAAAAAGCGGATTGATAAAGCCTATGTTTTAAATAGTAAGGAACGTTTAGTTCAACCAAATACCATTGCAATTGTTTACAGTAGAAACCAAATTGCGCGCGATTTGCGGATTTGTCTGAAGCAGGTTTCCGAACTGGGCTTGATTGAGCCAGAAATTGAAGAGCTTCAATTGGAGAATCTGCAAGGGATAAGCGACTTGATGGCGATGCGCGTCAAAATTGTACTAACAGAAAGAAATTAAGACAGAATGATATCTAGTGCTCGTTTTATGTCGTTGAAGAATATATTGATGCTGGGTTTACTTTTTGTAATAAGCGAGAGCTTTGCACAGAAACAAGACAGCATAACAACCGTAATTGCGTCTGAATATGATCAAGTCGGCGCGGTACATCGTTTTTGGCTCGGCGACAGCTATCGAAAACTATATAATACCCCGGTTAAAATGCGCATCATGGATCTGTCGAAGGAAAAGGGCGGATTACATATCGTCAAGCTAGGTGGAGGCATGCAAACGCAATCATTACGACTTGCCGATTCAAGTGGTGTGGAGTGGGTGTTACGGTCGATTCAAAAATATCCAGAACGCAGTTTACCGGAAAGCCTTCGGAAGACGATTGCGAAAGATATTGTGCAAGATCAAATAGCGATCGCACATCCCTTCGGTGCGTTAACGGTTCCAACTTTTAATAGCGCCTTATCGATTCCACATTCAGCACCTGAACTTGTTTACGTGGCGGATGATCCCCTCTTCGGAGAGTATCGACCGATATTCAAAAATCGGCCGTATATGTTTGAAGCAAGAATGCCCTTTGAAAATGAAAAAACAGACAATACACTTAAGGTCATTGATAAGCTATTAGAAGATAATGATGCGAAAGTCGACCAAAAATTGACTACTCGTGCTCGTTTGCTTGATTTTGTTCTAGGAGATTGGGATCGCCATGAAGATAATTGGCGTTGGGATCCTGAAAAAGAGAAAGGTAAAAAAACCTATAGTCCAGTTCCTCGGGACCGTGATAAAGTGTACTACAAAACCTCTGGTGTTTTTCCTGTTTTGCTTTCTTATCAATGGCTAAAAGCTAATGTTCAGCCCTTTAGTCCACATATTAGAAATGTAGCGCACTGGAATTTTAATGCACGACATTTCGATCGTTTCTTTCTTAATCACTTGGACCGAAACGATTGGAAAGAACAAATTTCTACCGTGCAGAAGGTTCTGACAGACTCATTGATTCATCAGGCGATGTTGCAAATGCCGGATACGATCGTGAAGCTGAGTGCTGTAGAACTGGAAACGAATATTCGGTCGCGTCGTGATGAATTGGACCAATCAGCAGATGAATATTATTTATCATTAGCGCGCGTTGTCGATATCCCGCTTTCTGCTAAGCGTGAATTTGTAGAAATTGTATATCAAGAAGATGGAAGTATCCAGGTCGATGTCCATAATAAAAAGAAAGACGGAACGGAGGGGGCACGCATTATGAAGCGTCTTTTTTTGCCAACTGAGACCAAGGAATTACGAATTTATGGAATCGCAGGTGAAGACGAATATACCATACGAGGAAACGGAAAGTCACCTATAAAACTTCGATTAATTGGAGGAAAGTCGCACGATCAATTTCTAGCAGATGAAAAACTGCTGTCAGCAAACAAACTGTATGTTTACGACAATAAGGGAGATACGGCGAATACGTTCAATAATATGGTTGGCGCAAAATTTCGATTGAAAAAAGATAGCACGGTGAATGCGTTTCAATATGATAATTTTGTGTACGATCGCAAAGGTGTTTTGGTTAATTTGAGCTATGGTGTCGATCGCGGATTAATCTTTGGACTAGGCTATCTGATCGAGAATCAAGGGTTTAGAAAAACTCCCTATGCCTATCGACATGAATTTCTTGCCAACTATCTAACCGGCCGTCAATCATTTATCTTAGAATATAAAGGGGAGGTAAAGAAGCTGTTTGGAGAGCAGGATCTAAAAATGCATTTACGTGCTTTAGGACCATTCAATCAGAGTAATTTCTTCGGGTATGGGAACAATACGATATTTATAAATGATGAAGAGCATGAAATCTCTTTCTATAGAAATCGTTACGACCATGTCAATGCAGATATATTCTTAGGTTATGAAGTTTTTAAGAACACATCTGTATTCTATGGATCTACATCTGAACTTTATCATAGTAAGGAAGATCATAATGAGGAGCGTTTTTTCAACGGTTTTAATCAAGCGTTTCCAAACGAGGAAGTTTTTGGCACCAAGTTCTCAACCGGTCTTGCTCTTGGGTTTGACTTCGATACAAGAGATAATCATAGTAATCCTAAAGAGGGAATTCGCTTGTTCTCGCGCTTGGACTGGAAAGCTGAGCTTGCTGGTCAAAACCGGAAGTTCGGGGCGTTAGAGAGCTCCTTAAGCCTCTATAAAACAATTTTCAACGACTATCTTACATTTGCTAATCGAAGTGGGGTTCAAGCGGTCTTTGGAAACCCTTATTTTTATCAGCATGCACAAATAGGCGGAGAATCAAGCCTAAGAGGCTTTAATTCACAACGTTTTACCGGAAAAACAGCCTTTTATAATAACCTTGATGCACGATTGAAGATTGCTAGCTTTAGCTCATACTTACTTCCGGGGACACTGGGCTTGATTGGTTTTTATGATGTAGGAAGGGTTTGGATGAGTCACGAGCAATCTAATAGTTGGCATATGGGTGCCGGGGGAGGTTTTTACTTTATGCCAGGCGACCTGATGGTTATTCAAGCGACAGTCGGCGCAAGTAAAGAGGCTGTTCTGCCTTATATTCGTATTGGCCTTTCTTTCTAAAGTTTGATTATTTAACAGTCGATTCGGTAAAGCCTACCGTTTATCGTGAAATGGACTAAGGTTATAGATAAACCCTTGTTATGCCCAAATAAAGGGAATAGCAAGGGCTAATGTACGCCTAAGCAAGGCTTAAGGTACGGTTAATGTTAAAATGAAATTCTTAGATATTATGATTTTTGTTTCTTGAATTATTGTCGATAACCAAATCGCTCATCCAAATTGAGGCATGCTTCGATATCTAATACGCCATCTGAACAAGTTACATGCGTTAGACTTGCGGCGGCGGCACAAACCCCAAGCTTCAGATTTTCTTCCATCGTCCACTCTTCGTGTAAACCATAAAGTATAGCTGCTGCTAAGGCATCTCCAGCACCATTGCTTCCTACAATCTGTTCCGGGTTAAGTTTAACACTCGGTTGAAAAAGCCGAGCACCCGCTCTATGCGCTGCAAAAACTCCCGCAGGATAATGAATAATAATCCATTCATTCACCCCCAAGTCGAAAAGATGCGTGAACACTTCTTGGCAGCTTTCGTGCATTAGCTTCGGGTTTTCTTGGTTCATGAGGTTAATACCTGAAAGCTTGCTGGCTTCAAATTCGTTGAGAAAAAGATAATCAACGTAAGGAAGCGAATTGGGTATTACCGTTTTAAATCGTTCGGAGTCTTCGCTGACTAAATCGATGGATGTTTTGAAACCTTCGCTTTTTGCTTTTTCCAGCAGTCGAGAAGCGTCAGTACGACCATCCTCTCTCACTTCGTCGAGACTATCGAGGAGCAAGAGATAGCCTAAATGAAATATTCGAGCGTTAGATTTTTTGAAATCAAAATGTCCCGGTTTTAATTTGGAACTGGCACCACGATGGTGAAAGAAGGTACGCTTTCCAGTCGTTTTTACTGAAACAACAGTGGTGTATGAAGTGGCGACATTGGGAATCATGGCGATTTGTTGTGTATCAATGCCAATCTCCTTACAATGGTCGATGATGCGGATCCCTTGGAAATCATTGCCAACTAGCCCTATTCCCGCTAAGGGGAAATTGGCACCTAGTTGAGTAAGATCCGTTAGAATATTATAAGCAGATCCTCCATTACTGGTATATTCATCTAATATATTAACAAGGGCTTGTTCTTCGGGGAATTTGTCGATTACTTTAACTTCATCTAAAATCCAATTTCCCCCGGCTAAGATCCCTGATCGCTTTGTTATCTCCGTCATATATTGCTGCCCTTTTAGGATGTCCTTTAGTCTTGTACTACCGTTTCTTCTAACTGCACGGTTTTATTGTGTTCATGCGATGCTAATGCCGCTGCAAATACTTCGTGGCTGGCAATCGCTTCTTCTAAAGTCACACAGCCAAACCTTCCTGTCAATTCACCTTCTCGCTCGGCGAAATAGGCGGCAAGCATTTGTTGGAATACATCTGGGAAACCAGGTTCAAAAATACCGCCAGTCACAGTAGGAAATGGCACTTCGAATCCTAAATCGGTACGTTGCCAAGACTGCTCTTTACCGCCATTCCAATTGTAAGTCCATAAAGCTTTAATATCCTTTGTACTGTAGCGGATTCCACCTTCTGTACCGAGTACTTCAATGTACCAAGTATTGGTTTCTCCGGGTGCGAGACG
The DNA here is from genome assembly GCF_009557615.1 of Sphingobacteruim zhuxiongii. Classification (NCBI taxonomy): domain Bacteria; kingdom Pseudomonadati; phylum Bacteroidota; class Sphingobacteriia; order Sphingobacteriales; family Sphingobacteriaceae; genus Sphingobacterium; species Sphingobacterium zhuxiongii. Next base: position 140,962 of record NZ_CP045652.1, read on the forward strand.
TTTCATTTCCAAAGACATCGGAACGGTATCGCCGTTTTCTAAATTCACACGTGTGCTCAATGTCGCATTGTTCCACGTGTCTGCGTTTGCCATCCCGCCTTTTCCGTCAGGACGTTGCGTGATTATTTTCTGTAAATGCGCATACACCGATTGTGGCTTCCATCCCAATCGTAATGGAATATGTAAGGCATGTATACCGAGGTCTCCCATTACACCAATCTCACCACAGTAGGCAGACTGGCGCTTCCAGTTTATTGGCTTGGTGGGATTCATATCGCTAGCATGTAAAAAGCCAGCTTTAATTTCGATTATTCGACCTAAACGCCCGGAGTTTACTTCCGCAACGACGCGTTGTGGGCCAGGAAAGAAAGGCATTTCAGAACTGCATCGAGCAAATCTTCCATTTTCTTTTGCGACTTTAGCAATGCTTTTAGCTGCGGCAAGGTCAATTCCGAATGGTTTTTCGCCAAGTAGATCCTTACCCGCTTGTAGGATGTCGATGTACATCGATTCATGCATATGATGTGGTACAGCAATATAAACTACGTCCACTAGTTCGCTATGAATAAGCTCGTTGTAATCCGTGGTCAATAAACTGACACTGTCAATCTGCTTGTACCAATTTAAGGCCTTTTGATCAATGTCGCAGACTGCGGTTAATTGAACCTTGACAGGATAGTCTTTCAACGCGAACCATCTTCCAAATGCACTTGCGGCTTCCTTGCCCATAAGGCCGCCGCCGATTATACCGACATTTACAGTTTTCATATTCCTCCTTTTAATAATCCAATGACGTCTGCAGGTTTTGCTCCTTTATGTACAATTTCCATTAAAGCACGTGTCATACCCGCCGGATTTGGATGTTGTATTACATTTCTTCCGTACACAATTCCACGAACACCTTGCTGCATTAACTGGTAAGTGCGTTCTAAAATCTCTTCATCACTTGCTTTTCCGCCACCGCGAACAAGGACTGGAATATTACCTGCAATTTCAACGATTTTATGGTAAATGGAAACATCGTCGGTAGGGTCAGCTTTGATAATATCAGCACCTAATTCTACGCCTTGGCGTACAAGGGGGATGATTTTTTCAGGATCACCGTTAACCATGTAACCTCCAGCTTCACTGTTCGGACGAAAAACCAATGGTTCGACCATTAATGGCATGCCATAACGTTCGGCCTCTGGCTTGATCTTCAGAATGTTTTGGATACATTGATCCGTAATTTCTGGTTCATCGGGAATGCTAAATAGGTTTACGACAACACAAGTTGCATCTAGACGCAATGCTTGTTCGACTGGGTTTTCAATCATCCTGCTGAATATGGTTCGAGGAAGTTGTTTTCCATAGACGTTTGCGACGTCTGTTCGTAAAACTAAGGATGGTTTCTGACGTCCCTGGATGCGTTGAAGGTAATTAGCCTGTCCAACGGTTAGCTGAATAGCATCCGGAGCGGCATCAACAAGCACATCGACAGCTTTTTCGACGTTTTCGATTCCATTTAAGAAGGAATATTCGTTGAAAAAACCGTGATCAATGGCAACGTCAAAGCAGTTGCCCGACTCTTTATTAAATAGTCGATTTAAGCGGTATAATTTCATGTAAGTAGCTTAATTTAATTCTAATTTTTATGAACGTTCATGTACGAGTTCCCCAAGTTCTTCTTGTAGAATGTTGTTTTGCGGGTAGGCATGACCGAGATGTTGTCTATAGCCTTCGCCGTAAGCAACACTGATTTCCTTTCCGCGCTTTTCGCCAAAACCTCTCATCGCAATGATGTATTCATCCATACCATGATGTTCGCGTAGCCAGTCGCGTTGTGACGCATGTTTTGCCAGCATTTCTTCTTTGAGATCAATCTTGGAAGAGATGTCAATTATCATCCCCGGCTTTACAGCTTCTCCGAAACGATCTTTTCCTTCCATCGCATCGACGTAATATAGATGTGGGGTGTAGAAATATGGTTCTACTCCGGGAGTTTCTATATTAACAATCCCTGCGCTAAAACAAGCCGTCTGGATAATTTTGCTAGTCATCTCATGATCCACCATATAACATGATGGGCTCATTGTGATAACAACACTCGGTTTTGTTTTCCGAATCAGCTCGATCGCTTTGACAATAGTTTGTTTATCGTACATTACGAATACATCATCGCATTCCAAACAATAGTATTCCGCATCGAGGAGTGCCGCGGCATCGGCAGCTTCTTGTTTACGGATTTTACTAATCTCTTCACGCGTATGTACAGTTGATCCGCAATCACCAGGAGTCATGGTGGCCATTACAACAGTCCATCCTTTATCCTTTAAGAGTGCAAGCGTACCTGCGCAGCTGATTTCTGCATCGTCTGGATGCGCCACAATTGCTAATACAGTTTTATTGGGGTTCGTCATAATAAATTTAGTGCATTTCTGTAGTTACGGACTTAATTGCCGGACGGTAGTAGTGGAACTCAACGTTCGGGTGATCGGCTAATAGAGACATTGGCACAGCCGTATCAACAAGGCCTTTCGATATCATAAATGGGGTTAACCGCATACCGAATGCATTGTCATGGTTGCCCGCTTGCCAGATTGAAACACGTTCTGATTTCCAGGTTTCTACAGGACCTACGGTTAAGGCTTGTTGCGGAACTCCAACAACATATCCTCCGCCCGACGTTCTTGCGTTTTGCATTAACGTAATCGGATGTAAATCCACAATCCTAGCGCTTAATTGTCTGTACTCCTCAGGAGTTGGCGGATTGTCGATGTACTTACCACTTCTTGGAAGCGGATCATTAAACGCCCAGTGTTTTGCATCGCCTTGACCACCTTGCATAGTGACACAACGAATTTCATCGAAGCTTTTCGTGTATTCAGCAAGCGTTGAAGCAAGCGGATAATGTATGTTTTCATCCGGCATGCGAAGCTCTGGTTTGATATGATTAAATAACAAATCGTTATTTGCTTTTACAAAGGATAGGGGGTGTGTTGCAGGAACTTCTGTTCCGTTTTCGTACCACTCATCCATACCCCAGAAGTGACAGTTTTTGAGGGAGATATCTAAGCTATTTACTAATTGGGCTACCAAGGGTAACTGTTCAGTAGGTCCAATTGGTCCACATATTCCCGTAGGTGCGGAAGGCGTAGCTTGTTGCCAAGCATCAATGTATTGTAAGGCCTCCGCTAAATAAAAGGATTCTAAGGTATCATGAAATATAACTTTGAAACCTGGTCTAGAAAGTTGAAGGATGTCTTCTGCAGTTAATTTTGCTGCATCGCGCATAATCTGTTCATCAATAGTGGTATAATCCCACCAGCTCTCGGCCAACATGCTCTTTTTTCTCATTGCTCTACTTTAGATTTAGGATATATTGTTTGATTAGAACTTTTAAAATTGAAATTTATAAACGGACAACCTGTCCTGTTTTCACGGATTCATCCGCGGCAAATGCTATTCTTAAACTGTTAACCGCATCTTCCATGTGGTCACGTAGATCGATGTCTTCTTGTATCGCTTTTAAGAAGTAAGCTTGTTCACGATCACATAGTCCTTGGTGATCGGGTTCGTCGGTTAAGTCTAACCACTCATCAGCCAATGCGAATTTCTCATTGGCGTCCAATGCTGAATGGTGACGTAGGATAGATTCGGTTTTCGTATGTGCTTCAATAGATCCGGATTTTCCTGTACCTCCAGCTTCTTTTGCTACAATTGATACGGAACCTTTTGGCCCAACGACATCTTTTACGAAGAAAGCTGTTTCAGATACCATTGGCCCCCAACCCGCTTCATACCAACCCACAGATCCGTCTTCAAAGCGAATTTGTAAGTTTCCATAGTTGTAATTGTCTTCGGGAATTTCGTCCGTTAAACGAGCGCCTATTGCGTAGACTTGCGTTGGTTTTGATCGCGTCATTTGACACATCACGTCGATATAGTGAACACCACAGTCAACAATTGGGCTTAAACTAGCCATCAAGTTGCGGTGTAAAGTCCACATCGCGGTGTCGCTTTGCTGATTTAAGTTCATACGCATCACTAGTGGTTTCCCGAGATCTGACGACATTTCGACAAATTTAATCCAAGAGGGATGATGTCTTAATATATAGCCGACAACAAGTTTTTTTCCGGTTTTCAAGGCCACCTCTTGTACATGCTCGGCGCCTTTTACTGAACTTGCAATCGGTTTCTCGACAAATACATGTGCGCCGGCCTCCATTGATTTTACAGCATACTCTTCATGAGTGTCTGGATAGGTGGAGATACAAACCGCATCAGGCTGACTTGCGGCTAACGCGCTATCAAAATCATCATAAAGGGGATATTTGTTTCCCATTTTTTCATTGAGGATTTCTTTACTTTTTCCTCGGGATACAATGCCACATATTTCGAAGCCGTCCATCTTGTGATAAGCCCAAGCATGGGATGCTCCCATATTCCCGCAGCCTACCACTAAAACACGAATTTTCTTATTTTCCTTTTCCATAGTTGATCCGCTTTTATAGTTCTTTAATACAGATGTTTTTCCATCTTACTTTAATACCGCCACCATCGTGAATCTGTAGTGCAATGAAGCCTTTTGCTTGACCAATTTTTTCATCGTCTAGTTGCACCATTTGTTTTCCATTTAGCCAAGTGGTGATTTTATTCCCTTTGGCGTGAATCTTCATGGTGTTCCAGCCTGTAGGGCTCAATGCTTTCTGAGCCTCCTCGGTAGGTTTAATTAACCAACCGCGACCATAAGATTCGTAGATACCACCTGTATGTAATCCTGGAGGGGCAACTTCTACTTGCCATCCTTTGATTTTAGTGCCTTCAATATCGGATCGGATGAAAACTCCGGAGTTACCGTTTGCTTCTAATTTGAATTGTACAGTTAATTCGAAATCCTTATAAGGACTATTGGTTGAAAGATAGCCATAACCTTTATCTGGCCCACTTTCACAGACAAGTTCTTTCTTGTCTACATACCATTTTTCAGTTCCATGAATGGTCCAGCCAGTTAAGTCTTTACCATTGAATAATTGCTTGCATTGTGCCATTGCATTACTGCTCATAAGCAGAAGAGCTAGGCCGATGGTTGACAGTATTGTTTTCATAAAAAAGCTTTTATCAGGTTGTTATTTACTGTTTTTCAAAGGGATCATGTCTATTTTTCGAACAAACATTTCTGCTCCTTCTGATTGGACTTGAATCTTACCTTTTGAAGGTCTTACGTGAATCGCTTGATTGACTAGTTTGCCATTTAGATAAATGTCGATAGTATCGCCTTTAATGACACATTTAAGCGTGTTCCACTCACCTACAGGTTTTTCAACATCTTTTGGACCACGGAAGCCTAATACGTCTTTCCAGTTCGGATCTCTACCCGACCAATTGATACGTCCTTTGTTTGCGGTTACTAATTCACCACCTTTTTTATAAACAGGGGTTGTCCCGTGACGCTCTTTCGCGATTGGGCTAGTAATGGAAAATTTATCTGTGCCATCACCGACAACAATAAAATCACCGGTACCTCCTTCGATAATATTGCATTCAATAGAGTGCATCCAAATTCCTGAATAGCCACCATCTTCTCCAATAGAGTGAAAGAGTAAACCATTATCACGTGCTGCCGCTTTACGTTTTCCGTGTGTGATTTCTCCCCATTTATATTCCATGATTAAGGTATAGTTTTCATATTCTTCATTGGTGGTGATACACCCCCATTCTTCTCCTGTAATATGTAGAATACCGTCATTTACTGTGAAAACACCCTTTGGATCTTGGTTTCTGCCGCGATCTTGAATAAATACATACCAATTGTCTAAATTTTGTTTATTAAACAATGCGATTTTCTTAGGTTTTGGTTTTTCACCTTCAGGATTGTTTTTAGGGTTTGAATGTGCAAATGCCGTTGAACTAAGCATGATGAATAGGCATACTATTCCGATTAGTTTTTTCATAATTTAACCTCCTTATTTATTATAATTAGTCTCTCGATTTAAGTATGACATCCTGGAGTTCTAATTTACTCCAAGATGTCAATAACGAATATTATCGTTGTTGTTTTAGGTTGTTAATACAAATATATCAATTCTAGTTGTATATACAAGTTAAAATTGAATTTTTACTTAGAATCCCCCTTTTTGAGGTATTCAATTAAGTTTGCCATATCTTCTTTGGACATTGTTTTCTCAAGTCCATCGGGCATTAATGACAATCCAGAGTTGGTTAAGGACTCAATATTACTTCTCAGAACGGCTTCATCGGCACCTGTCGCGGTACGTAAAGTTAAGCCATTGTCGGTCTCTGAAACCACCCATCCAGACTTTGTGCTACCATCTTTTGTTTTCACAATAATCGATTGATATTGTGGATATACTTCATAGTTTGGCACTAATATATGCAATAACAGGGCGTCTGCTGGCTGATTTTTAATGCCAGAGAGGTCTGGTCCGACTTGTCCTCCTTTACCGCCATAGGTATGACATACAGCACATTGAGCTTGAAACATTGCGGCTCCTTTTGTTGCAATGGGTTTCGCATTTTTCAATACATTTTTATACTCTTCGTAGACAGCCATGCGGTCTCCGCCTTCCAATTCTTTGAATAGGGTTGTCGCTTTATCTGCAATCGCCTTATCCTTCATTTTCATGAGTCTAGTTCGATCAATGGATGATATCTCTGCCGCTGCAATTTGTCCCTTTTCAATAGAGTTGAACAATACGGGCAAGAATGAACTATTTGAAATCAATGCCGCAATTACGGATGGTTTTACCTTAGGCGAATAGGCTTTCCATTTGCTCTTCTCTGTTAATAATTCTGCTCCTTTAGGATCTTGTAAGTTGGCCAGGGCATTAATTGCTTGAATTTGTACCTGTGGTGAATAATGAGCGTCCAACAATTGTTTTAAGGCATCATTGGACTGCTCATAGTTACTGTAACCTAATAGTGCGATTGCGCGGCTTTGTTTCTCGGCAGTATCTTTAAGAGCGACCTCTTTCAGTTTGCCGATAAAGCCGTCTAGATTATTGTTTGCTCCAGCTCCGATAGCGTAAAGTAAGCCTTTACTGTTGGGCTTCAACTCTTGTTTTCTTCCTTTAATACCTTCGGCTAAGCCAAGCATTGCCGATATTTTCCATTCATCAACCGCCTCCGGCGTTACCAATCGATTAAAAAAGCTAGAAGCTTCTGCAATGGTTCCACCATTTCCGAGTAAGCGTCCTAAATCTTGCATAACCGCAGCGTAAGCTTTCGGTTCGGCAGACTGTATACCGGCAAATGCGGCAATAAATTCCTGTGTACGTCCGGATAAACCGCTCAATACGGCTGCTCTACTCCATTTATCGGCACCATCTTTTGCTGCAATTTTCGCTAATGCTTGTACGGATTCGTTGCTGTTAATATTGCCTAGGGCAATTGCCGTGTAGAAACGAACGCGTACCGATGGATCATCTGCTAATTTGAGAAGAGATGCTTTTGCTGTATCATATTTTGTATTCGTTGTCAAGATTTGAACAGCTTGTTCGCGAATTGGTGCATCAGCACTCGCTAGGGCTTGATTTAATGTCTCTACATTCAGGAGGCCAAGATTGTGTGCTAACCAAAGGGCGCGAGCTTTGCTTTCTGCATGGGTAGCGTTATTAATCGTTTCCTTCAGTTGTTCTGCGATATCTGTTGCTCGAGATTCAAGTAATAAGCGAAAAGCTGTTGCTCTTTTCCACTCATCAGCAGAACCTAATGCTTCCACTAGGTCTTTGCTGCTTGATCCGGTTTCAACTTTTCCTGTTTTGTCTTCATCATCCTTATCGAAGTCTTCGCGAACTACTCGGTAAATTCTACCATCAGTTTTCCCAGCTTCGAAGTCTAGCTGACCTCGCATTTCCTCAGGAACATAGGCTGGATGGTCGATAACCTTTCTGTGCATATCAACGATATACAATGCTCCTTCAGGACCATGCTGCGCGTAAACAGGACGAAACCACTCATCTGTTGAAGCTAGAAATTCTTTGCCGTCGTTAGCAATTGAAGAGCTGAAGCTGGCACCGTTTTCTTTGACAACCTGACGTTGTACTAAGTTTTGTGCCGATTCACAGATAAAGATGTTTCCTTTATGTTCAGGCTTGAGCGCTGTACCGTTATATACAACTAAACCACTTGCTGCGGTAAAGGTACCTGTATGCGATTTTCCCATCAAATTGGGGATGTATTCTGCCGTTGTAACAGCCTTACTAATCGGATAGACTACAGCGTTGGCTTCTACGGGCGATACATTCTGCACCATATCGTTGAATGTCAGGTGTGGGTTGCGCGATAGATTCCAGGGTTCCATTACGATTTGCATCACAGGATGTCTATTGGATGTTCCAAATCGGTGTCCGAAAGGATCTATTGTTAAACCAAACTGACTCTTTCCACCGGTGGATTGAAACTCCAAAGTTTCTGGATTAAATCGTCCATCTGCCGCAGTATAAACCACTGGAGGGCGATCCGGATGCTCGGGAGATGTTATGCTTCCTCCGTTTAATCCGCCAGTAACATAAATCCATCCATCTAAGCCAATGGTTGGATGGCTCATTCGTATTTGTGAAGTTTTGGTGTCATTAAAGCCTGTTAGCACAGTCTTTTTAATATCTGCAACACCATCCCCGTCAGAATCTTTATAGTAATAGATATGTGGGGCACAGGTGATAAAAACACCACCTTTCCAAGGTAAAATACCATTTGGATAGGTTAGGCCTGATGCAAATTCGTTTCTTTTATCATAAACGCCATCCGCATCCGTATCTTCGAGTAAAACAATTCGACCTAAGGTAGTTGCTTCGCCTTCTTCAGCCGGATCTGGATATCCTCGATCCTCCACCACATACATCTTTCGATTTTCATCAAAAGCGAATGCAACCGGGTCAATGACCATCGGTTCATAAGCTACAGGCTCAATTCGAAGACCCTCTTCCAGTTGGAAGGCGTCAAGCGCTTTCTGTATGCGCTCATTTTCATGTTTTTGTTTACAGCCGGCTAGCAATACAATCAGGGACGCGGCTAGGATAGGGTATTTCATTGGATTCAATTGATTATAATTTTTTTGCGGATAACAAACTATTTATTGGCTTTATGATCGTTTAACAATCTCAACAATACTGCTAAAATCTTATCAGCTGCCGTTTCTTCTAAATAGCTAGAACGCGCTCTCCATGTTTCGTAACCGCCAAGTTTATGATGTTTAGCCGTTGGTAAGTATCCATTGTATCCATTTGCTAATTCAATATTGAAGGTCGGCTTGAATGGACTTTTTGCTTTCAGCTCTAAACCGATTTCAACAAATACTTCAGCAGGTATCGCCGTAATTGCTAGGTCTCCAATTTTGAATACTTGAAGGATTAAATCGACTTGATCAGGATAATCTTTCATCAGCAATGTTTCACGTGCATAAATTTCCTCCATTGATTGCATGGTTGGACCAGCAGCTTTCTTTACGATTGCTTCAGCGCGTTTAATCTCTTGAGCATTTGGCTTTCTAACGCCGAGTCTGATTTCTTCTTGTTTTGCCGCGAGTATAATGTTTTTTTGCTCAGGCGCATCTTTGATTGCTGAATAGGAAGCTTGAGCTACTTTATCTGCTACTTGACGTAACTTCTCATATGGGGCCAAGGATTGTGTTTTTTTTCCTGGCCAATTCACGTTGTTAATATCACCACTTGTACCGTTACTCATAATACCAACGAAAGGAGGATCGTTCTTTGTTTTTTCATTTACGATTAAGTCACCAATACGTTCGGCGAATGCACCGTAATAATCAGCGGATATTTCTCCATTTCCAGTACCACCCACATAGTGTAGGGAGTAATTAGCAAGTACAGCAATTGGTTTTCCGTCTAAGGTTTTTAAATAAATACTAGGAACCTCTGGATCTATTGGTCCGGCCGGTTTTAACATATTTGGGTTTTCTACACCAGGGTTCATCTTTACTTGGTCTTGACCACCGAAAGGGTTAGGCATAGGCGTGCCCGGTTTCATATACCAGCGGCGGTTGAAGACTTCAGTTTCTTCTTTTCCAACTCCCCAAGCAATTTCTGCTGGGGCTCTATTTTCATAAGCACGAATTAAGGCGTCAGCAGTTCTTTCAACAAGAAAGTCTAAATAAGCCGGTTCTGGATCGCTCTGAAATACTCCGCAGGCTGTTCCTGCGGAGTGAGTATGTGTTGCTGACATCATCATGTTTTGAACTGGAATCCCAGTAAATTCTGATGCTCTTTTTTTTGCTTTATCCAAAGTTTCTCGAGAAACCATACATAAATCTAAGACAACAAAGCCCAGTTTGGTCTGACCATCATCTAGCACTAATGCTCTCGCATGGATATCATCGTGAATATTTCTAATCTTGGTGTCCTGCATGTTTCCATTGATAGAATATCCAATCTTTGGCGTAATATTGCTCGTTGCAGCACCCGCTTGAAACCCTTTCGCTGTCTTATTGTTTTGAGCGAACGCATGACTAGAGAAGAGGACTAAGATGAGTAGTAGTTTACAGACTGATGTTTTCATAGCTTTATTGGTTTTTATTATTATGCTGATTTTGATTAGTTCATCAAGGAGAAGAGATTGGTTAGCGTACCGAATATCTTTCTGGATGCTTCGATCTCTACACGATTTGTGCCCAACCAGGTCTCATAGCCACCTAATTTATGCTGCTCTGGAGTCGGTAAGTAACCATAGGATCCATTCGCGAAAGTGATAGTGAACGTTTTATTTTTTGGATATTGGGCTTTCAATGCTAGACCGCTTTCGGCAAATGTCTCAAATGGTATAGCGGCAATTTGAAGGTCTCCAATTCGGAAGGTTTGAAGGACAACAGATATTTCTGATGGCCATTCATTTTGAAGTTGTGTGATACGATCAGCGTAGGTGCGCTCCAAGGGATGATTGATTGGTTTAGCACCTTCTGGTAAAGCAAAGATTTGTTTTGCTAAAGCTAGCTGCTTCTCAGTAGGTTTTCTAACTGTGAGTTTTTGTTCCGACTGTTTTGCTTGTAGTTTCAACCAAGGTTGGTATTTCACACCTTGCAAAGAACGGTGTACTTTTTCAGCGATATCATTTGCCACAAACTTCATCTTTTGATAAGGCGCGTCTTTAGGTGACTTTCCTTGTACATTGACGTTGTTAATGTCGCCAGAGGTACCGTTAGTCATGATGCCTACAAATGGCGTTTCTGTATTATCTTTTAACAACAGTTCTTGCATGCGATTCGCGAAAACTGCGAAGTAATCGGCGGAAATGTCATGTTTCGGAACACCACCAATGTAGTGCAGCGAATAATTTGCAAGAAGTGCTATGGAACGACCATCGAGTGCTTGGATGGATAGAAATGAAACTTCAGGATCCGTTGGGCCAGCAGGCTTTACAATTTCTGGATTTCCAATTCCGGGATTAAAGCGAACAGGTTCTTTCTCACCAAATGGATTCACGACTAGTTCTTTCATGTGCCATCTTCTGTTAAATACGTGTTCTGGAATATTAACAGAGCCCCATCCAATTTTTGCAGGCTCTAGTCGGTAGACCGCCATGTCTACAGCATCTGCTATTCTAGTCGCGAGCAGGTCTTGATAGCGATCAAGTGGTTCGCCTTGCGACCAACCTCTACGTTTTGGACCTTCTCCTTCAGCGCTTGTTGCAGAATGGGTGTGAGTTCCAGCAATTAGAATATGATCGGTAGGGATTCCCGTTCTTTCGTTAATCTCTTGCTTGGCAGCATCGCATACTTTGCGCGCTAATCCAATATTATCACATATGATGAATGCAATTTTACTCTCTCCATCATCTAGGACTAGGCTTCGAGCGTGTAGCTCATCATGAATATTTTTTGCTTCAGGTGGAATTCCGAAATTTCCAACGATACCACCACCTAGATATGGCGTAATAACGGTTGTTGCAGCACCAGCTTTAAAAGTGCGCTGTTGTCCATAGCTCATCGTTGCTGATAGCAAGCAGAGCACGGCAAGTAAGAGTTGACTTACTGTTTGTTTTTCAAGTTTTCTTTCCATAATTATAAGGTTATTGTGTAAGCCTTACAGATATGATGTTATGCTTTGTTCAGGTATGAAGTATAATTGGAGTCAAATTTAGGCATGATTGTTTTCAATAGACTCGTATAACAAATATACAACTTGTGTAGACAAGAACAAGGGTTTCACATCTTTTATCTAATAATTTATTCTATTTATTTATGTTCAGGAGGCACATTGCCATATCCCCATGCTTGTTTGAATGCTGGAGGAGCAGGTGGGCTTGGTACTTTCCCTGGTGTCATCTGATTTGCTAATTCGATCCCGGTATTTGCGATTTGCCGACCGGCTGAAACCTCTAGGTTTGAATACGAAGTTAGACGCGTTTCATAACCCCCTCCGTTAGGCCCCATGGCTTCCTCGGTTGGAACATAACCTACGCAACCATTGGCTAGCTCCACGATAAAGGTAAATGGGAATCGGCTACCCTTTTTTATGTCTAGACCAAATTGAACGAAGTATTCCGCTGGATTGGAAACAAAGGCAACGGGACCGACCTGTATTGCTTGGACTTCCACCTCAGCTTTGGGTCTTTTTTTGATCATTGCGTCTAATAGAAGCGTTTCCTTTGCAAAAATCCAATCTACGCTTCCCGCCTTTTCGGGGCCTAGTTTTATTAATTCCCAGGATTTTTTAACTTTTTCTTTTGTTGGTATACGTCGGTTTACCGTCCATACTTTTTGTCTAGAATCTAAAGGAATATCCTTTCCAGCACCTCGTTTAGCGAGTAACATCGTTTTGTATGCCTCTGCGCCAACGCGTCCGCCCACTAATTCCCACCATTCTTCCGCGGAAGGGTTAGCTGTTGTCGCTTTGTTATCAACCTGGGTGATATCTCCACAGGCACCTTGCGTGAATACAACAGGTAGTGCAGCATTGCCGGTAACCCCGCGTAGTGTTCTTTCCATGGCGCCAATCCAGTTCGCAGATATTCCATCAGGATTGGTGGTCGCGTGGCAAGCGAAGTTGACAACCATGCCCAACAGATTGTCATTCATATCCCAAACGCCAATGGTGCCTACATCGGGGTCGATGGGTCCGGCATAATCTAACATATCGGGATTTCCTACACCAGGATGAGTGTACGTTAGCCCGTTTTTCATGCGCATTCGTCGATTAAAGGAGACTTTATCCTCGTGGCCTACACCAACTGCGAGTTTCGCATCTTGACGATTTGCATCGGCTTCTACTACCGCAGCAATTATTTGTTGTTGTAATTTTTGGATAAAGCCGGGGTCTGAAACGATGGACATATTTGTCGCCAAATGTTTAATCGTAGGATCAGCATCATCAAAATCTCCAGGCTCGGACATCGCGATAGGACCAGAAGAATGCGAGTGTGATGCCCCGATCATGATATCCTTTCCAAGGATACCACAAGCGGCTTCAATTTCAGCACGGCTGATTTCGACTACCCTACGCGTGACGAACAAGAGATCCAGACCAACAATGGCAACTCTTTTTTTGCCATCGTCGAAAACGACGGCGCGGACTTTACATTGATCATGAAACTTTTTATGATAGCTTTTTCCATAGTTTCCAGGTTGTTCCATTCCTATATCTGGGGTAATGTCTTTTTCAGAGAATCCCGCTTTAAAGGTTGGATCTGCTCCTTCGAACGCGCTTGCGAACATGGGAGATAGCAGCAAGATTGTAAGTAATGAAGTGATTATATTTTTCATCTTAATTTCATTTAGTTAAACGGCTATTGCCATCCTGGATTTTGTTTCAAGTTTGGATTCAATGTGAGCTCTTGTGTAGGAATTGGATATTGATACAATCTGTTATTCCATTTTCTTGCAGTGAATCCGGGGTAAATTTCTCTAAGCTTTCCATCGGCTGGATTTCTTGCCCCTAGAATCGTTTTTGGGTTTTCAAGTAGCTTACCAGCTTTCCATCGTACGATATCATTCCATCGATCACCCTCTGCAGAGGTTTCGATTCTACGTTCTCGACGTATTTCATTTAAAAGAGGAGAAATTGCTTCTTCCCATTGTGGCCAATTTGGATCTGTAAAGCCAACATTCACCGTTAAGTGAGGCATCTTTACGCGATCGCGTAAAAGATTGATAGTGCCATCGAGGATAGCTTGTGTACACTCTCCAAGTTCCGCTTTCGCTTCCGCATAATCGAGCAGTACTTTTCCGTATCGGAAGATAAAATCATCGATGATAGACGTACTAGGGAGACGGTCTTTTTCGTAGGGACTGTATCCCTTGATAATAAAATAACTTGTCGGACAATTCGCATTTAAGAATTCAGGCATAATCTTATTATTGACCGTGCCGTTATCATAGATTCTGTAGGGGCGGGCTTCATGGTAAATAGATTGACGCATCCTAGGGTCACGATTTACAAATTCTGCGGCAAAAGTGGCATCTCCTTGATAAAGGGGGCTGATTCCGATTGGCAGACCATCAGCACATAAGTAGGAATCTACGAAGTCCTTACTATAGCCGGTTTGTGGCTCACCTAATTGACGTACATTATTATGCATGCGCTTGTCGGTAACGAAGCGTTGCACCATGATGCCTTCTGTATTACCTTTCAGTTCATATTGAACAAATAAATCGAAGAAATCATTCTCTGCTTTCCCTGTTTTGTAGACTGAGAATAGTTTCGAGTTAATAATCTGTTCTGCGGCACTTGTTGCTAGCTTTAGAAGTGCTTCATGCCCTGTTCCAACTTTATGATATTTGCGGAAGGTACCCTCGTATAGGGCAACTTCTGTTTTCAGCGCTAATGCGGCATATTTAGTAACTCGGTCTGTTGCAGAATTCTCTGGAAGATTCGCAATTGCAAAGTCTAAATCTGCGATTATGTTATTGGTTACCGTTTCGCGGGTATCTCTTGGAGCGGTTAATTCTGCCGACTCGGGTGTTAAAGCGCTATTAATCCAAGGAACTTCACCAAACATCTTCAGTTTTTCAAAGTAATGGAAGGATTTGAAAAAACGTATTTCTGCTTCGGCGGTCTTTAGAGCAGCATCTGTTATCGTCATTGCCGCGATGCGGTCTAACGCATAGTTACATCGACGAATTTGAAGCCAGTCTGCTTTTCCCCATCCTCCGTCTGTTGCTGGAACGTTATATTCATTCCAGGTATATATATTTCTGCTACTAGGGACTTGATTGTCACTCGCGTTGTCAATATTAAACCATGCTAATCGAGCGTCATAAAGTGTCGCATAGAATTGATTAGCATACATTTCAACGTCTGATGCGCTTTTCCAAAAAGTGGCATCGCTAATTTCATCAAGGGGGTATTTTTCTAAGAAATCATCGTTACAGGACGTGGCTAAGAGTATAGCCAACAAACCTATTTTATATATCTTGTTCATTATGTTTGTTTTTAAATGAATCCTGATTAAAAGCTGAAATTTGCACCGAATGAGAACGAACGAAACATCGGATACGCACTCGGCCCTGGTAGTTCTGGATCTGAAATTTTGATCATCTTCGTCCATGTAAACAAGTTGCTTCCTGTAAAGAATACCCGAATTCGATCAGAGCTTATTTTCTGTGTTAACTCTTGAGGAAGGGTATATCCTAAGGTTACTTGTTTTAGGCGGAGATAAGCTGCATTCTGAAGATATCTTGTTTGGACGGTGGTAATGTCAGCGGCTCCTGCAATAATTGGTCTTGGGTAAAAAGCATTTGGATTTTCTGGAGACCAATAGTCCATGGCTGTTTTAGGAATACCCACCCATTCGTTGGAATATTGTGTTAAGTAGTACAGATTCGAAATTACTAAATCACGCTTTCCAACACCTTGAAAAAAGATATCCATATCGAAACCTTTCCAAGCGAAGTTTGTGCGGAGTCCAAAGCTATAGCGAGGAGTATTATTTCCAATGATGCTCATATCGCCAGGATCACCTAAGGTTTGAGTCCCTCTCGTAATCTTTCCGTCTCCATTGATGTCAACCATCCACAAATCGCCAGCTTGTCTTTTACGGCCATTAATATTGGATTGATCCAGTGCTAGGGCTTCTTGATCTGTTTGGAACAAGCCTCCCGTAGTTAGACCCCAAATATTACCCATTTTTGCTCCAACATAATAGTCTGAAATCAATCCAACAGGGTTGTTGAATCTGGTGATCTCTGCATAGTAATCTGATAGAATCCCCGTGATACCATAGCTGAATTCCCCAACTTTATCATTCCAGTTTATGCTTAGGTCAAATCCGGTCGTTCTAAGATCAGCTGCGTTTGCTTGTGGTTCTGTTTCAGCTATAACAGCCGGTAATGTTTGCGACTTAGTAAGCATGTCTTTTGTATCCCTAGTATAGAAATCAAATGATCCGTTAAGTCGATTATTTAGTAATCCAAAGTCTACACCGAAGTTCTTCTGAGTTACGGTTTCCCAAGTTAACGTTGAGCTAACGAGGCCTGGAGCATAGACTGACATCGGTCTGTCGCCATTCAGTAGATAGTTAACTTCCGCTGCCGACATTGTCGCGATATAAGGGTAATAACCTGTCACATTTTGATTTCCTAGGTTACCGTATGAAGCTCTAAATTTCAGTTGATTTATGCTTGATTTCAACGGTTCGAAGAATGCCTCATTGTCTATTCTCCAACCAACGGATACCGATGGGAAGAACGCAAATCGATCACGTTGCGCAAATTTCGACGTCCCGTCATATCGACCATTGAATTCAATTAAATATCGATCTGCATAGCTGTAATTAATACGAGAGAATGCTCCGCGGATAGCATATTCATCTATACCGTCATACGCAAAGCGGTCTCCAGAGGCAAGATTCATATAAGGGACATTGTTTATGATTAAGTTGCGGCGCTCAGCGGTTACAGAGTTGTATTGCGCATGCTCTTGGTTGAAACCAACCATGACCTTAAAATTATGTTTTTCAGCGAATGTCTTCGTATAATCCGCATAGGCATTGAATACGTAATATCGATCATCATAATTTGAGCGAGAAACGCGACTTGGATTACTTCCTCCATAATAGCCCATTACATCACCTTTTACATTGTAGAAGGGTTGTTTTGCTAAATAAGACATTTGTTTGGTAGTCTTATTGTTAAAGGAATAATCAACGTTAATTGTTATTTCCTTGATAGGGGTAATCTTGACTAATCCCGTCATCCACATATCATTGACGTGGCGTGTTTGATATCCACCTTCGCTTAGCATTTGCGCCGGGTTAAAGATGGAACCCTCATGCGCCCAATTTCCATTCGGATCTTTTACCGGTTGGGTTGAGTATACGTTGGTTTGATATATTGTTCCATCCTCAGGGAATGAGCTTCTAAATTGCGAATCGTTAGGCGGGAAATGCTTGTTTCCATTGTTGATACTAACCTTTGTGCCGACTGTAATCCACTCTTTAATATGGTAGTTTAAGTTGGTCATGAAGTTGTATCGCTTATAGTATTCATCAAAAAGGTCTTTGTTGGTTAGGCCATTTTGTTTGATAAATGAAAAAGATGAATAATAGTCGAATTTTTCTGAGCCCCCTGTGATACTCGCGGTATGCTGTTGCATAGGATAGCTTTTGCTCATCAAAACATCCTCCCAATTCGTATTGGCGACACCGCGCCACTCATCTAATGAGCTTGGATGAATTATTGAGTTTGGTTTAGATGGATCATTATAATGAGCCATCATGGCTTCCATGGTAATGTCATCGAAGTAATTTCGTCCGTTTACACGCATAGAAGCCTCATTCATGTAGGCGATTCTATCCTTTGTGTCAATAAAGTCGATTTTACTGGTTGGGGTATTGGTTGAAAATAAAGTTGATAAACTAATAACAGGTTTATCGTTCTTACCTGATTTCGTTGTGATCAAGATAACGCCATATGCCGCACGAGCTCCATAGATGGCCGCTGAGGCCGCATCTTTTAATATGGTAACACTTTCTACGTCAGACGGACTAATGAGGTTAGGATCCATTGGAATACCATTGACGAGGACTAATGGTCCGCCGCCATTGATTGAAGTATTTCCGCGGACGTTGAATGTTGCTGCTTTACCAGGGGCACCAGAACTTTGAGTCACGTTTAAATTGGGAGCCGTGCCTTGTAAACCTTGGCCTAAGGTTGTGATTGGGCGACTTTCCAATACTTCCGATGTTACGGTTGATACTGCACCAGTAAGGTTTTCTTTTTTCTGAGTACCATAACCAATGACAACGACGTCACCGATAGAAGTCACATCGGATTGTAGCGTTACATCCGTTATTCCTGTGCTGGAAATCGGTAATTCTTGGGTGACATAACCAACTGTACTAAATACAAGCGTTTGGTCTGTACCGGAGGATTGAAGGCCATATCCACCTTGAGCATCTGTTGATGTGGCGGCGGATGATCCTTTAATCTTTACGCTGACACCTTCAAGCGGTACACCTTCCGCATTTCGGACGGTTCCAGTCAATGTTTTTTGTTGAAAAATGTTGTTGATTACAACATTTGTTTTCTTGAGCGATTTGCCCTTCATGGAGGACAAGTACGTATCACGATCCGTGTCGGAATAAGCCGATAAGGATCCCGTGCACATTACCAAGCCAGCGCTGATAAAGAAAACACGGAGGATTCGCGATAGATGCTCTTGGCTGCTAATCTGTTCCATATGCATTGTTTGAATTAAACTTGACTCAAACTCAGAAACACCGATTTGATGAATCCGAGTTATAGCGAAATTTGTACATAAGAGTTCCATGTCCCTCTTTTTCGCTATCAAAAAAGGGCTTTTTATTTTGGACAATCTTGTAAGTCTTCGTTCGGTGAATCCAAATGTATCTAATGCACGGTTTAGGGTTCTCTTACGCTAACCATTTGGACGCATCATATTAGTTTCAGCAAGTATGGAGAAGGGTTTTCAGTTGTGAAAGTTGTGGTCTTCTCATAATTTTTTTGGATATATAAATATCCATTTTTCATAATCAGTTAAGTAAATATAATAAAATACTTGTATATACAAGAAAAATATTCATAAAATAGATTTTAATATAATTACACGATTGGTAATCAATGTTTTAAATGTAATCTAATTACAATAGTATCAATATTTCATGTATATACAAGGTTGATTAATTATGAATGTTTAGAGATTTAATATACAGGAAATCATGAGGGTTTATTTTATAAATCTTCGTCATTCATAAAATAAAAAAGCAGCGGGGTTTCCGCTGCTTCAACACTAAATTACTATTACTACTAAATTTTTTCTGTTAAAAAGACGATCTCTTTGTAATTGTCTTTTTCATAAAGCACACCAATCTTCTTCTTGTTAATCAAAACAATATCCGAATAAGCGGAGTATGAACCTTTATACCCATTAGGTGCCTTTGCTACTAGTTTACTGTAAAACCAAGTTTTTCCTTGATCTTTTGATAAGCGCAACGTTAAATTATTTCGGTCAACTGTATCTGCCGCATTTATATGTGCTAGAATAAATTTCTTGCCTTTTTTCCAAGATAAGACAGAACCCTGATTGATAGGGTCAGGAAGATTTGCATCTGGTAGTGAGGAGTCCCATGTTTCTCCTGAGTTTGAAGATCTAGAAATTATTCTTGTCTTAGGAGTCAATTGTTGATTTCTAGAACTCATGTATACAGCGTTATCTGCAATTTGAGCAGCGATTGATTCGTTTGTGCCAGGAAACAATACATTTTCACTTAATTTAAACGTTTTCCCATGATCGTCGCTGTAAAAAGCATGGGCTACCCAATCTTTTCCATTCTTGTCGGGATTCCCAGCAGAGTGGTTCGCCGCAACGTAAATCCGTCCCTTTTTGGGGCCTGAAACAAATTGAAAGGCATGACCCGGCGTATTGGCATACGTGCGCCAGTCTTCATTAAAGTTATAAGCGGCATTTATTTGAGGTTGTTTCGGACGATGGGTCGACGTCGTGATATTTACCGCTTCGGACCAGCTCTTACCGCCATCATTAGATACAATATACCAAGACTCGCGAAGTCCTTTTCCTTTTCGTACTTCACCTTCATGATTATTTCCAGTATTGTAAAACAAAAAGATTCTGCCTTCTGGATATTGCGGATCCAATAGATCGACTACTGGAGCGGGATTGCCAGCCTGAAGTTTTTCATAATCTACGGCCTTCTGTAATGCGCTCCAAGTTTTCCCTTCATCTTTTGAGATTTTAAGAACAATGTCGACGTTTCCATAGTCGCCCGCATGGTCAACACGTCCTTCAGCAATCGCTATTAATTCTCCGTTTTTATTTTTTATGATTGCTGGAATGCGGTAGCTCGCATAGCCTTCTTCTCCGGACTTAAATACTGTTGTTTCTTGTGCGTGTGCGATAGTTAAAGTAGCAACGGCACATAAAGCAAAAAATAGTTTTTTCATAGTATATGTATTTTAATAAGTTGGTACAAATGTGAACATCCATTTTGTAGGATTTTGCCAGTCTTTCCCTTTAAAATCACGAACAGGAAGCTTAATCACAACTTCATTCCATCCCTTTTTAAGGTTTATCATTGTTGGTTTTCGAAAGGAATAACCTTCATCGAGAAGTGGCTGTTCGATATTTCCTTTTTTTCCTCCTTGTTTCCAATTGGGTGCAGCAATTTGGGTCCCATTGACAAAAACTGCACTTTGCAGTTCATCCCATGCTCCAATGGGAGGGGAATCGCTAGCGTAAGATCTAGAAAGGTTTGCAAAACCAATCCAAAAAGGGTAATTACCGGCTTTATCGCTATATATTCGTGTTTTAGCATACCACGTGGTATTTTCTCTTGGGTTCGAAATAGCACCCGGCAACACGTCGGACCACCAATGACGGAGAATGACGGTGCCTCCAATCGCTCTTACGGCAGCTTTGCTCGATATTTCTTCTTCACTGAAGTTTTTACTCAAATCTCCCTGATTGTCAAAAGGTCCATATAGATTCCATTCTAATCCACTTTGTTTGACATAAGGAAAGGGACGATTATGGAAGTATAAATCCTTATGAAGTAATAGGCGAGATTCAAACTCTTTAAATTCGGATAATAGGGTGGGGTCTACTGGAATATTTGCCTTCCATTCCGCTTCTCCTTTTCCTCGCCATATCCGTTCTCCAAAACTTAATATACTAGGATAAATCGCATTTTGAATAAACATATCTTCAGGACTTGATACTGCGCGGTCTGGCCAAGCGCATAAAGTAGCTCCTTTTAGTGCCGCGGACTCCTGATCTTGAAGACTTATTTGCCTAAAGAATAAGGTCGTAACTGTCTCAAGCGGATCCATATGGTTTATATATAGATGTTTGGAGTCAATATACTTAATCTGAGAATTGGGGGCTATCGCCGTTGCCTTTCCCATCCAGAGCTGACGAATTGTGGAGTTCTCAAGATTGCTTCCTGGATCCCATCCATAAGTTTGATAACCCAGAGACTCTACAAAACGTGTAATCTCAGGCATAAAGTTTTTGTTATTTATTTTTACTTCGTCTCCTCCAATATGTAAATGCTTAAGTTCAGGATATGTTTCATGAAATTCTTGAAGAAGCTCTTTTATCTTTTCAATGCCCTTCTCGGTTTGCATGTTTACTCCGAAATATCGCTCAAATGCTTCACTATGTCCAGGCATGTCAATCTCGGGAAGCAGTAAGATATGGCGCTCTTTACAATACGCGATGAGCTCTCTAAAATCTTCTTCGGAATAGGATCCATTAGGCCACCGGGTGATATTGTCGGGCGCATTTAATTTAGGGTATTTTTTACTTGCTAAGCGCCAAGCGATATCTTCGGTGAAGTGAAAATGGAGGACATTGAGCTTATATGATGCCATCACATCAATTTGCTCTTTTAACATGCTCATTGGTTGATGATTTCTACCAACGTCTACTAAAAATGCTCGCCATGAAAAAGCTGGCTTATCTGTAATGGTTGCCATTTGAATGGATTGCTTGTCTAGAACGAACTGCGATAATGTCTGAATTCCATAGAAGATGCCGGTTGTAGTTGCTGCATCTATATGAATTCCTTTTTGATCAATATGGAGTTGATATCCTTCTTTACCAAGTGAAGACTGTAAATCTCTATTGAGCTGAAGCGTCAAGGAAATGGAGCTTTGATCGTTTTTTTTGATATTGTTCTTCTCGAAAAAGCGATTTAATAAATCCTTTTCATAGGTTAGCCCCTCAGCCATGATTTCAATGCGAAGCCCTTTAGCCAGATTTAACCGATCGGATTTCCAATGACTTTCTATTGGCATTGGAATTAGAGCCTGTTGAGATCTAACTTCGTTAATAATGAATATCATTATCAACAGTAAGAAGCAATTTAAACTGTTGCTTTGTCTGCGCATGTTGCTACTGATTCAAGATTCTTTAAATGCGTTTGTAAAATACTCCAACAATACCATTCTTGCCTTGGTAAATGGAAAGGGCCTTTGTAGAGATTTCCTTTTGCTGTTTGCGCAATGCTACCGTCTCTATGTAAATAGCCAAACCATTCGCCACGTTGTTTATCATGAAACGTACTGTAAGCATATTTGTGAATTTCACTGTGCATTTTTGCATATTGCTCTTTACCGGTCACTAGGTATGCGAGTAAACAAGCAATAATCGTTTCGTTTTGAGGCCACCAAAACTTCATATCTTGCCAATATTCTTGGACAGGTTTGTTATAAACATCACGGAAATACAAGATTCCGCCATGTTCTTTATCCCAGCCACGTTCCCACATATAATCTAACATGCGACAACCCAAATCAATAAGATTCGAATCGTAATTTCGATAGACGGCTTCGTGCAAAATAAACCAGGCCCCTTCGATAGCATGTCCCGGATTTAATGTTCTGCCATCAATATGATCAACAATGCTTCCGTCGAAGGCAACTTGCTCCATGACGCAGCGGATATCGTCTTTTACAAAGTTCTGCTCAATCTCCTTAATCCATTCAAGAATAGCATCATCACAACGAGGGTCGCCAATGGTTTCACGTAACTGTTGTGCCGTGTTCATCATGATCATAGGAATACCAATTCCTTTTGTTTGTCTTGTTTCTTCAAATTTAGGTGCTATCTTCTTTTCGCCGGATGCATAAGCTAAGCATTTCCCGAAGAGTTCACGAGCGAGTCCCGCAGCATCTTGGTCTCCCGATGCTTTTGCATAAGCTGCAAATGCGATGACTGCAAAGGTCTCGGAGAAGAAGTAACGACGCATGCGAATGGGGTTTCCTGCCTGATCGACGTGAAAATACATTTTGCCCTCAGAATTGAAACATTTGTCTCTCAAGAACTCATACCCAAGTTTTGCGCCCTCCAGCCATTCCTTTTTTGGCTCTACTGTGTTATACAACGTAGCGAGTAGCCAACATGCTCGGCCTTGAATCCATACGGCTTTGTCGGTATCGATTAAGCTTCCATCGGCATCGCGCATGAGTAAGTATCCTCCAAATTCTTTGTCATATGATCGAGGAAACCAAAAAGGGACAGTATCTTCTGTTAGTTGTTTTTTATAAAATGAGGCTAACTCATCGAGGTCATGATTAGTGTACATATTATTTTTCTAAGGATAAGAGGAATGTGCTTACAGGAATCGAGGAATCGCTTTCTAAATTCGCTCGACTAAACGGTTTGTAAGCATAAAGTAGTTTATGAAGAGATTGAGCATTTGAGATAAGGAGACTATTGCCTTTGATTTCTATGTGATTTATCGGCACAATCCGCCCCAAGGAATCGACACCTTCAAAACCAATGAGTTGCTTTCCGTCGGTTGTTTTTAATTGTTTACACTCGGAGAAATCTATTTTTAGTAATCCATCTTTACTCAAGGTATAGGCTATAGGCTGTGGAGAGTCCGCTTGAATTTGTTCATGATATACATGTTTTCTCACCAGGTTTGCTAACCGAATTCCGATTGGAATTTTGTTTGTCGGATGTACATCTAAGGAATCACCCAGATCTGAAGAAACAGCCATGTAGACCTGATCTAGTTTATTTGACATCAAGCGTTGGCTATCGCGAAATGCAGGCCATGACGGACGATCAATACTTGATAGTTGGACAATAAAGAAAGGTAGATTCTGTTGAAAACTAGTTCTCCATGAATCAACGAGAACAGGAAATAGACGTTCATGAAGCTCTAGATTATGGGTGTTGCTTTCCCCTTGATACCATAAAACCGCTTTAATATTTGTGCCTAGCCATTTAGAAACGCCGGCTTCATAGTTATATGCGGGTTGATAAGGATGTCTTTGGTTTTTAAGCGTGCTGTTTTTTGAATTTACTGCTGCGCGTTCGCGACAAAACTCTTGGATATAACCAGAAGTTCGCCAGTTGTGAATATAGGTTGCGAATTGGTAATCCGCTTCTAGTGATTGACGTGGAATCCAAGACTCTGCGTTAGTACCACCTACAGCAAGCTCGATAATGCCGATTGGCACTTTTGAAGACGATGCAATCTGATCGGCAAAGCTGTATGCAATTGCAGAAAAGGCAGCAATGTTTTCAGATTGAGGGACTTCCCATTGGCCACTGAAATATTCTAAGCGATTAATTTTATCTAGGTTCGCTTGATCCCAACTTGTATTGTTTGTTTGAACAGTCGTTTTATTCTTAAATAATCGTATTGTTTTTCCGGCTGTCGATTTATGGATTAAGTCGTTTGAATTTTGTGCTTGGCTTAATGTAAAAGCCATATTTGATTGGCCAGAGGCTAGATAGACATCGCCAAAATAAATATCCTCTAGTTCAATATGTTCTTTTTGGGATTCGAAACGTAGTTTATAGGGCCCTCCCGCAGATTGTTTTGGTAATTCTATTGTCCATCGACCAGTTTGATCAGCAATAGCCTTGATTTTAAGCTTGTTGAATTTTAATAGGACGGTTTCATTACTAGATGCGAGCCCCGTTATTTTATTCAGCACACCGCGTTGTAGTACCATATGTGAGCCAATGGTTTCTGAAAGGCTAAGGGCATGATTGGTTTTTCCCAAATGTCTGAAAACATTGTTCGCGATGATAGTTGCTCCATCAGCATTTGGGTGTACAAAATCATCAAATAGATCTATTCGCGTATAGAGTTCGGTGTGGTTGTCGATTAATGGTAAATGATGATTTTCTGCAATCGATATAATTTCAGATTGGATTTGTTGAAACCAATCTCTTGTTCCAGAAAGGAAGCGTTGATGACCGCTAAAAATGGGCGTCATTTTACAGATGTAAATCTGCACTTTTGGGTTTTGCTGTTTAAAGGATTCAATTAGCGAATCGTAATCGCTTTTGAAATCTATTTTATAGTTTGGCCAATTTCGAGGGTCAGTATCGTTAAGACCTAAAGCAATGACTACAATATCGGGTTGGAAAAGTAAGGCCTCGCGGTACTCTGGAGATGCCATATATGGATTGTGGCCGTTTTTCAACAGCGTTGCACCATTACGACCAAAATTACCAACGAGATAATCTTCCCCTAGTAGTGTTTGCAAATGTTCCGGATAGGATTTCCCTTTCGCAATACCATAACCTTTTGTGACAGAGTCGCCAATACAGGCTACCTTTTTCGATGCAAACCCCTGTAGGTTTATTAATAAAAGAACAAATATGAAATAAGTCTTAATTGCTCGTTTCATTAGCTTTAGGTTTTAAAACAATCAATTGAAGGACTAACACGGCAAGTACAATAAGGGCTAGTAATGCGAAATCACTTCCTAATTTGCCATCGTCTGCAGAAGCTCCCAAATATTTTGTAATGTATGCTCCCGCAAATACACCAACCATGTTCATTAAGCCATAGGCAGTTGCGCGGAACTTGGAAGGTACAAACTGACAGAGTATGGGCATATTGTTGGCGTCAAACATTCCGAAGCCAAAGCCAAACATAATACCTGCAGATACAATCGCAACGACCGTATGACCGTATCCTATAAGGAACACCGCAGGAATAGTAAGCGCCAGCCCTATAGCACTGGTATAAATGCGACCACGAATATTCTTCTGAATCCAACGATCCGAAAGGATGCCGCCGAGTATGACCCCAAAGAATGATGATACAGCAATCGTAATGGTTGCGAGCGGGCCCGCCTGTTCCATTGGAATATGTAAGTTTTCAGAAAATAAAGTCGGTAACCAGTTCTTCGTTGCCCATCCCGGTAAGCTTGGTATAGCGAAGTATAGTAGGATGACCCAAAATGAAATATTACTTAATAAGACGGCTAATCCTTTTCCAATATTGGTTTTTTCTTTTACAGTCTCTACCGTCGTACGATGTGTTGTTTCGCGAAGGAAGAATAATAAAACTAACGAATAGACAACGCCAATAAGACCAAATAAACCAAAGGTATGCTGCCATGAATAAGTGGATGATATGGTTGCTCCGAATCCTCCTAAGGCTTGCCCGAAGTAGAAACCAGTCATATGTATGCCGATTGCTAATGATCGCGTTTTATCTCCGTGATAATCAGCAATCAACGCTAAAGCAGCAGGTATATATAGCGCCTCACTGACCCCCATAACGGCGCGGAGGGCATAAAGCTGTTCATAACTAGTGGCATGGCTCATTAAATATGTTACGCCAGACCACACGAATAAACTTCCTACGATTATATTTTTACGGTTCCATTGATCCGCAACGATGCCTGCTACAGGACTCATAAATCCGTATATCCATAAAAATATCGCCATCAGGTTGCCGAACACTTCTGCGCTCTCTAAAGCTTTAATATCTTGGGCTATAGTCGGACGCATGGTTGATAGAATCTGGCGGTCCATATAGTTTAATAATGCGACAAACCAAAGTAAACCGACAACTACCCAAGGATATATTTTGTTGTTTTTCATGGCGTTTAGTGTTTTATTGTTCCCATCAATAGTTGGTCAGTTCGAATTCCTGCCTTAACTTCCCCAGAGGGGATGATTATTGTTTCATCATGCACTAATGCAGTCGTAGTCACTGGACTTTCACCCTTGATGTTATTCAATTCGCTCCAAGTAAGGTTCGTTAAATCTAATTTCCAGACTCTCTTGCTAAAACCAGGATGTTGTACTTGTATTTGGTTTTTTTCAACGATTAAGCGTTTCTTCGCTTCGTTGTCGGTCTCTTGTTGAATCTTCGCCAGGTATTCTTCTACACGGTGAAAGGTCGAAGCGTCATCTCCACCAAGCACTAGCAAGTTGTTCTGCCAGTATATTCCGGTTCCGGCAGCTAAGCCATAAGGAAGTTCCGCAATCTCTTCAACGGTTTCCTTAGTTAGGTCAACTTTTAAGACAGCTCTATAGATATCACTCTTCGCTAATGGATTCTTTTTGCGCCCCCCGACGATAAATAATTTTCCATTTCCATCGCCGGCGACGATAGCATTACTTAGGGGAAAAGGGAGTTCAATTGCAGCTTCCCATTTAGCATCCGTGTTGTTTAAATTTAATCGATAAACCAAATTCGACACTTCTTTTGCGTCTTCTCCACCTACGAAATACAAGTTGTTGGAATCATAAACGAGCCCTCCGTTTGTTAACGCTCTTGGTAAACTTGCCAAGGATTCAATTTGAACTTCTTGATTTTCTGCCAAGTGAATCTTCAGTGCTTTTGTCCGTGGTCCATTTTTATCTTCTCCACCAACTATATACATGTAATCATCTCTGGAAGCACAGCCTGCGTATGCGAAAGGGTCTTCTAAAGTAAATTCACTTTTTAATTGCAAACGGTCAGCGTCTATTTGATAGATAAATCCCTGATTTTGGTAAGTCTTCTGTCCGTTTTCCCAGGGAAGGCCATTTGGAAAATTGGCTCCGCCAGCTAACACTAAGTAATCACCTAATACCGCAGTAATCGGCCCAGCAACACCTAGATGGGCCTGATTCTGCTGTTTTGGTAAATGTTGATCTGCTCCCCAAGAAATACTTGATAGACTTCCTTGTTGAGCACATGCTGAAAGTAACATAGAGGATAGTATAATAGCTGTGTGAAAACGCATTAATTACTTGATTTAAAACCTTCGAATGCTAACGCATTAACATCCTGTTTGAAGTTTTCGAATTTTTCGGCACTCATATTACTTACAGGTAAACGGAATTCACCGCAATTTAGGCCGATAAGTTTCATGTAGGCTTTACCTGTTGCGATACCACCGTATTTCCCTAATAATTGAATCATGTCTATCGATTTTTGCTGTAGCTGGTTTGCTAATTCAAAGTCTCCTTTATTGTAGGCATTGATTAAGTCATGATATAAAGGTGCGGCATAATTGTAAGTACTGCCAACGCCTCCTTTACTACCTAATACCAACGCGGATAGCATGTTTTCATCACGTCCCCAAAGCATATCGTATTTACGATTTGCGTAATTGGTACAGCTTAAGAAATCCATAAAATCTTCATGGGTATATTTGATGCCCTTGAAAGTTGGAATGTTGCCATCCACTTCTTTTAATAGGTCAATCATATTAAAGAAACCTCCAGACAATACTGGAATGTGGTAGTAGTAGAATGCTGTATTTGGAGCTGCTTCAGCAATCTCCCGACAACATTTCGCCAATTGGACTACGTTTGATGGTTTGAAATAGTAGGGCGAGGTAAAGGATATTGCATCTGCGCCTTCCGCTTCAGCGATTCTCGCAAGCTCTTTACATTCTTTCACATTGGTTCCGCCCAAGAACATCATTAAAACAAAATCATCGTCTGTTTTCGTTAGCGATGTCCAAGCGCGTAGGGTTTCCACTTTTTCATTAAAGGTTAAGGCAACTCCTTCTCCTGTAGAACCACAGATAAAAGCGCCTTTAATGCCGTTTTTCTTTAATGAGGCATAGTATTGAGGAATCAACGATAAGTTTAATTCGCCGTCAGTGTCGAATGGTGTAAAGGGTGCTGCAATTAAACCTTCAATTTTTTTGTTTAGCATGTGATAAAAATTTATGTAGTAAGAGGTCCTACCTTGGTTATGATTGATAGGACCAAATATATTAATTATGTACCAGGATATCCTGGGTTTTGATCGTTTGTTAATAGTGGGTCGGCAGCAAGGGTCTCTTTGTCAATTGGCCAAAGCAATTTATGACGTTGCGCATCGCTATTTGGCAATACACCAACCAATGGTAAGTCTTGGCGAAATACTAATGGATTGCCAGAAGCATCTTGCATGCGGCGCAAATCGTACCAACGCTTTCCTTCTGCAACAAATTCTTTTGTACGCTCATAAAATATCGCTAACTCATTCGCTTCAAATGAACCATTAACAAATAATGGAGCATTCGTTCCATAAGCTCTATTTCTAATGGTCATAATTTCTTGAGTAGGATCTTGACCTAGTTTGTTTTTCGCTTCTGCCAGCAATAAATAGGCGTCTGCAAGTCGATAGATAGGGAAATCATCGGAGTAGTTTCGGATGCCTTCTACAATTGTTCCTAGATATTTACGTAACACGACTGCATGAACGTTGCCTTTGTTGAAGTTCATAAACGTTGCGTTTGCACGTTGATCCTCTTTATCATATAATTCATACAAAGCGAATTTATATTCGTTGCGCAGCAAGGTTCCAGAGGAAGCAACCTGTAAGGGGTCTTTACCCACAGCTACACCCTTGTCGTCTACATATCCTGATAAATCATCCGTAGGGGCGTAAAGGAAAGCACTGAACGCAGATGCTGCTTCTCCCTGTTGATATCTTACTGCGAAAATAACCTCATTGTTTCCCTTTGAAGCGGCAACACTAGCCGTAGAGAATATCTCGTTGAACTTAGGTAGTAGGTTATACTTAGGAATGATAGTTTCTAATGAAGAAATTGCCGTTTGTAAGTCCGCTGTTGTATTGGTTGGGGCTTGATTGTCTGTTTTTACTTTCGCAGTCCATAAATAAACTTCTGCTTTCAACATATGACTCGCGGCCAATGACCACTGCGCCTTTTGAAATAGCGTTGTGTAATCGTTGTTAAAGCTGCCGATAGACTTATCAATATCCGCTTTAATCAAATCAAGCGTTTCTTTTTCTGTTTTGCTACGTCCGGCAAAAACTTCTTCCGCAGAAGTAGGCGTACTGATCGCTACTTTTGCTTCTGTTATCAATGGAACACGACCATAGGTTCTATATAAGTGGAAGTAGTAGAAAGCGCGCAATCCATAGGCTTGACCAAGGAAATATGACTTTTTCTCCGGGGTTAGGTAGTCGGCTTTTTCAACTTGAAAAATAAAATTATTAATATGGAAAATCTGTCCGTATAAGTTAGCCCATTTTGACATTCCGGGGTTGTTTTCACGGATATCTTGAATTACTTGAGATGCGTAGTTCAAAGATGCGGTACCTGTAAAACTGGTGCCATCACGGAACGTACCGCCACGAATTTCCCCTAATAAGAATAGGTTATTTTGCGCATTTCTTAATTGTGTATGTAATCCAACCATCGCTCCATTGACTTGGTCTGTGTTTTTCCAAAAAGTATTGCTCGAGAAGTAATCTTCTGGAGCTAAGTCCAAGTCCATCTTATCGCAGGAAGCGAAAAATAGGGAGCTGCTTATGATAGCTAGAGAGATAAATATCTTTTTCATTATTCGTCGATTAAAAGGTTAATTGAACACCGAAAATCACTGTGCGTGGTAAGGGGTATCCACCACTTCCTTGCGCAACACTTCCACTTTCTGCAGAGAATAGTGTGTTTTTCGTCCAGTATTGTAAATTTTGACCGCTTACTGTCAGTTTTAAATCTTCCATTTTTGCTTTGTTAGCGATCGATTTAGGAAGGCTATAGGCAAGAGCAATTTCACGAAGTGCTAAGTAGTTTCCCTTGTTGAAGAACATACTACTACTTCTCGCTACATTGTTCTTAAACAATTGATCTGCCCAATAATATGTAGGATATTTAGCATTAGGATTCTCTGGTGTCCAAGAATCTAATACTTCAGTTGTCGTGTTAAAAGTTCCTTGCATCATTCCTAAAAACCATGCTCTAGGACCGTCGTACGCGATAAAGCCGAGTGCATAGTCAAAACGAGCACTAAGAGAGAAATCTTTGTATCTCGTGTTCAGGCCAAAGCCTCCAGTAAAACGAGGGATAGTGTTTCCCATCTTTACTTGGTCATTCGTATTTATTACTCCGTCACCATTAACATCACGCCACATGACGTCGCCAATTGCAATAGGAAAATGCTTGTTCTTATCGTCTTGAGACATTGCGTTGAAGACATCGGGGTGTACCAATGGTCTAGCGCCTGCATAGTCAATTAAGTTGCGCGCATAAGAGTCTAGATCAGCTTGATTACGGATAATACCTAGCGCTTCATATGCATATGCTACGTTTGGATCTTGTCCTTCTTGGAATCCACCAACCCATTCCAGTTCTTTGGTGCTTGGATTATAAACTTGTATTGAGTTTTGTCTATTGTTTTCTAATCCATTGCTCGGAAGTTTTAGGATCTTATTTTGATTGTAAGCGGTGTTCCAATTAAAAGATAGGTCCCAATTATCACTGCGTACAGCTTGGTAATTTAAATCAATCTCAACCCCTTGGTTTTGCATATCACCATTATTCGTTCTAATGATATCCCATCCAGCAGATGAAGGAAGTTTTAAGTCTGCAATCTTATCTGAAGTTGTGCGGTGATAGTATGCTACTGATAAATCTACACGGTTTAATAAACGTGTCTCTAGTCCAACTTCTTTAGTAATTAAACTTTCCCATTTAAGATTCGGGATATTTAAGCTGTTCATCAAATAACCAACATTACCATTGTATTTTGACGTTCCGAATGTTCCTTGCAATAAGTAAGATACATCTTTCGTAATGTCGCTGATATTACCATTGGCTCCATAAGAAGCTCTAAGTTTTAGTGTATTTACAATATTGTCTTTACCTATGCTATTCGCGAAAAACTCTTCGTTATGCATATTCCAGCCGAAGGATACACCAGGGAAATTACCCCATCTGTTATTTAATAAAGCAGAATATCCATCACGGCGAAGCGTTAGTGTCATTAAGTATCGTTGCTTGTAATCATAGTTGACGCGTCCGAAAAACGATGTGATTCTTTGGCGGTCGTGCCAGCTATCGATGCTTCTTCTGTTTGCTTCCGAGTTGGTTAGCTGTAAGTCCATGAAGTCATCTGTTGGAGCTCCATTTCCTGATGCGCTTAATCCATTTCTATAGGCATCATAGAATTCCCAACCAGCCATGGCGTCGAAGTTATGATCGTCTTGAATAGTTAAATTATAATTCAATACGGCGTTGTAGGTTTGATTAAAGCGCTTATCGTTTGATGCTGCAGATGATCTACTTCTAACCCAATTGCCAGGACCATTTAAATAGTCTTTTGCGAAAGATTCTCTACTGTCTTGATGGATGTACCAGTTAGCACTCGTTCTTAAGCTTAGCTTTTTGGCTAAATTTATGGTAAATGCTTGCGAGAAGGTGAATTTCTGATCGAGGTTATTTCGAATAAATTTGTCAATATTAACCATCGGGTTTCCATCCCAATTATCGCGACCTAACAATAAATCACCATTTGCATTGGTTCCACGCATCGTTGGAGGAGCGCCAAGTGCTCTTGAGAAATAAAAGGTTTCATCATTGTTTGCATCTTTCCATTTCGTATGAGCAAAATTTAACCCCGAGTTTGATGTCAACCAAGGCTTAATCTTATAATCGCCGTTCAACACAAAAGTTAAGCGATCATAATAGGTCTCAATTGGAAGACCATCTTCTTTATACTTACCAATGCTCGCGTAATACTTACCCTTATCATTACCACCTTGCAAACCTAGATTGTAGTCTTGTGTTACTGCACCGTCGTTCACAGCATAGTCCGCATAATTAAAATCTTTAAAGATTAGTTCCTTACCAGTTACTGGGTCAATCATCGTCTGCCAACCTTGGCTAAGTAGCTCACGATTCGTGTCATCAAGTAGCATTGTGCTCCATACCGCAGTATTTACTTGGTTTCCGTCAAGAATATTCCCATTGGCATCTTTATACTTATTCCCGGTACCAAATGGATTGACAGCCGTTAACTGATTAAGCTGATTCGGTTGGTATATTCCCGATGTTTGAACCGCTTTACGCGACCAATTGATATAGTCTTTTGCACCTAAGAATTCAAAAGGTTGATTGATATAATTTAAACCAGTTTTAGAACGAAGCGTAATATTGGATACACCTTCTTTACCGCGTTTAGTCGTTACTAAGATAACCCCGTTAGACGCTCTAGCACCATAGATCGCTGTTGCTGATGCATCTTTTAAAACATCAATAGATTCAATGTCGTCTTGGCTTAAATCGCTAAAACTTGCACGAATTACGCCATCTACGATGATTAATGGTTCGCCTCCACCTCCGTATGTCGTACCACCACGTAGTACAATTTTAGGAACAGCTCCCGGTTTACCAGAAGTTTGTTGAACGCGAAGTCCAGGAATCGTACCGGCTAGCGCCGACGCAGGATTTGAGCGGACACCCGTCTCTAAAACTCTTTTGTCTAATCGCGATACTGACCCCGTTAAATTAGATTTTTTTATCGAACCGTAGCCTAAAACAACAACCTCTTCTAAGTTTTGATCTTCTGGAGCTAAAGTAATTTGAACATTGGATAGATTAACCACTTTTAGCGTATAGGATGCATATCCGACATTACTAAATAGTAGTTGGTCTCCAGGATTTGCGCTGATACTAAATGTTCCATCTTCACCTGTACTGCTGGAGGCTTTCGAGGATTGGTTTTGAACTGTAACAGCTGACAGTGGATTGCCCGCTTGATCTGATACTTTCCCGCGAAGTACAGATTGTGCCCATGCAACGCAGTGCAATAAGCATAGAAAAAGCAATAGGATAAGCTTCTTCTGGTTTTTAAAGTAATTTTTTGTCATAATGGATTATATTGGATTATGTATAACATAATATACAATACTCAAATGTAAGACATAATACTTTATTTCCAAATTTTTTTTAATATACTTGTCTAAGTTTTAGCAATAATTGAATTGCGTAATTAATTAGTATACTACTATATGGAAAGTCTAACCAGTATAGATACGTCGAGCTTAGTAGATAAAGCTGAAGCTAGTATTATCAGTTATATTCAAAAGAATAAATTCAAAGTAGGGGACGTTTTACCTAAAGAACTTGACTTAGCGGAGAGTTTGGGAGTTAGTAGAACTGTCATTCGCGAAGCCTTATTGCGTTTACGCGCGATAGGTTTATTAGAGTCAAAAAAGCATAAGGGAGCTGTTCTAACAAATCCTGATGTTCTTGGATCCCTTCGGAAAGTGTTTCACCCATCGATATTGGACGCCGACACATTAAAGGATATGTTCGAGATGCGTTTGGCATTGGAAGTCGGTATGGCGGATTTCATCGTCAATAATATTACAGACGAGGATATTAATGAGCTAGAAGAAATCTGTAAGGATATTGTTTCGGGCGATACAGCCTTT
The DNA here is from genome assembly GCF_009557615.1 of Sphingobacteruim zhuxiongii. Lineage (NCBI taxonomy): Bacteria > Pseudomonadati > Bacteroidota > Sphingobacteriia > Sphingobacteriales > Sphingobacteriaceae > Sphingobacterium > Sphingobacterium zhuxiongii. Next base: position 175,324 of record NZ_CP045652.1, read on the forward strand.
CCTTGGCAGATTGATGATGAAATTAGGTTCCACGGGAAATTATACAAGATCTCGCAAAACAAAATTTTATTAGAGCTTCAGGAGATGCTGTATCCTATATTTCAGTATGTCCATCAGTCAGGAATTCTGGATCAACCAATCAAGGATGTTGAATTTATTTCTCATAAAGACTTGGTTGAGGTACTAAAAAGTAGAGATGCAGACGCGTATCGAATTGCTATTCGCAAGCACCTAAACAACCATTTTGCTAGAATCTTATCGATGCGTTCGGAGGCTAATTCGAGCCGCTAATCATTGAAACCTCAAGGCTGAAGAAGCGACCCTAGATTCTAAAGAGAACTTGCAGCAGTTTCTGCTTTATTTTTTTAAATGTTGAACGTATAGCGTTTCAACATCATGGCACCGCCATGTTCATTTGTAACCCTATACCTAAACAAAATAATGATGATACGTACTCCATACCTGAAAAAGCGAATCTTAACAACTATCAGTATTTACTCAATTATACTGCTAGGCTTATTGAATTCTCTGGGCCAAGCATTTATGTTTCAGGCGAATGCCCAGAGTAAAAGCAGCTTTATTGTAAAACAAGAGAGCACAGAAAACGATAAATATGAACTTATTTGGTCTGACGAGTTTAACACATCAGGAACTTTTGATAGCAGTAAATGGTCTTATGCGGATCGAGGTAAAGTTGCGTGGAATAAGTTTTTAACTTCTTCTGAACGTTATGTGTCACTTGATGGGAATAATTTAAATCTGCGAATGGATAATGCTGTTATTGCAAACGATGCGGTTCCCTATCATAGTGGAGGTATTCAATCCAAAGGAAAATTTAGCCTTAGTTACGGTCGGGTTGAAGTTCGAGCAAAATTTACACAAGGTCGCGGCTCATGGCCTGCGATATGGATGATGCCGGATCCTTCGAAATCCTATGGGACTTGGCCGAATTGTGGTGAAATAGACATTATGGAGCATGTAAACAATGAATCCGTGATACATCATAGCATTCATAATGCTAAAGTGACGAATGCTAACGGAGGAACGACGGCAACGAAGCAAGTTGCTTATGAAAAAGATGCTTTTAATGTATATAGTATCGAATGGGAGCCGACTTCGATTCATTTTTTCGTCAATGATGTGCTGCATTATACATACAAGAAAGACGCCGGGGCAAACTGGGAACAATGGCCATTCGACGTACCCTTCTATATTATTTTAAACCAATCTGGTGGCGCTGGATGGCCGGGGCCAATTACCGACGCCGACTTACCTTTCAGTATGCAGGTGGACTACGTTCGTGTGTATAAGAAACCCCATCACTAAGGATGGGGTTCTGTGGATTGGCCTGAAGGCTTTTTCCCCTCAATATGCTATTTTAAGTCTTATAAATTACACTTTTAAAAGCCTGTGTTTTGCTTTAGTTTTCCTTGACTGATGTCGATTTCAGACTGCGGTATTGGGAAGAGTTCATTAATACCATCACGAAAATTCTTTCCTTTATTACTATTATATTTTAAAGAATAGGCGCGCATGACAAGACCAGCTCTCTTTTGTCGAATAAGGTCGAAGTAGCGAATGTTCTCCATGGCATATTCAACCCTTTGCTCTTGCCAGATCGCTTTTTTCAAATCTTCTTTATTTGTTACCGTGACAAGAGGTAATATGTTGTTGTTTCCCTCTCTCGCACGAACACGAACCTCATTGAGTGACTTTAAAGCATCTTGTGTTTTACCAACTTCGTTGGCCGCTTCAGCATGCCATAATAACAACATACCATAACGATAAAGTAGCTCATTCTTTCCAGAATGTCTAGCGTCGCCAGTAACCGGAAATTCCGACTCCAAAAGATATGCTTTCTTGTTCATATATCCCGTTTCGCTAATTCCAACATCAGCTGTTACACCGTCTGGCATAATATCATTCTGCTTATAAACCGTATGTCCCTTTCGAGGATCTCCTGGTTCGAAGGCATCCACAAGGTCTTGTGTAGGATTTGCAAAGCCATAGCCATACATTGCCGTGCTGCCTTGTCTTAGTTGATTCAGATTCGTTGTGTTGTTGAATTGAGCGTCGTATACATAATTTACTTCAAATATATTTTCGCGTCCAAAGTCAGATTCTGTACTAAATATATCGTAATACTTAGGGGTCAAGCTATAAGCTTTGGAATCTATAACTTTCTTTAGCCATATTTCCGCTTGTGCGAAGTCGCCTTTATAGAGGTAGACTTTCCCTAAATAAGCCTCAGCGGCTCCTTTCGTTGCCCGTGCTTTTTCACCTGCAGCTAAATTTGCTTTTTCAGGTAGAATTCCGCTAGCGAAAGTTAAGTCTTGAATAATTAAGTCGTATACCAATTCCTTTGAGCTACGCTCAAAATTTTGTTCAACCTGTTCTGCTTTATCAATCAAAGGAACATCGCCGTATAGGGTCACTAAGTTGAAATAGTAAAAAGCGCGAAGGAAGCGCCCTTCTGCAAGAATTCTTTGTTTAGCATTGTCATCCATGGCAATTTGGGGCACCTTCTCAATGACAATGTTTGCGCGACGAATTCCCAAAAATGAACTTTTCCAAACTTGCGACGCGATGGTGTTTGATGAAGTTAAAGTAGAATAAGCAATCTCGTTAAAATAGCCTCCATCACTAGGTCCTTCTCCGCCTTTTTCGGCATTGTCGGCAGCAATGTCGTAGATAGAATAGCCACTCATTCCATTGTAATTTAACATAGGGTTGTATGCCGCAACAAGGGCTTTATTGGCATCGTTAGCTGTTGAGAATGCCGATTCAACCGACATCTCACCTAGGGGTTGCTTATCGAGGAAATCGCCGCAACTTAAGAATAAAGTGCTACTTGCTAATATGATGATCTGATGAAATCGTTTCATGTCTTTTCAATTAATAGTTTTTTCTAAAATCCAAATCCAAGACCTAAAGTCACAATTCGGGGTTGTGGGTAAAATCCATTATCCACACCAAGACTTAATGGTGTCGATGGTGCACCAATCTCAGGATCATATCCCCGATATTTGGTGAACGTTAATAGATTTTGTCCGGAAGCATATACTCTTAGATTCTTTACATGACCTGAAAATGCTGTCGGGAAAGTGTAACCCAATTGTGCATTTTGTAGGCGGAGGTACGAACCATCCTCGACGTAATATGAAGAAGGACGCATGTTATTGTTTGGATCATTTACATTAAGTCGAGGGTATTCATTAGTCGTTCCGGCTCCTTTCCAAGCGTTGAACATTTCGGTGTCGTAATTATAGAAATTACTACCATGGGTGAAGTATTTCCAATGAGCAATCAACTCGTTGCCCCAAACTCCATTGAACGCAAGACTCATGTCAAAATTGTTCCAGCTGACACGTCCATTTATTCCGTAATTGAAGTCTGGCCATGGGTTTCCAATAGTTGTACGATCGCTTTGGTTAATGATTCCATCGTTGTTTAAATCTTTGTATCTAATGTCTCCAGGTGCTGTGCTTGGAGCTTGAGTTGCGTGTGCTTTTACTTCATCTATTGTTTGGAAAATGCCATCCATTACATAGCCATAAAATGAAGCGATAGGTTCTCCAACAGCCGTTCTCGAGTAGCTTCCACTGAATAAAGCAGCTTGTTGATTACTCAACTTGGTGACTTCATTGATGTTTCTCGCGAGGTTGAATGAAACTTCGTATCTGATGCCTTCCGAGTTGCCGTTATTGTAACCAATCATAAATTCGAAACCATGATTGCGTACGTCTCCACCATTCACAAAAGGTGCTGTCTGAATACCTAGGTAATCGGCCACAGGAACACGTAGGAGCATGTCCATCGTGCGTTTATCATAGTAACCAGCAGCGATATTTATTCGATTGTTGAAACCAGTGAAGTCAATACCCACCTCTGTTTCTTTGGTTGATTCCCATTTTAGATTTTCATTACCGAGACTTGTTGGAGCGTGTCCTTGCGTTACTCGATCTCCCATGGGATAGACTATATTTTGTGCTACGCTATTCGCAAAGGCGTAGTTAGGCAATGAGTTTTGGTTACCTAACATACCCCATCCAGCGCGTAATTTTAAATCATTGATAAAGCCAACATCTTTTAAGAATTCCTCATCCGATAAGCGCCATCCAACAGAAAATGAAGGGAAAATACCATAGCGGTTATTTTTTCCAAATCTAGAGGACCCATCGACTCTCATGTTACCGGTGAATAGGTACGTTCCTTTATAATCGTAGTTTACTCTTCCTAAGAAAGATACCATACTATAGTCGCCAGCTCCCCCAGTAGCAAGATTGCCACTACGTGCCAAATCTAGGTATCTAAGGTTTTCGTCGAAATTGGCATTTTCAGGAAGCCCCTCACCACGAGCAGTAATGTTCTCTTCTTGATTTCTGAGTACAGTAAAACCAGCTAAAGCATCGAAATGATGATCGGCAAAGTTTGTATTATAGGTCAATGTATTCTGCCAGTCCCAATTGGTAAATTGTGTATTGGTTCTACTAATGCTTGATACTAGATTTCTTTGTAATGGAAAGATGTCATAGGTAGGGACAAAAACATAGCCGTTTGAAATACCGAAGTTCAAATTGTATTGGCTTCTAAAAACCAATGATGGTAGTAGTTTTACGTCAATAAATGCAGATCCATTTAAAACAGGTCTTTTTATCGTGTTATTATACAACTCGAGCTCTGCAACAGGGTTTTTCGTGTCTGAAAATTGTGGAAAGCCCCAAGAACCATTTGGGTTCTTAACCGGAGTGTTCGGATCCATTGCCCAAGCATTCGGAATAGGGTTTCTATCGCCAAATTCTGGTATCACGTTACTCTTTCCCCGACTCAAGGAAATGTTCTCACCAATTTTGACAGCAGGACTTAAATTGTATTCCGAATTAATACGAAAGGTAATTCGCTCATAATCGGATTTCATGACAATACCCTCTTGATTAAAATAGCTTCCAGAAAGATAAAATTTGCCATTACTGTTGCCGCCGGAAAGAGATAACTCTCCACTATTGATTTTTGCCGTGCGGAAAATAGCATCTTGCCAATCTGTACCTACACCTAAGCTTTGAACATCAGAGAAAATAGGGCTTTTACCTCCGTTAACGAGGGCTTCGTTATAAAGAGTTGCATACTCTTGTCCATTTGCTACGTCTAATTTATTATGAATGGATTGAATCCCGGAATAATAACTTACAGAAGCATTAACGCCTTCTTTTCCAGATTTTGTGGTAATGAGAATAACCCCATTTGCACCTTGCGCACCGTAAATCGCCGCCGCTGACGCACTTTTTAATACTTCGATAGATTCAATATGGTTAGGGTCTAAATCGCGAGGATCAACGCCTATATTGCCGTCCACAACGTAGAGCGGAGAAGCGTTGTTCACCGTACCGGCACCGCGGATTCGAACCATCAATGAAGCGCCAGGTGAACCTGAGTTTTGAATAATTTGCGCGCCGGGTACTTTTCCTTGAATGGCTTGACCAGCTTGTAATACCGGATAATCCTTAATTGTTTTTGCAGATACAGTGGAGATTGAAGAGGTTACATTCCTTTTCTTTTGTGTTCCATATCCGATTACAACGACATCTCCTATGGAGGTCACATCAGATTCTAAAACAGCGTCCGTAACGCCTGATGAAGAAATAGTAATTTCTTGAGAAAGGTAACCTACAGCGCTAAATACAAGTGTATTGCTGTTGCCTGTAGATTCTAGTTGATACTGTCCAAGTTCATTTGTAGACGTTCCAGTGTTAGATCCTTTAATTTTGACGCTGACACCTTGAATGGGACCACCATCCGTACTGCGAACAGTTCCAGATAATGATTTCTGCCATCGATGGTCCGAATGGTTATTTGCGTTGAGTTTGAGCACATTGACCTTGAATGATGACAAGTGCGCGTCGTTGGAGCTATCGGAGTATGCCGATATATTTTCGCTGCCGAGTAGCAACCCGGCGCTGATGAACATTACTCGTAGAATACGGGATAATGGCTCTTGACTACTAATTTTTTCCATATGCATTGTTTGAATAAAACGTGATTGACACCATCATTGCTCAAATGAACTTAGCGGGTGATAGCGAAATTATAAACACAAGAATCCCGGGTCCCTTTTTTCGCTATAGAAAATGGACGGTCAAATTCGAAAAATGTGTTAATCATCGTATGGATCCAAATGAATCTAATGCACGGTTTAGGTGTATGTCAACTCAGTCATTTGGACGCATATTAAATGCTTCAGCATGTATGGAGAAGGTTTTTCCAATAGTGGATGGTCGGTCTTCTCATAATTCTTTACGGATCAAAATTATCCGTATTCATAATCAGTTAAACAAATATAATAAAATACTTGTATATACAAGAGATTGAATAAAAATATTTTATTTTTATTGCAAATAATGATATAAGTGCAATTAAAGCAATTGTTTAGGTTGGTTTATACAATTAGTTTTAATTTTTATATGTATATACAAGTTTGTATTTAATTGTAATTTACGTGAAATCAGAAGCTTAATTCATTGCCGTTGAATCATGTCTGTTACATGGGCCTGTATATACAAGAAAAGGCTTGAAAAATCATTACAGTTAACTATATTTGTTGTTACTAATTGTTGTGCTTATGCAAAGATCATCGGGGACTCCTCTCTACAAACAGGTATTCGAAGAGTTAAAAAGTAAGATAGATTCGGGTCTATATAAGATGGGAGATTTACTTCCGTCGGAGAATGAACTTTGTAAAATGTACTTTACAACGCGTCCAACGGTTCGCCAAGCGCTTAATGACCTAAGTAATTTAGGCTACATTGTTAGGCAGCATGGTAAAGGAAGTATCGTTTCGGAACCCAAGAACGGTTTAGGGATTCTTTCCTTAAAAGGGTCTACAGCTGGTGTTGGTAAACATAATTTAAAAACAGCAATTATCACTAAGCCTATCAAGCAGCTCTGGCCTGAGGCTTTTGAATTTGAATTAACGCCGGAGGAAAAAGAAGCTGGAGCTATTTATCTCTCACGTCTTCGCTATGTAGATGGCTTACCTACTTTATTTGAAGAAACGTATATTTCCAATATCGATCTACCGCGTTTTACATTACATAACTTAGAGAAAAATTCATTGTTCGATACCTTAAAGAATTACCACGATGTGGAAGTGAAAGAAGGTGAGCAAAAAATATGGGCAATTGAGGCGTCTAAAGAATTAGCTGAGATGTTTGATATCAAAGCGAAAAAGCCGGTCTTACATATGAAAAGGCGCTTGAAAACCAATAAAAAGAACCTTTTTATCTATTCTTTCCTGTATTGTAATACACAAGATTTCTTTATTCAGGATTATTTTTAATTCAAACTGCAAAAACGGTTTATTAAATGTTTTGCTTATTGTGATAGGTTGAATAAATCGCGTATTTAACCATTTTGCTCATTAACATTTAGGTTTCACATATCGTTATAATCATGCGATCTCATTAAGCATGTTGATAATTAATCCTTAATCATTCATCTTCCCCTGTTTTTTATTGTCCGCTAGGGGCATTTTTATTGAGGATTACTTCTTATAGACTATCCTGTTCGGGACAGCCTCAATTGTAAAAGCTAAGTAAGTCAAAATCAGTATGAAACGTTCGGTCAGGACAGTTCAGGATGGTGATTTCAATCGATGTTGATTTGCGAACAAATACGTTTTAGCAAAATTCTGTATATCAAATTGTTACAAACTCCTGTTTCTTAATATTTGCAGTTTGTGTTTCTTAAAAGGCTTGAATTATGGTCAATAATTCAAGCTAACGTTCGCCTATATTTGAGTTGATAAGACCAATATTATTTACTAACCAAAATCTATAAACTATGAGAAGAAGATTACATTTCTTTTTGATGCTGGTTATCCCTTTATTATCCATGTCGCTAGCGCAAGCACAGCAACGGACATATTCCGGCGTGGTAAGGGATACAGAAGGCAAACCAATTGTGGGAGCTAGTATCCTTGTTGTTGGTACGACTGTCGGAACCTCCTCTTCGGAGACGGGACAGTACAGTATACAAGCAAATCAAGGAAGTAAAATTAGCTATTCCCTTGTTGGGAAGGAATCTGTCATGATTACCACCACGGGCAATGGTACAATTAACGTGACACTGAAGGATGCTGACCAAGAAATCGAAGATGTAGTGGTCATCGCCTACGGTACGGCGAAGAAAAAAGACTTAACGGGCTCGATCAGTACGGTTGACTCGAAAGTATTAGGCGCACAAGCAAATTCAACCTTAACGAAAGCTCTAGAAGGCGCGGTACCGGGAATTCAAGTTTCTTCGGTCGATGGACAGCCAGGCTATGATATGGGGGTTCGCGTGAGAGGTATTGGCTCTTCAAGTCAAAACAACTCAAATGCGTTAATCGTTATTGACGGAGTCCCTGTAACTGCAGGTTTTAATCCATTAGCGACGATGAATCCGAAAGATATCGAATCAGTTACTATTCTGAAAGATGCAGCTTCGACAGCGTTATGGGGCTCTCGTGGAGCGAATGGTGTCATTATGGTGACATCCAAAAAAGGAGTTCGCGGTAAAGCGAGAATTGATTTCGAATCTAAACTCGGAGCGAATATGATTGCCAATAATCAGCCTAAACTTATTCGTGGCGTAGAAGATAACTACGAAATGATGTGGGAGAGTATCTATAACTCGGTTAGATACGGTAGTACAGAGAAATACAAAACGAACTTTAGTAATCCGAATATGTCGCACGATGAAGCGGCTTTATTCGCGAGTCAACACTTGTTTAATTATACAGGTAGCAATACAATTTTTGCGGGTCCAAACGGATTATCTAACTGGATGTACTACCGTGTACCTGGTGCACGATATGAATCTACCGGTACCGGAAATACAATATCGGCTACAATGTTGGACAATTATTTAATAGATCCTGCAACGGGCAAGATTAATAAAGATGCGGTAAAGTTATATGACGTAGATGACTGGAGGGATATTGCTTACAAAGATCGTTTTCGTCAGGAATATACCGTTTCGGCAAATGGAGGAAATGAGAAAACCGACTACTTTATTTCTACTGGGTTTTTATCAGATCCATCATTTATCGCAAATTCCAATTTTAAACGATATAATGTTCGCTCGAATGTGAATACGCAAATTACAGATTGGTTAAAGGCAGGTTTGAATGCGACGTATTCGAATCGTGCTACGCGTTTACAAAATGGTCGATTTAGCTCGCGTAATCCAGGAGCTGCCGTAGCGAATGTATTTCGTTGGACGGATGGTTATAGACCTTTAGCTTCAATCTATCAGCGTGATGAAAATGGACAGATGGTGTATGATGGAAGTGGAAACCCTCAAGTGGTTCGTCTACTGGGACAACAATATTCACCGCTAGGCCCGGTTACACCAAAGGCAGGTGGCGATCGCACGATGGGTTATGATTTGGAATATCAAATGGAGAACTCACAGTCAGAATATGTTTCCAACGATATCTCCACTATTGGATACCTACAAGCTAAGTTTTGGAATGATTTCACGTTTAATGTACAGATGTCAGTTAACCAATCTTACCATATGCGTTATGTTTCCTTACCAAAAGCCTGGGGTGAATCGTCTAATGCAGAGCAAGGCATGATTGGTCGTTACCATACGCAGTATATGGATCTTAATTCTCAGCAAACCTTGAATTGGGGACATGACTACGGTAAACACCATGTTGACGCGATGATTGGTCATGAATTTACTTGGATGAAAACCGAGAATATGAACTATCGTGCTTCACTATCATTGATTGATAATTTTACCGGTTCGGGAAACTATTTGTTCTTAAATAATGGCGGTACGTTCTCGGGAGTAGGATTTGGAACCAATAAGGAAGCACTAGAAGGTTATTTCGCACGTGCAAACTACATCTATGATAACAAGTATATTGCAACCGGATCTGTTCGTCGTGACGGTTCATCGAAGTTCCGTTATAACGAAGACCGCTGGGGAATATTTTGGAGTTTAGGTGGTGCATGGCGTATATCGTCAGAATCTTTTATGGAGCCGACCAATGGATGGCTAAATGACATGAAAATTCGCGCAAGTTATGGAGTTATTGGTAACCAAAATGGTATAGGTAGATATCAGGGATATCAAATTTGGAATTATTCGGCATCGGGTTATACAACTCCTGGTTCATATGCTCCAAGTGGCTATACTTTATCAATGGGGTCTGCTGTAAATAAAGCCCTAACATGGGAGAAAAAGAATACAATTGATGCGGGTCTTGATTTGAGAATATTTGATCGTATTACCGCAACAATCGACGTGTATAAAACTAATACTACAGATCTTCTTCTAGATGCACCAATCTCATACGCAATGTCAGGACAAACAACTTTATTGCAAAACGAGGGTGAAATGGAATCTAAAGGTATTGAAGTCGATTTAAATATTGATTTAATCAAACGTTCGGATTTAAATTGGAGTTTTAATGTTAATGCGGGGAACTACGAAGCGAAAATGGTTTCCATGCCAGAAGCGATGATTAACCAACAAGATGCGTTACATAGCCAAAAATGGTGGTATGCGACTGCGGATGCTTGGGGAGCCGTTGGGAACACAGGTTCAGGTTCGGGTGCCGCTTACCGTCGTTGGTTAGGTGGAGATTATTATAACGTAATCTTTGCTAAATACATGGGTGTCGACAAGGGCACAGGATTGCCTTTATTTGGTGCGCTTGTAACAGATGCAAACCAAGGTTTATTTCCGAATGCGAAAGTAGGCGAAGTGGTTTCTACGACGGACTATTCGCAAGCTTATATGTTTGATTATGGCGATGCTACACCGGATTTAATCGGTGGTTTTGGAACGTCTTTACGTTGGAAAAACTTTGACTTTGCAGCGAACTTTGCTTACCAATTGGGTGGATTGTTCTTCAGTAATCTAAATGGGAACTTTATTTATAATACATCCGATATAGGTAATCAAATGTTGTCTGAAGACTTATTACACAATACCTTCAACGAGTCTAATTTAGATGCGAAGTATCCGATGTTGATGGTTAATTCTCCTAATGGAAGTTCAGTTTATTCAAATGGAACGCGTGTATCAACAGGGAATACTTATAGCGATATGTCTGTTTTTGACGCGACTTATCTAAGTGTAAAGAATATTACGGTTGGCTATACTCTTCCAGAGAAGTGGACGAATAGAGCAAAGATGTCTAGCGTTCGCGCCTATGTATCACTTGATAATATGTGGGTGTTTGCGAAGAGTGGTATTGATCCGCGAAATTCTATAGTGGGTGGTCTTGACGTAGGAGCATATACTTATCCAATGATGCGTTCTGCCTCGTTTGGTTTAAAAGTAACCTTTTAAAAATGAAAACTATGAAATACTTAATAGCACTAGTAATGTTGGCGATGTTGGCCACCTCGTGTAATAAGAAATTAGATATTACTCCACCAGACAATATAATTGACGAACAGGTTCGTGAATTGTTAAGAACTGCAGATGAAGAGACTGTGAAAAGCCTTATGAAAGGTATGGCAGATGGATTACCTCCGCATTATCGCGGCAGTGGCTACAATTTTCGATTCTCCAGTATGTCAGATAATTCTTGGAGCGGTCAGCTTGCTGCACGTATGATGTTAGGCAATGATATAGTGGTTGGAAACTGGAGTATGCCAGCTGAAAATGACTATTATACTGGGCAAGACTTAACTTCGGAAAATAGCGCTTCCACGCCTAGTTGGTGGCATCGAGCGTATGGAATGACAAACGCGGCAAATAAGGTTTTGAATATCATTACTCCGGAGGTTTTACAAAATAATCCAAGTGTAAGTCTCAAGGAGTATGTAGGCAGAGCCTATTTAACGCGAGCGTTTGGATATTTATATGCGCAACAAAATTTCGGAACAAACAAACTGGGTCAATCAATATATGTGAAGTTTGATGTAACTCAACCTTTGCAAGAGCGTTCGTCGGCCTTGGCAACGCTAGACTCAATTATTGTTTGGGCGACTTCTGCCGATGAGATGTTTGCGGCAGCCAATGTTGGCTTTAAGGCAACCAATACATCCGATTTAACACGCGGATTAACGAATTATGTAATCGCTAAAGCGGCATTACTTGCAGTAGAAGCGGAAGGCGCCACTGCCTCGAAGTATTATACCATTGCACAAAATGCATGCGATCGTGTAATAAATAGTGGGACTTTAAATTTCATGTCAGAAGATCAATACGTGCAAAAGCAATCAGGTACGGTGACTTTGAATGGGGTAAATTTGCCGATATTCTTAGCAGAGACTTCTGGATTTTTAAATTTAGCGAAGAATCCTGAGGCGGCATTCGGCTTTGGTTGGCAATTTGGTGGTAATGGAGTGGCAGCCGAAAGTAATCCTTGGGGTGGTTCGTTCCGTATAGATGACCGATTGTTTAATAAAATTGACGACAAAGATTACCGTAAAAAGAACTTCCATAAGGAAAGACCAGCTGATTTTCCAGTTATTTACAGTGCTGGTTCGGGCAGTTTTATGAACGGTCCACAATATGAAGTTCCGACTTATTGGGTTTCTAAGTTTGCAAATAATGTGGGCTTAGGAAGTGCCGTCGGTGCGCAAAATACGTCAAACCGTGGACGAGCGGATTACGCAATGGTACGTTTGTCAGAATTTTATTTAATGAAGGCAGAGGTGCAGGCGCGCACAGGAGCAGAGGCAGCGGCGAAAACTACGCTTAACAAACTTTTAGCTGCTCGTACTGCAGCGGGAAGCGCTACGCTGACCTGTGACAACTACGCGGGAATGAGCGGCCTGACGGCCCTTCAAATGGTTCAATTGCAATCGCGTATTGAATTGTGGGGAGAGGGAAGTCATGAGTGGGATAACAACCGTCGCTGGAATATTCCTGTGGACCGCAAAGGTTCTACAGTTCATTGGAATCCAAACCTTGTGTATCCAGTATCTTTAATGACCATGAAGATTCCGTCTGAAGAGATATCAACGAATCCGAAGAGTCAACAAAATCCTTAGTAAATAAAGGCAATACATAGATAAATCATTTGTCTATTGCCTTGCTCGACTTGCCTCGAGATTATTAATGAGTATCAACAAAAGAGGACGTATTTATTACGTCCTCTTTTTATGGTTCATAAAATTAATTTATGGCAACTAGATTCCAATATTCACTGACAACCAGTCATTTTCCGGCAGAATCTCTATGCGCTGCTTTATGCTTTTGCCCTCAACGAGCAGTTCTAATTCAGGAACAGCTTCTGTTCTCTTAATTTTAAAGGCAAAGAATCCCTCTTTATTGGTTCGAGTAATTGTTTTTCCGTTCAGCTTAATTTCTATATTGTTGATCTTTTCCTTATTTACATTATTAAGTATGTGTCCGAAAATGGCAAACTCATCTTCCTTCAGAAATATGGGCGTGTATTCGTTTTTGAAACTCGCAATATCTTTTTGGAATGTCTCTTTTAGCCCAATTTTATTGACCAATTCTGCGGCGTCAGCAGTCAAAGGATAAGGAAATGTTCCTTCGGTCCCCGCGTTTTGGTAAGCTTGCGTAAGATAATATTGCGCTTTATTTCGCTTAACCCGAACTCGATCAACAAAGCGAGCGTATTCAACAGTATTGATTACTTTTTTTTCAAATAGTTTTTCAACGAAAGATTGATATTTTTCTTGCTGTTCAATTTCGGCATGTTGTATAATATAATAAGCACCATTTAATGCCAATGGACTTAATTCTATTGATCCGATGGTATATTGGTCGATTAAAGGGAAAACAAGGTTCTGATTCTGGGCATCCTGCTTCTTAAGGTCCATAATTTTAAGAACCAAACTGTCTTTCGGATAATCGCTTTTGTTGATGACTTTCATCATTTCCTCTCGCTTTATTTGATCAATTCGATAGGCATTTATGATGATGGAATCTGCTGATAGTTTTGATTGGCTATTCAAGTTTTGTGCGTAGGAAAATTGAGCCGCCAACAAGGTGCAGATTAGTAAGACAAATACTTTCATAAGTTCGTTTTTTGGTATCAAAGTGTGGACTCAAGTTAAAGAAAAAGAGTTAGGAAAATCATGTATCTCGGTGAGTGGCTATATATTAACGGTGAAATGAGTTTTTCTTCGGTTAAAAAAGAAGAAATAACAAAGGCGCCTTCTTTCGAAAGCGCCTCCTGACCAAGTTATATAAACAAACTAATTGTATATATACGATAAACTAAACAAGTTCTAAGGGTTTTGTTCTTGAATTAAGTCGTTATAACTCAACTCAGTATTCAAAGGGATTTGCAGGGTGAAATCTTTACCTGCTGGTACTACTTTCTTTTCACTATGGTTGATCGAACTCGTTCTATCGACAGCGATATTCCAGCGCTTGTTATCGAAGAATTCATGTCCACCTTCACCCCATAGTTCAATTCTTCTTTGAAGTTTGATCTCATCAAATAAGGCCGTTCCAGTCTTTGTACTTTTGACATAGCTAGGGTCTCTTTTTGATACTAATTGGAATAAAGCAGTTTGGGCTTCCGCGTCTTTATTTGCACGAACTAATGCTTCAGCTTTTGCTAAAATAATCTCAGATGAACGGATGAAAATCTCGTTCTGGTTGTATTCTGGAATAGCTGCTGATATCTTTGGTGCCGCAAATTTTAAACTATAGTATTTTAAGAACTTAACTTTGGCCCCAGAAGTAGGGTACGTGAAGTCAATCGATTCATCTTGAACGAAGTTTTTCTTTCTGTAGTCTGTTGCAGATATCTTGTCAAAAAGACGTTGATCTATCGCCATCCAATGACCTTGCGATCCACCGTAGCCACCCTCGGATTTAGGGTTCATCCATCCGTGGAATGAAGATGTTCCTTTACCAGACGTACTTGAATATTCGTATCCAAATATTGTCTCTTTACTCAAAAGAGACATGCCAGAAGTAGTGTAGTCGTTCTCATTAAAAAGCTCTGGATAAAACGTCAGGATATCATTGGCGGCCGCAACAGCTTTGTCCCAATTTCCTGTCGTTAAAGCTGCACGAACTAGAAAGGAAGAAGCCACACTTCCGTCGACGTCGGTTCTTGATGTAGTATAGAAGCCATCAATTTTCTTGAATAATGAAACGGCTGTTTCAGCATCAGACATGATTAGGTTCCATACTTCTGCAGAAGTTGCGCGAGGCTTTGGATCTCCCGTGGCATCAGTGATTGGTACCCCTAATTTATCCTTTCCGCCATTCATGTAGTCATTTTGATAAAGCCACATTAAGTTTGTGTATGCGAATGAACGTATCGCTAATGCAGTTGCTTTATAGCGTAAAATGGACTTATTCGCTGCGGTCAATTCGGATTCATTGACTTCTGGAATCACAGTCAAAATTTGGTTAGCCAAGTAAATATAGCGGTAAAACGTGCCCCAATAAACTTGTACTCTGCCGGTACTTTCTTCACGATAAGAACGCATTTCATAATCGCCTTTTAACCAACTTGGAGAATTGGCAAGAACCATATCGTTACCTTTTAAACTTAACAATAAATTATTTACTGAATAGTTTTTGGTGTCGACTGAATTGATATTGCTATACGAGTTTATTGACGCTACTAAATTTGCTACTAGCGGCTCTAATATTTTGTCCGGGTTTTTCTTAACGATTTCTTGGATGTCGTCTTGAGTAAGACTACTTTCTGGATCAATTATCAATAATTTTTGACAAGATCCGAAGGTTAAACTAAGAATGGCTAAGCCTAAATATATCTTATTCTTTTTCATGATTTACAGGGTTAAATTGATGGCGAAGGATACAACTCTAGATTGTGGATAACCGAAAGCGCTTACACTAGATCCGTCGTCAAAGGCAACACGAGGGTCAACACCTTTTTTCGCAGATAAGAAGAATAAGTTTTCTGCCGCTAATGAAAAACGAAGACGTTCTAGCTTCAGTTTTGTTAAAGCATCTTTAGGTACGGTATAGCCTAAAGTGATTGATTTCAAATTCAAATAACCTGCGCTAAACATCGCGAAATCTGAATATTGACCTGCGCCCCCACCTGTTGGTTGACTACCGAAATTAGTGCCTCCTAACATACGCATTGGGATGTTAGAACTTCTGTTCTCAGGTGTCCAAGCATTTAGTAAATCGGTGTGTATGCCGCGGCCGATACTATTTCCTGTTAGTCCTTGATATGATAACGATACGGTTTTACCGCCCGTTTGATAACTTGCGTATACTGATAAATCGAAGTTTTTGTACGATACATTCGTATTAAAACCTCCAACGAAATCTGGAGTCGTTGTGCCTAATTCATAACGGGTTCCATCGTTCCCTGTCGTTGTTACGATATCTCCAACGTTGCTTCCAGGATATTTGGATAAATCATCACCTTCTTTCAACGTTTTATAGGTCATTCCTAATCCGGTATTTTGATCGACGCCGGCATAACGATAGATGTAAAGGTTATAGTAGTCTCTACCAGGTCCGCGAAGGAAATTTCCTTGTGGGAATCCACCGTTGTAATCGTCACTTCCTACACCTTCAGGCATGGAAACTAAGGTCGTTCTGTATCGAGAAGCATTTGCGCCAACCGACCATCTTAATCGATCATTGCGGATGATTGTATAATTAAGATCGAGTTCGAAGCCTTTATTGTTTAATTCTCCCGAGTTCTCCATTCTAGAACCACGCCCTGTTGAAGCTGGAAGTGGCTTCGTGAACAATAGGTTTTTAGTGTCTCTGTTAAAATAATCGAAAGTACCCGATAGTCTATTGAAGAAGTTGAAATCAATACCAAAGTCTACAGTATAGTTATTTTCCCAGGTTAAATCTAAATTAGACCAATTCGTTTGCGATATGGAAGGTACAGGTGTTATTAAATTACCTGCATTCGAAAGGCTCCAAATATCTGCCCAGTTTGTCGCGCCAACAGCGTTATTTCCTTGAAGGCCATAACTTGCACGAAGCTTAATCTCGTCAATCCAGGATTGGTTAGCTAAGAAAGATTCTTTAGAGATACGATAGGCTCCACCAATCGACCAGAAAGAACCCCATTGATTATTACGGAAATAGGAAGAGCCATCGGTTCTAAAGCTCCCAGATAAATAATATTTCTCGGCATAGTTGTAATTTACACGACTGAAATATCCTTCAATAGTCGAAGAGCTCGCTCCACCTGTTAGGTAGTTTATTCCGATCGAGTTATTGAAGCTTGGTTTATCATAAGCAAGCATCATGTAACGTTGCCCGCTTTGATTGTCGCTACGTTCCCAACGGAATTCATGTCCCAACAATGCGTCTACATGGTGATCTCCAAAATCTTTAGCCCATGATAACAACTGAACTGTATTAACCTGTGTGCTCTTCGCCCAATAACCGGAGATAGTTCCCTGAGAATCTCTTGCTGCAGCACCACTCTCGTTATTTGCATAACTCTTGTTGTACGTGTAGTTGTTGTCGATAGAAAAGTCAACTTTAAATTTGAAATCACTTAAGAAACTTGCTTCTAAAAACCCTCTACCAGATAATACATCACGTTTGTTGTTTGCAAAGTCTTTCTGAAAGTAGATCCCTGGTGAATATCCGTTAAAGGCAAGTCTTGTTGTCGATCCATATGGAGAATAAGTCTCTCCATTTCCTAGGTCAAACATCATTTTGCCAGATTGATCGTATCGTATTGCGCCGGTTTCGTCGTGCGCGAACAAGGAATTAACTGGACTAAAATAGTTTAACCAAGTAAATAAGTTGGTGTTAACCGTTCCTCCAGTGTAGCCCGGAATATCAGAGTTTGTCCTCGAATAATACATGGATGCTCCCCCTTTCAACCAATCTGTAACTTGCGTATTTAGATTAATACGGCCAGTGAAGCGATCAAAGTTAGACGCCATAACGTAGGCAGGCTCATTCATATATCCCAACGACACAAGGAAGTCGGTCTTTTCTGATCCTCCATTTAGTTGAACGTTATATTCTTGACGAATCGGGTTTTTGAAGAAATAGTCCTCCCAATTATCTTGATATAACAATTGTGCATCTGTACGTAATTTACCTGTAGCAGGGTCGATAAGCGTTGTTCCGTCAGGGATCTTATATAACATATAATTTCCTAAACCATTTCGTTGCGTTAAGGCATTCCCATTTGCTTTAAACAAATTGTCGGATGCATATTGACGTAATTCTGTATCGCTCATATTCTTGAATTTCACGTCGCGATCTGGGAAATATTTTGCGTAGTTGTAAATTCCTTGCCAAGTGTATTCGTAATACGTTGCAGGGTCTGTTACTTTGTCGAAATCACTTTGGCCAATGCTACTGATACCTACACGAGAGTCAAAAGAAATCTTAGTCTTTCCGGATTTCCCCTTTTTAGTGGTTACCAAAATTAAACCGTTTGAAGCTCTTGATCCATATAAAGCATTTGCTGCTGCATCCTTCGACACTACAATTGTTTCGATATCTGCAGGGTTCAAAGAATTTAAACCATTGCTGTAAGGAGCACCATCAACGACGATTAAAGGCGAGCTAGAAGCATTTAGCGAGCCTAATCCACGAATCCTCAAAGCTGCATCTGCGCCTGGTTGGCCAGAGTTTGTTGAGAATTGGATACCTGGAATGGCTCCTTCAAAAGCTCTAGAGATAGTTGAAATTTGACTTTTCTCTAAAGTCTCTGCGCCAATTGATGCGACAGAACCTGTTAAGTCTTTTTTCTTCGTTGAACCAAATGCTACAACGATAACTTCTTCCAAGTCAGCTTGGTCGGGTTGCAGAGAAACTTGTAAATTAGTTTGAGTTCCTGCTTGAATAGTCGCTTGTTTATAACCTATAAAACTAAAGGTTAGCGTACTACTTTGGGTGACAGTAATTTGAAACGAACCATCGTCTTGCGTTGCTGTCGTTTTTTTTGATGCCCGATCAGTTACCGAGACCCCACTTAGCGGCGTTCCAGTCGAAGCGTCTTTCACGACGCCGTGGATCAGGAGATCACGCTGTGCGTAAGCATTTTCTTGCCAAGAGAAGACAAAGAAAAGACACAGCAATAGAGGGAGTAACCCCTCTAGCTTTAATTTGTTCATGGAATAGATTAATTTAGTTAATTGTTGGATTTATTTATTGTTTGTATTAATTGCTATTTAGTGAGCATGTTGTTCAATTCCATGATTTGGTTCATCAGAATAGATGATGTAGTTGTTTAAGTCTACCCAATAACCTTCTTTTTCTTCGGTTTGTTGTAGTCTTACCTTATGTTTTCCTTTGGGAAGATCATACACCCAGAACACTTCGTCTTTACGAGTTAAGTAATTTGTTGGATGAATGAAAGATGCATGTTTTTTACCGTCTATGTATATATCCAATGGGATATCGAAGTCTTTCATTGATTTCTCTTTCTTTTTGGCGGAACCTACAATCACAAATCCAGTGCCTTCAATCTCAAATTCGTAGCTTCCTTTTAATTGTCTGTTTAAGCCAACTTTTCGAACAGGATAAACACCATCGAATGCTTTCTCATAGCGAACAGCAACAGGCTGTTGAACTTTGATCTCTACATCATTCTTGTTTATTTTGCCGCCGTTAAGTTTAATCATTTGTACTGCATGATTGAAGCTCATTGCGTAAACACGGTTCAATGATGTTTTTGTGTATTTGAAATCAAGATCTTCCGCTTCTGCTAATCCCATTTTCCAATATTTTGGAATATTACTGTATCCGTACATTGTACCTAATATACCTGCTGCGCTAGCTGGATTACAATCAGAGTCTTGACCTGCGCGAGTTGAGATTTCTAATGTTTTAGTGAAATCTCCTGCACCATATAATAAGCCGAGTACAACGTATGCTGCATTCACTTTTGCGTCGATATTGTAAGGCATATGAACTCCTTCTGGGCAGCCAACCTCTTCAGCCCATTTTTGTTGAATTTCAAACCAATTACGTTTCCAATTGTCTGGGTGCTCTTTGTGCCATTGAATTACATCAGCAATACACTTGTAGAATTCGCTTTCTGCAGGAATAGTCTTTAGCGCTTCCGTGACAATGTAATTTATGTCTTTAGAGACAAATGCTAAAGTATACATTGCGCCGATATATACACCACCATACCAGCCATCACCATAATTCATAATGTGACCAATTTTATCGCTAATTTCCGAGGCTGTGTTTGGCATTCCTGGGCTCATTAACCCAGCGAAATCAGCTTCGATTTGATAGTCAATATCATCAGCATGTGGATTATTTTTCCAATGCCCTGATTCAGGAGCCTTAATGCCTGTCAAGATATTGTAACGTGCTGCTTGATTCGCATGCCACAGGGAATAACTGGCATTTGCAAAAGCATTCGCAAAAGAATCTACTGGGGCATGCATACCAACACGATCGTAAACCTCCACAAAGGTTAAATCCATGTAGATGTCATCGTATAAATGCGGGTTATGAACCATCGTGCTTTTTATATAGCCATCATACCAAGATATATTCTCATAATCCTGTATGAAAGTTCCGCGGTATCTGAATTCTGTCGGTCCACCAAAGGTTACTCCGATGGTTTGTCCAGCCCATCCTCCTTTGATTTTATCTTGTAATTCTGACTTTGTAAGCTTTATCTTTTCATTTTTCTGTGCAATTAGCATACTGCTAGAACAGATGATGCTAATGCCTAGTAGTAGGCTACTCCAAAGTGATGTTTTCATGTTTTTCGTGTTAATATAGGTTTGTATTAATTTAACTTAAATAAATGCTTTTAGCTACCAGACCAAATAATAAGGCCTAATCCAGCAATAAAGCAAAGGAACATTGCCAACAGTAATGAGTTTACCTTTCCATCGGCGCCTTTAAACTCTTTCCACACCAATACTCCCCAAAGTGCAGCGATAAGTGTTGCTCCTTGTCCTAAACCATAAGAGATGGCAGGTCCCGCTTTTCCGGCAGCAATAAGGTTTAATATGTTTCCGAGTCCCCAAATGCTTCCCCCAAGAATTCCAATTAAGTGGTAGCTGAAAGAACCACCGAAATATTCGCGATAAGACAGCGGCTTTCCTTCTAAAGGTTTCTTCATCAAGATGCTGTTAAAAACGATATTACTTAAGAGTATTCCGACGGCAAAAACCACAAAGGCACTGTATGGAGTCATCTTACCTGCGGCAGGTTGCTGAAAGTTTTCTAAATCCATTCCAGAGGCAAGAAAAGGGTAGAATGATGACATCAGAAAGCCGGCGATAACTGAGATGATAATCCATTTTCCAATTCCAGCTTTTTCGCTTGCGCCTTTATGTTTTTTAAATGCGATCGCATTTAATACAATCGCTAAGGTTACGAGTCCTACGCCGATAAATAATAAGGTCGGATCTCCCTTCTGTTGAATCATATAGTTGAAAAATACACCGGCGACTAATGCAATTCCAATTCCAATTGGAAAGGCAACGGACATACCTGCTGCTGCGATTGCGGCAGTAAGAAGAATATTTGCCAAGTTAAAAAGGACACCGCTTAATAAAGCATTTCCAATGTTACTACCACTTGTTTGCGCGATGTCAGTAAGAAATGGTCTTCCTTGATCACCCATGCTACCGAGTGTAAAGGCGCTAAGCAGTGAAAATATTAAAATACCGAGCACATAGTCCCAATAGAATAATTCGAAACGCCAGCCTTTTTGACTT
The DNA here is from genome assembly GCF_009557615.1 of Sphingobacteruim zhuxiongii. Classification (NCBI taxonomy): domain Bacteria; kingdom Pseudomonadati; phylum Bacteroidota; class Sphingobacteriia; order Sphingobacteriales; family Sphingobacteriaceae; genus Sphingobacterium; species Sphingobacterium zhuxiongii. Next base: position 196,932 of record NZ_CP045652.1, read on the forward strand.
ATTTTTTGCGTATTTGCCCAAGATCCCCAGCATATCATGGTGATAAAGCAGAAGATAACAGCTGTATTATAATCAGATACAATAAACATAATTTTTGGTTTAGTACGTTGATTAACTAAGCTTAATCAAAGTAAGTAAGTAATATCTCGTTACGATAAGGTATCGAAGATTGCGCACCCATTTTTGTCACTGCAATTGCAGCAGCGCGGCAGGCAAATGTTACAGCATTTTTCAGAGACTTACCTTCTGACAACGCTACGGCAAACGCACCGTTAAATACATCGCCTGCTGCGGTACTATCGATCGCTTCGACTTTTGGTGTACTGATATGGTGGACTTCATCTTCTGTTAATAGAATTGCACCCTCTTCCCCCAAAGTTATAATGACTGTTTTTACACCTTGCTGTTGAATTTTTTTCGCAGCAACTATTGCGCTGTCCACATCCGTAATGGTATGATTGGATAAGGCTTCCGCTTCATGAGCGTTTGGTGTAATAATATCTATTTTATCTAAAAACTTAGCGACCGCTTTGTTCATCGGTGCCGGGTTTAAAATCACAGTAATCGATTTGCTCCGAGCATAATTAATCGCTGCTTCTACAGTTTCCATTGGAATTTCTAATTGAACAAGTAGAACAGAAGCTTGCGGATACTTATCAAAAGCAGATTGTACGTTGTCAGCGTTTAAAAAGGCATTGGCACCAGGAGCAACAACAATACTGTTCTCTCCCTTGTCGTCAACGGTAATTAAGGCAATGCCTGAAGGGCTGTTTACTTCTGCATAAATGCCACCAATATCAACTCCCTCGTCGTCGAAAATCTTGGTGGATTGCTTGCCAAAAATGTCATTCCCAATTTTACTAATAAAAGTGACATCGCCTCCTAAACGAGCGACAGCAACGGCTTGGTTTGCTCCTTTACCACCAGGGTTCATAAAGAAGGTGCCTCCGAGAACAGTTTCCCCAGGTTTAGGAATATGCCCTGTTTTAACAACCATGTCCATATTTGTGCTGCCAACTACGACGATCTTATTTTTCATGTTTGGTTAGGTTTATCTAAAAGTTTCCTAAAATTAACACCTAAGTTTTCAATAAAAAGACAATATTGTTTATAATGTGATAATTCTGATTATTAAAAATAGCCAAAAAATAGAATATATTTGTTTAATTATTAATATATTAGCGCTGTAAATTCTTATAGATACCAATAAACCTATGTCGTACCAAGACCTTGAGAAATTGATATATTCGCTTTCTTCATCAGAGAAAAAGCAATTCCAGCTTTATTCCAATCAGTCGAAGAATGAAAAATATTATGCCTTGTTGTTTCAAATTATATTAGAACATAAGAATAAGCAAGGGGTAGTCTGGCAGCAATTGTTTAAGGAGAAGTACCCTGCGGTTTCGTTAGAAAGTACCGCTAACTATCTCTTCAAAGTGCTTACTGACGTGTTATTGCAGATTCGCATTGAGCAGGATTCTTGGTTTCAGCAGTATTACGGATTAATGAAGGCGCGCTTATGTTTTGAGCGTTCTATACCCGATCGCGGGATGAAGGAGATTCAATCGGTTTATAAAAAGGCGAACCAAACAGAGAATTTTATTAATAAATACAATGCTCTTCGAATGGAATTGGATGTCTTACATAGTTCCAAATTTTCTGACTACGATGAGCAGCAAATTGTGGATAAGCAAATGGAAGCTAAGATGGCTATTCAATCCATTCGCGAAATTCAAGAGCATTATTCTCTTTATGAGCTTCTGAACATTCGCCTTGCCAATAATCCCACCCTCGACCAATATACTGATGATTTAATCCTTGGCGAGTTAAGTCTGTCTTTTCGAGGGAATAAAACAAGATTTGAAACTCAGAAACTCCATTTATTATTTCAAGCATTTTATTTTATTCATAAAACAGAGTACCGTTCTGCTTTAATGATCTTTAAAGAGCTCTCGAATTTATTTGAAGAAAATCTTTCCATGTGGAACTTTCCACCCTACGATTACTTGTCAACCTTAGATGGTATTTTGAATAGCCTCGCAAATATGAAGCAATATACCGAGATGCAGGCTTATATTGATAAGCTATCGGGTCTTGGAAAAGGCGATTATACAGAGCACTTTCATAATTTAGTCCATCTCTCATCGGCTTGCTATCAATTGCAAAGATTGCTTGGTGAACGAAAATATAAGGAGGCTGCTACTTTCATCCAATCAGCGAAGGAAAATCATTTGCACATTCATATTGGTGACGTTGAAAAGGCAATGGAGTGGTATTTCCTTCAAGCCTTGACGAACTTTTATTCGGGGAACTATACCACAACAAAAAAAGTATTAAATGAAATGTTCGATAGTTGCGTACATGGAACTCGACATAATATCTTCCGGGCGGCAAAATTACTGTATCTGAAGACCATTTATGAAATACATGACTGTGACTATATGGAGTCTGAAGTTCGAGCATTGAAGAGACAATTGCAAAAGCTGGGTAAGCGATACAATATTGAGAATCTTGTTTTTAGGTTGTTAGCCACTGAACCTAAACGGAGAGGGAATGAATGGAAGAAGAAGACATTAAGTCTTTATCAAACTCAACTCATGGAGCTACAGGCGAAGAGGAAAGAAGAGCCTTTATTAAAATATTTCGACTATGATGGGTGGATTTCCCGATTGCTGAAAAGCTGAGTAAAGGAGCCCGCCTTTCATAACACCTTGATTTAATTTCTATCGGATGTTAGATTTTGTGTTTTGCTCTTTCGATCAATTTGAGTAAATACTCTCTATTCTTAGCGATTCCAACCCATTTCGGCAAACGGCTTCCAATACTTCGATTCATATGGAATATGTTGGAACGTGGTCTCAATTTGTCTTTTATATAAGATTCAATAACGGAAAGGTGAGCCTCATTGTATGCCCAAAGAAGACCATGCGCACTATCAATCTGATACCAAACGTTAAACCCAAAAAAAGGGTCTATTGGGGCATTTAAATGAAGAATTCTTCCATAAACTGACTTCCCACGACTCGTTCGATAGAATAATGTTTTGGGAGTATTTGCCAATTTTAGGCTATAGCTACAGGAATGGCAAGCAAAGCGCACTTTTTCTTCCTGCTCCTCACGTGAAGCATTCGTCGAAACGCCAATCACGAGGGCTTTCTTGTGGCATTTAGGGCAAATGACATCAACATGGTCTATGAAGTCAGAATTTTGACAGGTATATGCTTTTAATGGTTCCATAGCTTCGGTCTAGCGAAATCTCTCTTCAAGAATAGGCTTACTGTTTTCAGCAAATATAATAGATGCGCGCTGGAGGAAGTATACCTACGGAAAGGTATTTTCCGCTGTAGGGGTTAGCGTGAACTAATTGATGATTCGCTTTAGTTCCCTTTCACATCCCTTTCAAACCCAATTCAACTCCAATTTATATCCCTTTTCGATGGGATGTGGTTTGAATTTGGGAGGATTGTAGAAAGAAAATAGAGCGTATGTGTTGTTTGTCTTTTTCAATAATAGTAAACCGCTGATGGTTGAGTGTTAACTCATTATGCGATGAACAATGTTGTCTTATATTTCCTAGGCGATGCTTTTTATGCATATAAAAAATGATTCCTTATGGAATTGTTCCGACTGTTTCATCTACTAGGTATGAGGTTAATGTTCGCTATATTATTATTGTTGCCGAGCTTTTCTGTAAAAGCTCAGCAAGATTCGATCTTGGAATTGATCGGAAAAGAGGCTGCTGTTGAGATGAAAGACCGAAATATAAAAAGTCGAATTCTTAAAGTCGGTTTTACTATTGACTCGTTGGGGATGATTTTATTTGATAAGAGTGAAGATGAATGGAAAAAAAAAGAAATCGAAAAGTTTAATACTGTCGCAATAAGATACAAGAGTCAGTTGCCTAGCGGATACCGATTTAATTATGAATTTTACTGGGATGACTATGATGAGGATGTTTTTTTTGTTAATCAAAAATGGGCAATAAAAAATCTTGACAGATCTGTTACCCATTATTTCATTAACTGCGAGGTATTAATGGATTATCCTGGAGGGTACAATGCGTTTCGACGAAAACTTCAGCAAGAACTTTTAACCCAGCTTGATTCTGCGAAAATGTATGAATACGATTGGGAAAAGCCAATCGAGGGAGTAGTTCATTACGATGGTAGAATGGAGTTTTTAAAGACGAATGACTTAGTTGCTTCCTTGGATCTAAGTGCGTTTAAAAAGTGGGCGCCAGGTGTGTTAAATGGTAGTGTTGCAGCGACTTATTTTTCCGTCGGAGCTAAGCTTGATTCTGCGGCTGACACTTCGAATATAGTAATCGGTGACTTGGATTACGAAGATATTGCTGATTCCTTGTTTAATGAACGACCTGTCTTTTTATGCTCAAATCTTCATAGGGCATTATCTATGGGTGATATTGTCGTTTCATTCATTATGAAGTATGAAAATAAGCTTCGGTTTAGTCCAGTCGTGCATAAAGGCGACGTGCGCTTATCGAAAGAGTTGATTTCGTTTTTAAGGGAATTGCCAACTGCTGGCAGTACGCTGTTTGAATGTGATACAGCGGAAGCATTCAAAAGAATATATTTTGCTTATTCGCCAGAATAATCCTCTGGAATGTTTGCTTAATAGCATTAAATAAGAAGATTCAATTATAGAATAAGTATTTAGAAACAGAAATGCCAGACGTTTGTCTGGCATTTCTGTTTTATCAGAATAAATTAAGAGGCGCTTTGCAGCTTTGCTCTAATTTCAAGATTTATTTGTCTAAGTTTCAATATAGCTGGGCCTGTAATTAGGAGTGAGGCAGCCACGAGAACCGGAAGCAACATTTCTTGTTGTTTGTGTAAGAAAACTATCGCAAACAAGATCATCAACGTTGTTATCAATAAGGATGCTAAAACGAAGCCGTAGCTGTTTCTTCTTTGGATATTAAGTTGTTTTAAAGATAAATTTGATACTTGTAGCGTTTTCATGTCTCGACTTTAATTCCAGTTCATAGTTCTTTTAAAAAGTGTGCCTTCTATAAAAGATGGTTAAACATATGAATTATTGAAATTAAATCCAATACAGAAAAATAATTTTTATTACAACCTATGGAGAGGTTATAACTTTAAATGTAGTCTAATCGCTATAGCTAGCGGATTATACACTGTTTATACAATATGAGGGTACTTTGTGATTGTAACAACCGCCATTACGCGCTCTGCCGGACGCGCAATGGCTATTGGGGATAATCTTAAACAAACAATACGTCAAAATCATCAAAATTACGTGTTGCTTAAGCCAATTGGTTGTGTGTTGTTTAGCTCCTTTTTAATTTCCAGCAGTTCTTACGCATCGAACATTTTTAAAGGGTGTTTGTAGCACATTGACGCTTCCTAATAGCGAGATGTTTAAGAGTTCTGTTGCCATCGTATTTAGAATAGAAGTAGATCTGTAGTAGCGTGAACCCGCGGAGATAAATGGAGGTACTGCTAAGATTTCATCAGTTGTCCATAAGTTCGCGCTGTTGCCATATGTTGTTCCTAAATCTAAGCTAATAATCTCGGCTAAACTCGCTGCAATACCCTGTCCATTGTAGTTGAAACGTAAGTTGTTGCTAGGATAAGGAGACGCAGTTCCCGTTGCAGCATATTCAATGTAGTTTAGTCCTCCGACATCTCCGCGACTACCTGTATGAGTTAGTAGGTCGTCGTAGTCGTCTTCTGTCGCATTGCGCCATACGCCTTGTGGATAGACCAAGCTACAAGGGTCAATTTCAGCATCTCGTACGGCCCAATTTTCAGGAAGATGGGCTTTAAAAGCGAAATAACTGTTTCTATTGTTACTGTGAGCATAAGTATGATTAAAACGATAAGGATTATGTCCTGCTTGATAATAGATGTTTTGTCTAGCCCATTTTACCGATCCCACCGTTAGTGCGGATTCGATCAGGTCAACCTTTACTGTTCTACTGGTTCCTAAAGTGGAGGTTATTAAATTCACCGCAGGCAAGCTGACCGGGCTATTAAAAGTTCTAATTGTGCTGTTGTCGATGTGTATGCTCAAACTATTCAGAATGACTTGAAAAGAGTTGATCGCCGCTGGATTTGACGTGTAGAAATAGGCCACATTTCGATCCCCGTAGCTATAGTTAGGTACGCGCTGGAAGTTGCTGGATACGGGGGCTGCTGAATAATTCTGCTCGTTTGTAACTGTGCCGGTAAATAAGTCTATGGATCCTTTTCCAAAATAATTTCCTGCAAAAGTAATCTGCGCCGCGTTAAGATCGGCGAACATGCCCATGGTATTGAGCTCAACCGCTACTCTTGATAGCTTATGTTTAAATAGGATGCCTAGGGGCGTGTTACCTGTGTTGGATATATTTATTGTGTCTGTCGCATATAGAAGATCGTAGCCTTCACCTGTTGATAGGCTTGGAGCTAATGGGTTGGCGACGTCTGGCAAGGTTACAGAATTGTCGCGATTATAGGAGTAGGCTATCCAGCGATAGCTTGCGCCTTTGACCACATCAATTTTTAATTCGGTGTTCGCCGTGGCTTCCACATTTTCATGCAAGGTGCCATCCATATTGTAGATCAGCATCCTGAAGACGATTCCTGGTGCCATTGATTCCGCGCGGAGCATTTTGGAAGAAGCGCCGCTCTGTTTGCTTGAAAAGAGCCTGGTGTCTCCGTTTACTGAATAGTCGTCTTTTTCAACTGTCATAGCGAGGTCGATATCTCCAGCGGACTGTATCGCTAAGTGCTTTTTAATGGGGTTCAATCTTTCGTTGGAAGCTTTAGGGGCTTCAGTTTCTATATCAATCTGTTCACTATCGGTTCCTAATACGGAGACCGATAATCCAGTTAATTGTGGCTTTTCTATTTCGTTATTGACTTCCCTAGAGCAGGCGCTCAAAGTCAGTAGAAATAGTATTGCGAATATTCTTAACGTTTGAATATTGCAATTCATCATAAGTTGTTTCATTTGATTTACTCGGTAGAATTTGGGGTAATGTTGGGTTAAAGATCTCCGCGGACACTATCTTGGGATTGTTCTGCTCCCCAAGAATCTACAGCGGGTGTAAACTCATTTGTTAAATTCTCTCCTCCAGAAATTGTTGTGGAGGATTGAGCAATACTGGATTCTAGTTCTATGACTTCCCATTCGACTTTTGGGCTTTCATAAGGGGTTAGTTTTTGTTTCATTTCTTTCAGTTAAGTCCTATTGTGTTTCTATTATCGCTAAGTAGCACAGTAGTCATATAACTCTGAAGACGTCATCACAACGCTACCAGAGGTCGCTCGTTGTATCCGCGCTAAAAATGAGCATAGGATATTCATGCGACGCAATGACTTGTTCGATGATTTTTGAATTTGAAAAACGTTTTAAATGCGCTAGATACTAACCTAAAGGCAGAAGGTTGTTTGCGCGCATAGCATTTGAAAGCTCGTTGTTCTTTCTTTGTATTAGCAGATGTTGGTTAATATTGTTGTTTGGCAAACGCAATTATATCTTATTACGTAAATATTATCCTCTTTAAATATTTTAGATACAATTTATGCAAATATAACAACTAGATTGTTATAATTATTTGCTTGTATGTTTTTTTTAGTAAAAAATGTATAGAGATTAATTTTGACGCGTATTTCAAGGAGTATATTTAAATTTTGTAGCTGTATCGCTACAGGTTTTAGGGGTGAAAATATGCTTATGGAGTATGCATATCAAGTTTTTTTGATTTTGAAATCTTGATTTCATTTCTAACCTAGTAACTCTAATTCTTAATTTTTATCTACTTTCAACTATTAAATATTTGATTGAAAATCATAACATCTTTTAGAAAATTACTATCATTTCGCTGGACTCAAATAAATTTTAATATTGTTGAAAAATTTATACTTTTACTTTGAGCTTATAAATTATGAAGATCTGACGATTCTTTCGCTTACCTGAAATCACTAAAAATTAATAAGGAGAAAGCCTGTAATGATTGTTACGGATAAGATTTTATTTAGTAAATACTATAAATTACTCTGTTACTTTGCCTGGAAGATGGTAAAGGATCAATCTCTTGCAGAAGACTTGGCTCAGGACGCATTTGTTTCTTATTTCCAAAATAAATCACGCGTCTCGACAGATGAAGCGGCTATTAGAGGGTTTCTTTATTCTTCAGTTCGTTTTTCAGTATTTAATCAAAACCGTAAAAGTCAATCTGAGAAGAAATATTGGGAGAGAATTCATTTTACCGAACAAGATAACATTGACTATGAGCATCAGATCATTCAAGCAGAATTTACTTTTGAAATAAATGCCGCTTTGCAAAAACTACCGGAAGCCTGCCGGAAAGTATTTTCGCTAAGCTATCTAGAAGGCATGAGCAATGAAGAGATCGCAAATGAGCTTGAAGTAAGTATAAATACAATCAAGACCCATAAAAAAAGAGGCCTTAAAGCGTTGAGAGAAATGTTACGCCCAGAATTCTTCTCTCTATTCCTGCTCTTTTTAAAATAATTTTACTTTTTTTCGATTTCCTGTCACCCCTAATTCTTCTTTGCGTTTCTTAGTCATATATAACATGATTATAACCGCAATCAGAATAGCTAAACTATTGGTCAAAAAGTATCGTAACGAACTAACTGACCAGGAACGAATGGAATTAGAAAGTTGGCGTGCTGCGCATCCGACTAACGCGCCGTTTGAAGAGAATCTTATGACCAATTCGGTAGATGAGCAAGAGCTCGCATGGTTAGATGCCATCGATACCGAAACAGCATGGCGGAAGACTCAAGAGCGTCGTCCTAAGAAGAGAAGACTTGTCTATTGGAGTGCTGCTGCGGCGGTCTTGCTGATAGCAGGCAGTGCATATTTATTTCTAAATCAAAAAGACACCAAGATCTCTAGTGAAAAGATTGAATACACGACAATTATTAAGCAAGATGTAAATCCAGCGCTTCTCGGCGCTAAGATTATTTTGGCTAATGGAGAACAACGACAGGTCGATGCAAAGTTAAGTTTGTCGGATAGCTCTGGAGTGCTAGAGAGTGGGTCTTCAAATACTGAAGAAGCTAGCCGCCCTAAGGTTTCCATGCTGAATACCTTAGTGGTGCCGATGGCAAATCACTTCCAACTAACCTTAGCAGACGGAACATCCGTATGGGTTAACGCGAATAGTGAGTTGAAATTTCCTACCAAGTTTGATGGGAATGAAAGAAAAGTCTATCTACAAGGAGAGGCTTATTTTGAGGTGGCTAAAGATGCTAATAGACCATTCTATGTAGTTACCCAAAATGGAACAGTAAAAGTTTTGGGAACACATTTTAATGTTTCAACTTATGGTAACAGTTCCAAAACCACGCTAGCCGAAGGATCAGTAGAGGTGTCAAAGAATGAGCATAGCGAAATCATAAAACCGGGTCAAAAAGCCGAAGTAAGAGGCAATGAAATTCAAGTGAAGAAAGCAAACTTACAGAAGGATCTTGCATGGAAAAACAATGAATTCTATTTCAAGAAAGACAATATTGTTGACATTGCTACGCAGTTGAAAATGTGGTATAATCTGGATGTATCTTTCGCGTCAGATGTTTCATTAACAGAAACCTATTCGGGAGAGATTAAGAGAGATTCACGATTATCTGAAGTGATTAAGATGTTGGAATTTGTCAGCGACCTAAAGTTTACACTAGACAAGAACAAATTATTAATAACCAAAAAATAGATTATGAAAATAAAGATTTACACCAACCCATAGCAATAAAAAACAGGAGTGTTGCAGCACCCCTGTATGCTTATTCAGTTAAAAAACAAGTAGTAACCTAATTCATTAACTCAATTATCAAATGTATGAATAACTTCTCATTTGGCAAAAGGAGCCGATATCCATATGGTCCTCCTTTTGGCATAATTATCCGAATTATGAAAATTACAACATTCTTATTGTTGATTTTTATGTCTTGTGCGTATGCAGATGGAACAGCACAACATGTCTCCTTGCGTTTGAAGGGCGCGAAAATAGAGGATGCATTTCAGCAGATTTCTAAGCAGACGAAATTTAAATTTCTATATAGCGATGATGTCGTTCGGCACGCCTCATCCATCAATCTGAATGTCAAGAATGCGCCATTGAAAGAGGTGCTTTCTATGTTGCTAGACGACAATTCGTATTCTTTTAAAATTATTGCAAATACAATCTCTGTTAATTACAAAGCTGGTGCCGCTAATTTAGCATCCGCAGAGATTATTCAGCATCAAGTTTCAGGTACTGTCAAGGGGTCTGATGGAAAAAACCTAGCAAACGCTTCTGTGCAGGTAAAGGGTAGTTCTGCCGGAACTGCAACAGGCGAGAGTGGTAATTTCAGCTTTGCTGCCCCTGCTGATGCTACACTTGTTGTTCGTTATGTCGGATATAAAACGAAGGAAGTGGCTGTAGCTGGCAGATCGGTTGTACATATTGTGTTAGAGCCAACAGAACAAGCGCTAGATGCTGTAAATGTTGTTGCGACAGGTTATCAGACATTAGATCGCAAATTATTTACAGGAGCAACATCAAAAATAGATGCAAAAGACGCTGAACGTGCGGGGGTTCCCGATATTTCTAGAATGTTGGAAGGGCAAGCTGCCGGGGTTTCGGTGCAGAACGTTTCAGGTACATTCGGTGCAGCACCTAAGATTCGTGTGCGTGGAGCAACTTCAATTACTGGAGATAACAAGCCATTATGGGTTATTGATGGAGTTATCTTGGACGAGGCGGTAAACATCTCGAATGAAGCATTGTCGACGGGAGATGCAAATACGCTATTAGGATCGTCTGTAGCTGGTTTAAATCCTGACGATATCGAATCGATTACCATTCTAAAGGATGCGGCTGCAACTGCGATGTACGGGGCAGCAGCAATGAACGGGGTTGTTGTTGTAAACACAAAAAAAGGTAGAAATACCGATGGAGCCGTAAATATTAATTACACCGGTAATTTTACCACATACATTAAACCTTCGTATCGCCAGTTCGATATTATGAATTCGGGTGAGCAAATGGACCTTATACTAGACTTAGAACGCAAAGGTTTCTTAAATCACTCCGGTGTTTCTCGTAGCGCTACAGGTGGTGTTTTTTGGAAAATGTATAACCAAATGTACATTTATGACGAGAAAACAGATACTTATGCCTTAAGAAATGATGCGCCTTCTCGTTACGAATTTCTACAACGATATGGAAATGCAAATACCGACTGGTTTGATTTGTTGTTTAAAAATTCTTTAGTTCATGAGCATTCATTGAGTGTTTCTTCAGGAACGGCAAAATCTCAAACCTATGCATCAACAAGTTATATGGACGATTCAGGCTTTACGCAAGGCAATCGTGCAAAGCGTTTTACGGCTAACTTAAGGAATAACTTTACGATTAACGATAAACTAAAAGCGGAAATACTATTTCAAGGTAATATTCGTGATCAAAAAGCACCAGGAACTATCAATCGCGCTTCTGATGCCGTTTATGGTAACTATTCACGTGACTTTGATATCAACCCTTATTCTTATGCTTTGAACACTAGTAGAATCATAACACCTTATCATGAGGATGGTTCTTTGGAATATTTCATTCGTGACTATGGCGATTTCAATATCTTAAATGAGTTAGACAATAACTATATCAACCTTAAGCTGATGGATTTGAAAGTTCAAGGGGGAATTACTTATAAAATCATACCAGAATTAACATACTCCGTTACGGGGATGTACCGCTATTATAATTCGGAGAGACAGCATTATATTACTGAGAATTCTAATATAGCAAAATCTTACCGCGCTAATGGAGATAATACCATCAATGGTTCGAATAGATTCTTGTATAAAGATCCTGATTATCCAAACAGAGATCGTTATGTAATTTTACCGAATGGAGGTTTTTTCAATACCTCAAATAACAATATGATCAGTTATTATTTGCGTCATAATTTAGAGTACGATAAGAAGTTTAATGATCACTCCGTTAATTTCTTCGGAACAATGGAGCTCCAATATGCAGACAAGCAAAATCATGATTTTACAGGCCCAGGTATTGAATACGGGAATGGTAACTTGGTGATGCCGACTTATCGCTTTTACAAGAAAGGGATAGAAGGAGGAGATACTCCATTTAGTATGTGGTATTCTTACGACCGGAAAATTGCCTATGCGGTAAGAGGAGCTTATAACTATAAAGACAAATACTCTTTCAACTTTACGACACGCTACGATGGATCCAACAAAATGGGAAGTTCAAAGGTGGCACGTTGGCTACCAACATGGAACGTCTCAGGAGCATGGGATATCGACCAAGAGGAGTTTTTCAATAAAGAGAGTTCTGTTTTTTCTAGTGCAAGAATCCGTGGTACTTACGGTCTAGTAGCAAACATGGGAAATGCGTCTAACTCGGCTGCGGTGTATTATAACGCTGTCGCTTATCGCCCTTACGAAAGCGAACGTGAAGGAAAAATTGATCTATCGGGTTTAGAAAACAAAGACCTTACTTGGGAGAAAATGTACGAAGTGAATATCGGTACAGATTTAGGTTTCTTCAATAATAAAGTGGATGCCCATATTGATTATTACCGTAGAAATATTTTCGACTTGATCGGTTCAGTTAGAACTTCAGGAATCGGAGGCCAATATACAAAGGCGGCAAACTATGCCGATATGACTGGAGAAGGAGTCGACTTCGAAATTGGCGGATTTCCATTCCGTAATCCTGATGGTTTAACCTGGAGAACCCAGTTTTCTTTCGGTTATAATCGTACTAAGATTACGAATATGGACGTCTCTAGAAATATCTGGAACTTAGTTTCAGCAGAAGGCGGCGCACGTTTAAATTATGCACATAGAGGTTTGTATTCTTTAGACTTTGATAAGCTTTATGATGAGCGTGGATACCCTACATTTATTGGTCCTGATGGTACTCCCGGAGCAACTTATTTCTGGTTACAATCCGATGAAATCGAGTTCTTAAAATACGAAGGCCCAGTAGATCCTGTATATACAGGAGGTTTCTTTAACCGGTTTGAATACAAGAATTTCTCGATGTCTTTCTTGTTGAAATTCGGATTTGGTAATATGGTGCGTTTACAGCCTGCCTATTCAGCAGTATATTCCGATATGTACAATGTGTCGAAAGACTTAATCAACAGATGGATATATAAAGGAGATGAAATTCTAACCGTGATTCCATCATCATTAGATACTTATGGCTATGAATATGAGGTTAAGGATCGTGAAGGCATACGCACTTCCGGTGTTTATACTTACAATGCTTTTAACTATTCCTCAGAGCGCGTTGCGAAAGGTGATTATATTCGATTATCTCAGGTAACATTAGGATACAGTCTGCCTAGTAAATATGCTTCAGCAATCAAGTTTAGATCGGCACAATTTAACCTTGTTGGAAACAATCTTTTCCTATTGTACTCCGATAAGAAATTAAACGGCGTAGATCCGGAATTCTATAGCAATGGTGGTGTGGCATTACCTGTACCACGTCAGGTTACATTCTCACTTAAACTAGGATTTTAACACCTACAATTATGAAAATTAAGAACTTATTATATGTTTTATTAGCGTGTTCAGTAGGACTTTCTAGCTGTAGCAAGTTTCTAGATAAGAACCCAGACATGCGTGCGGAAATTAATTCCGTAGAAAATTTGAAAAGATTAGTTGCTTCGGCCTACCCAAGTGCAAATCACTTGTTAATGACAGAGGTTTATTCCGATAATGTTGAAGATAAGGGTGTTGGGAGTTTAGAGCAAATGATTACCAATTTTTACAATTGGCAAGATATCAATGATAACGGAACAAATACACCGACGGATTACTGGAACAAGTGTTATGAGGCGATTTCGGTTGCAAATCATGCGTTGAAAGCGATTGAAGAAGGTAATTTTGGAGAAGATGTATTACCCTATAAAGGAGAAGCGCTCGTTGCTCGCGCATATGCGCACTTTATGTTAGTCACCTTATATTCACAAGCCTATCAAATCGGAGGCGACAACAGTAGTCCTGGTGTACCATATGTGACAGAGCCTGAAAATGTTGTGATTAAACAATATGAACGAGGAACAGTAGCTTCAGTTTATGAAAATATTCGCAAGGATTTAGAAGAGGGTTTACCCTTGTTAAAAGGCGGTAAGTGGGAAGTGCCCAAGTATCATTTTACGCCAGAATCTGCCAATGCTTTCGCCGCAAGATTTTATCTTTTCACAGGCCAATGGCAAAAAGTTGTCGATCATGCCAACGCCATATTTGCAGGAGGAAACTTTGCAGGAAAATTGAGACCTTACAATACAACCTTTAAGACATTAGGATTTAATGAGGTTAATATCGTTTATACGAAAGCGGACCAACCTTACAACCTGATGTTGAGTGAGACCTACAGTACTTACCAACGTTTTAGTTCTGTAAGACATGGGATGGGCGTAAATGTGTTTCAAAAGGTACTGAACGGAATAACTGCAGCAGGACAACAATTCTACAACTTTGGTCTTTCTTACGGAACTCCACACTATACAACATATGTTTGGAAGGAGTTTTTCTACATTACGGACGCAGCGGCAAATACTGGATTCCCTATGCTGATGGTGCCTACATTTACTTCTGATGAAGCCTTGATGAACCGCGCAGAGGCATACGCACAATTAGGACAAAACGCAAAGGCTATTGCCGATTTAAATTTACTTGCTAGTAATCGTATCGATCGGTACAACCCTACGGCTCATGAAGTGACATTGGCAAAAGCACAGGCGCATTTCGAAGTAACAGATCCCAAAAAAGCCCTCATAAACACAGTGTTGGAATTTAAACGCGTGGTATTTATGCAAGAGGGGATGCGCTGGTTCGACATCATAAGACATCGTTTGCCAGTTAAGCATATCGTTATCGATGACCAAGGGAATGAATCGTTTATCGAATTGGGGCCCGATGATAAACGTCGCGTATTCCAAATCCCGCAAGAAACCAAGTTGTCAGGTCTTGAACAAAATCCTAGATAATCATGAAAAGCATATATAAAATACTAGTCGCTTTAGCTGTTGCATACACTTTTCAAGGATGTAACAAAGAAGATAAGCTCAATTATAAAATTGAAAACCCCGATGAATTTACAGCGGGAGAATTGGATAAATGGATTTCAACGAATCTAACCGATCCTTATAATATTGAGGTGATTTATCGTTACCAACGCAATATGCACGATGTGAATAAGAATATCTCGCCGCCTGATGAAGCGAAGGTGCAGCCTCAAATGCAAGTGGTAATCGATGGTTTCTTGGACGTATATAAAAATGTAGGAGGAGCAACCTTTATGAAGACCTACACGCCGAAGCAATTCGCGCTATTTGGTAGCGGAAATTACGAAACAGATGGTTCCGTAGTTGCTGGAACTGCAGATGGAGGTCGTCGTGTTACCTTGTATGGTTTGAATAACCTGAATGTTAACAGTGTATCCTCAGTAATGGGAAATCTAGGAACTATTCATCACGAGTTTGTGCATATCCTCAATCAAACTCGAATGATTCCAGAAGACTTTTTGTTAATAACAATCGGAGACTATTACGCAAACTGGACTAACACGACTCAAAACTCGGTTAAGATAAGTAGAGAGTTAGGTTTTATTTCTCCCTACGCCAGAAAGAATGTCGGCGAAGACTTTGCGGAAGTAATGTCAACGCTAATTACGGACGGACAAGCCTATTATGATTCCTATTCTGCAAACTCAGGCGAACTCGGAAATTCTAGATTAAAAGCGAAAGAAGCGGTTGTACGTGATTATGTTCAACGCAACTTTGGGATGGAATTAGTAGATATTCAGCGAGAGTTTCAGAAAACGATGGAGGAGAAATACGGTTCCAGAGATTTTAAGTTTTCAACAGCTGTTTCAAAAGGTTTTATTAAGTCAATCAATCTAGATTCTCGCCAACCATGGGCATTATCGAGAGGGGTATCTGCAAAACAGAGCAACATTACAGAGGCGGTATTAAACGGTGTCGGAAACTATGTTGTAAGGGGTTTAAATCTTCGATTTATAGATGCGGGAAAAGCTACCTTGGATGTGCTTTTCGCTACTGATGCGTCAACAACCAATATTTGGACTGCGAGCTATGATTTCACCATAACGACAAATAATGATGTTTTCTCGTTCGCGTTAGCTGCAACTCAGGGTACTGGCAATCCTTATGATTATGCAAAATTCGGATATATCGTTTCCGATGTGAATCCAATTATTGACTACTTTAAGAGTACCTCTTTCAAGTATGATTATATGGCTGGTGACGCGGATCCAAATATTCTAGAAAATTACAAGAAATATGGTGGTTTGATTGATGTCAAGAACAGTGCGAACACAATTTATGGACAACTAAACTTCAAATAAAAATGAAAAGTATAATCTATTATATCGCCCTATTCTGCTTTGCTTTTTTATTCAGTTGTACAAAAAGTAATGATGTCGAATTAATCAATGGTGATCCTAAAGAAAGAATAAATGATACCATTAACATGGTAAAGAGTGCGTTAGTTGATGCGCCCAATGGTTGGAAGGCCTATGTCTCAACAGATGTTGGGAAGGAATTTGGTTTTTACATGACTTTTGCGGAGAATGATCGTCTGAAAATGTATGCTGATATCAATGATGATGCAGCGATCACATCGAAAGAATCAACCTACCGCGTACGCCAAATTATGGCTGCGACATTAGTGTTTGATACATACAGCTACATTACTACGCTACAAGACCCTAACGGTGCCGTAAATGGAGGAAAGAATGGTGTTGGATTAGGTAGTGATGTTGAGTTTGAGTACAGATATATGAGGGGAGACTCGATTGTTTTCCAAGGTAGAAAATTTGATGAGCCACTAGTGCTTGTTAAGGCAAGTGAAGCTGAGAAAAAGAAGTTTGAGGCTGCGGATTACCTAAAGACAATTCAAAAAATAACACAAGATCTTGGCCTGCTAAGTAGTCAAGTGGTTGATATCAATGGGAAGAAGTATAACGTTTCAATTAATCGGTCTTCAAAAATGGTAACATTGATACACATCACGAGCGATGGGAAATCCGAAATTATCAATGGCTATTATAGCTACTCAATTGACGGGGTTGAATTTGTTAAAGGAGTAGAGGTCAATGGAGTGATGTTGAAATCGATAGGAATAAAGGCCGACAAGTATGCCGTGAAGTCAATAGACAATAAGGAATTTAATATTGCCTATGATGTTACAGCAACTTTACCGTTGGAAATGATATACGGTTTTGATAAATCGATTAAAACTTTCGGATCGATCGGTAATACGAATACAATGCCTAAGATTACTCAGCAGACAACTTTTGACAAAATTCTAAGTGGTATTACGACAAAATTTGGAACAGTGAAGTTTAGATATTTCACGCTAAAAATGGACTCTAGAACGAAGATGTCGGTCAACGTACATTATACTTCATCCGCGGATTTTACTGCGACAATGATTGTAGATTATACGATAAGTAACGGAGTAATAACCATTTCAAATCCTTCGGGAAATACTACTGGAAATTGGGATGTCAGACGCAGCGCTCTTCGGGAGTTTGAAGACTATTTATTAAATAATAAATCTTTTAAACTCGAATGGGTACCAACTACAGATGGTCCTCCAGCGATAGGTTGGAGATCTACGACGAATCCAAACGATTTGATCTATGGGTTTCCAATTTAATGTTAGTGCCGTTACCTAGCGATAATATTCCTAATTCAAATTCAGAAGGTCCACGACCATAATTAAACAGCAATTGTTTGATTGAACAATTTTTTATTCCCTAATCATTCATGCAAAAAGAGAGGCTGCCATTTGGCAGCCTTTCCTATTTTTTCTTTGGCTGATGCATCATCAATTCTTCGATAATTTCTTCGATTTTTTGATATGGATATTTATGAATAATAAATTGATGATTACCCTTATCGTCCGGTATCCAAATATTCGAACCGTCTTTCGCCACATCGATTTTCCCTTTACCACTCAGATAAAAATAATCTTCTGGATTGCGTGCAGCAATTAATACAGCCGTCTGATCCCAGGAACTTCTGTTCTTGACAGGTTTTTCTCCGTATTGATCCAAATTGAGCTTATAGCCTACAGAAACAGGGCTATTTTGGTCATTTTTGCTAGCAATTTTTGCACCGCTCTTTATTTTGTCTCCAATTTCGAAGCCGCTAAATAAAATTGGTTTCGGAAAATGTTGAAAGACGTAATAGGATGAAACGGAGTCTTTAAAAACATTGAATTCTTTTCCTTGAGGAAATGCCGCTGCCATTGCAACCCAGTTTTTGACCTTCTTTTTCACTAAATCCATACCATTCAAATTGGAATGTTGATCGGCTGTTGATTTCAGTAGTTGGGCTAGATTAGTCATAAAACCAACCGTAATAATCGTCACGGAGTTATCGGGCTGCTTGGCGAGGACTTCGCGGTAAACGTCAACTGCAGCTGGGAATGTTTGATTTTTCAAATCGCTGTCAAACCGCTTGATGAGCACATCATTCCAGTTTGTTTTCGCTGTAAAGGAAGGTGCAAGTGTTTTATCAGCCTCTCCCACGGGAATATGGGGTTTGTTGAAATAGCGATTATAAAGTGCTATGGTTGGTGCGATGTCCACATGTGCATCGCTAGCCACTGTCGCCAATATTTCTAGCTCATTTTGATCCGCCAAAGCATGGAGCAGCGCGATAGCGCCTATATCGTCGTAATCAGGCCCCATGTCGGTGTCAAAAATAACCTTAACAGGTTTCTTTATCTTTTGTTGAGCACTGGTCATAGTTGGCAGCGAAATGGCCAATGCAATAGCGATGGATAATTTTTTTAGCGTTAGGCTCATTGATGGAATAAGTTAGGTTTACCTTAGTCTAAAGTTAGCTAAAATTATGTCGATAATTCGCTTGAACGAATTTGACCGTTCATAAGTCGAAAATACCGAACACAATTGACCAAGAATGTTTCCGGAAGTCAGATGTGGGATAGCCGTGGATTTTGAATAATTTTCCGTCGTAGCTTGTTCGTGCCTCAGCCCTTTAATTTCAAACAAATACGAGCTTGGTACGGCTAGGGTAGGACGAAGATTACTACTAGCGCGTTATAGGTAATGTATAGCTAAATTGGAAAATCATTGCTATTTTTAGGTATAAGCAATCCTTAAATATGCAAGACAGTAAAAAGATGTTGGCTTATGTCTCTTTAATTTTGAACTTAACATATTATGGTTATTGGATTTACTGTGGTCAATTTTTCACTTCTTTTGAAGCCGCAAAGGAACAGTTTAGCAAAATTCCAATATTCGGACATTTCTATTGGGATATCATATTCTTTATTGCGACTTTATTTTCTTTAATTGTTTTTTCAAGAAGGAACGGTGTGTTAAATAAGCTTTTCGTAGTCTTACAGACGCTCTTTGCTTTTGGCTACCTTTGGTCAAATCTGTAGGTTCAGTCTACACGGATTTACAAAGCAAATATTTCAATAAATTCCTTGTATAGTACGTACTCAAATTTGCTATATTAGCACACTCTCAATTCTCCGGAGGAATCACAACTTAGAGAATCGCAGTATTTAGATTTAGAAATACGCTAGAATGGCAAAGATTGATATTATCCAATTAGCGAAGGTGTTAAACCTTTCGAAATCGACGGTGTCTCGCGCCTTTCGGGATAGTAGTGATATCAATCCAAAGACCAAAGAGCGTATTCTAAAAGTGGCTAAGGAATTGAATTATCAACCCAACCACTACGCCAGTAATCTACGAGAACAGAAAAGCAAAACTATAGCGGTTGTACTTCCGGAACTAGCGAATAACTATTTTACCCAGATCATTCAGGGTGTTGAAAAAGAAGCGAAAAAGCAAGGGTATCATATACTAATCTTTGTTACCGATGACGACATTAGCAAAGAACGCGAATTCATACGTAGTTTAGCCAACGGTCGTGTGGATGGTGTTATTATGTCGGCTTCTGGAGAGTCGACTGACCATAGCTATTTGGAGCAAATTAACTACGAGCATCTACCCATTGTACTTTTTGATCGTATTTATGATGACATCGATCTACCTAAGATTGTAACGGATGATTATCATAGTAGTTTTACTGCCACGGAACATTTGATTAAAAATGGATGTCAGCGAATTGCTTATCTTGTTATTAACAAGGAGCTTTCGATTGGTAAGACGCGTATGCAAGGGTATGAAGATGCGTTGAAAAAATATAAAATCCCATTGCGTAAACGCTTGGTTGTAGACTGCTCCAATTCCTACGATGAGAATAGTGAGATTATTGAAACAGCAATCCGTAAGCAGGAGCCCGACGGAATCCTTGCTTCCGTGGAGCGACTTGCATTCTCAACATACTATGTTTGCAGACGCATGGGGCTAAAGATTCCACAAGATTTAAAAGTAATCGCATTCTCGAGTTTGGAAATCGCAGGATTACTTCATCCACCACTTTCTGTAGTGCGCCAACCCGCGGTGCAGATTGGTGAAAAAGCTGCTGCAACTTTGTTGAAACAGCTTTCTGGAGATGCATTATCGGAAAATGAAAAATACGTTATTATGCAGTCAGATCTTGTCGTTCGGAATTCCACTCAGGGCTAACCTAAACGGCCTTCACGCTACGTGTTGAAACGGCCGCCAATAACATAAATACACCAGCCATCGTCAGACAATAAACCGCTTGATGTTGAAAAACATATTTTACCAGAACCGTTCCCAGAACACCATTGACTAATTGTGGGAGGGTAATAAAGAAGTTAAATAAGCCCATATACAAACCCATTTTCTTAGCTGGTACCACACCTGAAAGCATAGAGTAGGGAGTAGCAAGTATGCTTGCCCAAGCAATTCCGACCGCAATCATTGGAATATAGAGTAAATTCGGGTTTTGAATGAATAAAATTGAAATCAATCCTAATCCTGAAGTGGCAAGTGCAATCATATGCGTTTTCTTTTTGCCAATAGCCTGATAAAGTTTCGGCAGTAATAGCGCAAAAACGGTTGCCACCAAATTGTAGACTCCAAAAAGTACACCAGTTAGATTTCCGGCATCTGCATATGCAGAAGATGCGGTGTCCGTTGCGGGCAAATGATAGATATGTTGAGCGATTGCGGGAGTGGTAAAAACCCACATTGAAAATAATGCAAACCAAGAAAAGAACTGAACTAACCCTAATTGCTTCATCGCTTGAGGCATGTTCTTAAAATCGCGAAAGATCGAGAAGAAGTTGTGACTTGCCGTTTCTTCTTCCTCCTGATGCTCTTCAAAAGATTGAAGTTCCTCTGCTGTATACTCTTTAGTGGTAATGACTGTCCACAACAGGGAGAGAACAAGTACGATCGCTCCAGCATAAAATGACCAGATTACATTATCTGGAACATGCCCTTGCTCTGCCACTTTTGAAACCCCGAAGTATGTGGAAAGTACATAGGGTAAAAAGGAACCAATAATTGCACCAGCCCCGATTAAGAAGGTCTGGACGGCATAGCCATATCCATGTTGTTCCTTGGGCAAATTATCTGCAACTAAGGCTCGGAACGGCTCCATAGAAACATTAAAAGCGACATCCATAATCATTAACATCCCTGCTCCAATAAGTAGCGGGGGGATTAACAGTGCTAAGACAGATGCGTTTGGCATTAGTGCTAATGCTGCAGCGGCAACGAGTGCCCCTCCTAAAAAGAAAGGTCTGCGTCGCCCTAATCGTGTCCATGTTTTATCCGAGAAATAGCCAATTATTGGCTGTATTAACATTCCAGATAAAGGGGCAACTAACCAAAATAGTGAGAGATGCTCTACATCGGCACCAAAAGTTTGAAGTATGCGAGAGGCATTCCCTGTTTGTAGAGCGAAGCCGAACTGTATACCAAAGAATCCGAAGCTCATATTAAAAATTTGAGCACGGCTCAGCCTTGGCTTAGAGCGTTTTAAAGGTTGTTGCATGTTTAGTTTCGTTTAAAAATCGGTGTTTAGAAACGTAAATTAAAAAATAATATCGTTTTCATCACATTATTTTTCCAATAATCCCAGCTATGTCCACCTTCATATTCTTGGTATACATGTGCAATATTGGCTTCCAATAGCTGTTTATGTAGTTTTCTGTTTTGCTCTATCAGAAGATCATCTCTTCCACAATCAAAACGAAAGAATGGAATACCAGCTCGGTTAGCTACAATAGTATCTATAAGGGATAGTTCTGTATCCATTTGATAATTCGAAAGGCTCTCTTCTACAAACAACGAGAAATCTGAAATGTCCGTTATGGAAGAAAGTCCTGAGAATGATGTAAACAGGTTGGGATGACGAGCGCCAAGACGTATTGCACCATATCCCCCCATGGAAAGGCCTGCAATAAAGAATTTGGAAGCCTCTGTGACTTGTTCTGTTGCTATTTGTCGCGTTGCTTCAATAACTTCTTCGACAATCCATTGTTCAAAATCTTGCTTTTTCTGTTTCATATAACCGGAGCCATCTCCCCACAATCCATCGGAGGGCATAACGAGTATGAGCGGTTTTATTAGACCAGCTGAAATCGCTTGATCTACTTGCTCGTGTACGCCAGAGGAAAGCGCCCAGCTCCACGCACTACCATAAACTCCATGTAATAGAATGACAACAGGGGCATCACTCGGACAATTGTCAGGAATATAAAGGCAGATGTCGCCACGCCCATGGAGATTGTCGGATTTAATCGTTACAAATCGAAGATTTTTAAAGCCATAGCTTGGATCAGATTGTTCGAATGATCTAAATTTTTTCTCCATCGGTTTTAATCAAATATGATGACACCTTTAGCATTTTTCCCGGCTAACATGTCGTCGAATGCTTGTGGCAACTGTTTTAAAGAATAACGAGCCGTAATCATTTCGTTTAATTGTAGCTCTCCTGCTAAATAGTGATCAATGATGCGGTCGAAGTCGCGAGCGGGATTACATTTCCCATAAAGTGGATTCAAATACAATTTATCCCATTCGAATAAGTTCATATCGAAAGGGATTTCTTGTTCGATTCCGCTGACTTGTACTGCGGTTCCCGCATTACGGATCATTGCCAAAGGTGCTGCCCCAAGCTCAGGTCTCGCTGTACATTCAAAAGCATAATCTGCACCGCGTCCTCCGCAGAGGTTTTTAACTTCTTGCGCGATGTTTAATAGGCCTTGATCTTGCGGATCAGCTTGTAAGCAATGAGTGGCTCCGAATTGCTTCGCCATCACTAAACGATTCGGGTTAATATCGATCGCGATAATCATGCTAGCTTTAGTTATCTTGGCGGCCTGAATAACACTTAAACCAACTCCACCGGTGCCTAAGACGACAACATTGCTGCCCTCTTTAACTTGGCCTGCATTGACAACAGATCCATATCCAGTCATGACTCCGCAACCAATAATTGCAGCACATTCATGCGGTAGCTTATCCGTATGCACTTTTGTTACTGCTGCCACCTTAACCAAACTGTATTCTGATATTGTCCCGATATGAAATGAACGAGCGAGAGGGCTACCTTTCCAAAGTGTTCCCTTTGGATGTGCGTGTCCGAGTTGACTATTATGCCCCTGACCGGTTACTGGAGACGTATTTTCACAAATATGATAGTTGCCCAACTGGCATTGGAAACAATGCAAACATGGAATCGCCCAGTTGAGTAATACCCGATCATTTACTTGTACATGGGTGACATTTGAGCCGACTTGATATACAATTCCGGCGCCTTCGTGGCCTAAGACCAAAGGTTTGTTCCAGGTCAATGAATCGTAGTCGGTATGACAGAGACCGGCGGCCATTATTCTAACTAATACTTCGTCTGCTTCTGGCTCAGCTACTTGAATTTGATCAATAAAAAATTTCCCTTGACCATCTGTGATCGCAGCATTACATGTCATCATCATTTTTTAGAAAATAAGAATTTATAAGGAATATGTAGTCTTTTAGACCAAGCTACTTCATTATGTGGATCGTTTGGAAATTCTTCATATTTCAGTCTGATTTTTTTATCCTTCGCCAATATGCTGTTTACCTCTTGGTTGCTAGGTAGGAAGTCGAAATCTAGATCTTTACCTCCACAATCTAAATAGACTGCACTATTTTCTAATGGCTTGAGGTCTTTTTTTAGAAGATCTACGATTTTTCCGTCGTCGAAGAAGAAACCAGAAGATAAACAAGCTGCTTTGGAAAATACCTCAGGGTATTTGTATAAGGCATAAAAGGAAATTAATCCACCCATCGAGGAGCCGATTATAGCGGTATTCTCCCGATCAGGTTTCGTCCGATATGTTTTGTCGATAAAGGGTTTTAGTTCTGTGGCCAAAAACTGCAAATAGCGTTCTCCTTCTGGCGTGCCGTTGTATTCTACCCAGCGATCTTTTGTATTTGCGACACCAACCAAAATAAACTCCTCAATGTCTCCTTTTCGCATCATACTGTCAGCTATTTCATCCATACGCCATTCACTTCCACTGAGGTTCGTATGATCAAATAAGTTCTGTCCATCGTTGGCATATAAAACGGGATAGTTTTTGTTTTTTTCTTTAAAATAGCTGGGAGGAAGCCAAACCACAACATTTCGTGTATTACGTAAATAGCTGCTTGCGAAATTATGATGATAACGAACGTCTCCCACGATGCTGCGTTGATAAATATCATTCCAATTGCTCGGGCTCAGGGTTATTGTGGTGTCTTTTGTTAATGTGAGTTTAACAGGCTGTGCACTCTGTCCGTTGCCGTTGTACAATGCCTCTTCATAATATGATCCCCGGGTAATTTTAAATTCAAGTTGGCTGTTTAGGGGAAACGTATAACTTTCTTCCCATACGTTGTTTCCTTTTGACTTTAGTGATTTGCTTTTGGGATAGATCCAGAAGCCCCAAACCCCTTGGTTTCCAATTGGTCGAATAGAATCTTGCGCTGGCGTAGTTGGCGGTGCAATGACGCGGATAGTCAACTTGGCTTCCTGTGAATTCGCAGAAAAGGCAATCACAGTCAACAGAAGGATTGAGATCAGTTTATTCATTGTTGTTTATAACGGTTACACTAATTTATTTGTTTTTCTTCAGCTAGCACGCTGTTATTTTATTCTAAATATGGCTTATATTGGAAAATTCAGTTAACTTAATGCATATAAAGTCCAATTTATGCTCAAAGCGAAGCCGGAAATATTACAAAGTGGTTTGCAGGAATCCTTCCTGATCAGAGCCTTTGGCCATGAGGCTTTTTTTGCACCCTATCACTATCATCCCGAATATGAACTTACGTATATCGTCCATGGAAAAGGGAAGCGCTACGTAGGAAATCGTTTGGATGACTTTAGTGACGGTGATTTTGTATTAATTGGCCCAAATCAACCACACTGTTGGAAGTTGGATCAACCAGACATTAAAGCGAGTGCTGTCGTTATTCAATTTACACACGATTTCTTAGGAGCGGATTTTTTTGATAAACCTGAGTTTGCCAACATTAATGCACTGCTAAAAGAAAGTCAAGCCGGCCTTAGTTTTCTACATCCTAAAATGATGACAAAGTATATTTTACGTCTTCGAAAGTCTGAAGGAGTAGAACGAGTACTTCATTTTTTGGATTTGCTGAATGAGCTTTGTCGTCAAAAATACGAGACTATCGATATTGGCGCATTGGAAAATAATGCCGATAGCCAAAACGATAGCAATCGCATCAATGTTGTAATGGCCTACATTGTTGAGAATTTCAAGAACGATATTAGCCTAGACGATGTTGCGAATGTTGCCAATTTGACGCCTAATGCATTTTGTAAATATTTCAAGAAGCTAACGCGCAAGACTTTTGTCGAGATGCTCGTACAGTATAGAATGAACTTTGCAGTTCAACAGTTGCTGCATACAGATGACACGATCAGTGCTATAGCGTTAGCTTCTGGCTTTAATGATATGTCTTATTTCTATAAAACGTTTCGTGGAAAAATGGGCATGAGCCCCCTAGCTTATCGAAAACAGTTTATGGAATAAGAAGGTGCTACTTCAATAGCCATACCTGGGTTTGATATCCCTGAATGTTAATTTCTTGTTTGCCCTGTTTAGCGGAACCTGTGTTTTCTCCATAGACTAATTTTGCCTGCTGTTTATCAACGGGGATTTGTAGTGTCGTTGCTTCTGGAGATAAGTTGATGAGAATCATCGCTTTTTCTTTACCATTATCTCTTAGGAAACTAACTATGCTTGGATTGTCATTTGTGAAAGACTGATAAGAGCCGCTAATTAGTACAGGATAGGCTTTACGGAGCTTTAATAGATTTCTATAGGTCGATAATAAAGAATTTGGATCAGATTCTTGTTCTTCAACTGAAATGCCATCGTTACTTTTAACCGTGCTAGTATCCCACCAAGGGCCGGAGTTTTTATACCAGTATGCCATGCCTGGGCTATCCTTGTCTTTTTTCCATTCGAAGGCTTCTCTATACGGTATTTCATTTGCATCTGTGATACCACCATACTTTCCAAAGAAGCTATCGCCCAGCATACCTATTTCTTGCCCGTAGTAAATAGAAGGTACACCGCCGATAAGTAAGTTTAATGAGGCGCCAACTTTTTCTTTTCCTTTGTCTTGCTTAACAGCCGTTGAAAAGCGAGGGATATCATGATTCTCAACAAAAACAATTTGGTTATTGCCTTTCGGAGTATCGCGAAAAGTGGTATCTGCATATGCAGTTATTTTCTCTTTGTCCATACTTCGGATAGCCTGTTGTATGCGGAATGCAAATACCCAGTCAACCTTAGCTTTCGTTAAATAATCTATTCCGTATGAGCCCCAATCGGCTTGTTCCGCCATAATATGGATTTTGGGGTTAATACCTTTTAACGTATCGATTAAGGGTACCCAGAAGTCGCGAAATAGGTTTGTAAGACGCCCCTTATTGTCCAAGTCATCCATCATATGATCCAAGCGAAAACCGTCTACACCGTCCTCAAAATTTCCATCTTTATTGGGATCTAACCAATAGGAGAAGAGTTCCTTATTGTATTTAATAACTTCTTTATTAAGTAGGTTAACGGTGGTAATTTTCTTACGTTTACCATCAAAGCCTTTTAAATCATAGAGATCGAAAACAATACTTGAGGGTTTTAATTGTGCTTTATCATCATAGAGAAGATAGTCGGAAAATGCCGATTTAGGGTTGCCATAGGAATCTTTATACCAGAGATGATCTTCTGTGACATATTGAGTCTCCATGTCCATATAAAGCTTCATCCCTCGTCGATGGAGTTCTTTCACTAGGCCGAGGTATTCATCCTTGCTACCATAAGTAGAATCGATTTTTTCAAAATCACTCGAATAATAATTATGATAGTAGACTGATTCGTATAAAGGAGTCAATAGGATTGATGTGACACCTAATTCTTGCAAATAGTCTAACTTCTGCTGAAGACCAAGTAGATCCCCATGTTGATCATTATTGCTGTCAAAGAAGCTGCGCTGAAAGACATGGTAGATTACTTCATCTTGCACGTCTTCTTTTTTTATTTGCTGCTGTTGACAACTGCTGAGCCAGCCAATTGCACTGAATACAGCCAGCAGGAAGTATTGTTGTAGTCCTTTCATTTCAGTTCCCCCCTCTTCTTTTATAATAATAATGGATTGATTTCGGAGTCTGCAGCTGTACCTACCGTTTTACCCATTAACCACTGTTGTCGATCATTCTCTTGCCATTGATGTTTTGGTTCTGTTACTTTTGCGCCATCGGCGTAATAAATGATGGTCATTACAGCACGCATTTTATCCGACGAGTTACCTGGGGCGTTATGAATAGTATAACCATAATGCCATGTAGCGTCACCAGCATTCATATATTCTGGATGAACAACGGGGAAATTATTCTCCTTAACATATTCGGCAAATGTTTTTTCTGATTCGTCGGAGATAATTACTTCAGACACATTATTCTGCTGATGCGATCCTGTCGCAAAGGTTAGCATACCCATCTCTGGATTTGGAATATCGACTAAAGGCATCCACATGGTAATCGTGTTATTGGTGTCAAGAGGCCAATAGTTTTGATCTTGATGCCAAGGTGTGGGACCGCCACCAGGTTCTTTAAAAAGTGCTTGATCGTGATAGAGCCTTACATTTTCAACGCCAAGAAGGTCTGCGGCAATATGTGCAAAACGCTTCGCTAATACGAAGCGTTTTACTTCTTCGTCAACACGCCAAAGATTCATGATTTGCAAAAAGGCCTTCCCATAAGTATCTCTTTCTTCAAGTTTTCGTTTTTCCTCATTATGCTTTGCTGCCGCGTTGCCAATCTTGTCGCGGTAATAAGCGGCAGTGTCTTTGTCGAGTATGTCGCGGATGAGGATATGTCCATCTTTTTGAAATTCGGCAATCTCTTCTGCAGAGACAGATTTTATCTGATCAAGGATTTGATTCTTTGTTGTGCTCATGATTTATAATTTTGGTTTATACCCAAAGTTACGGTCGAAGCGGAATTAGGTTTCGGGGGAATTTAGGCTACTATATGGTTTATATTATCATCATTCATTTCAACACTGGCTAAATTGATAAAATAAGCATCAGAAATATAGTGTGAAATATTGGTGTCGAAAATCGGTAAATGTTAGATTTTGGGAAGAAAATGTTGTTTTCATTCGGGAACGTTCTCGAATTAAGCGATGTGTTTAAGTGTCATTTTGCTGAACGTCATGTTTGTAAGTGTTTATATATTAGCACTTTGATGTTTTGAAATAAAGTTTTTCAAGGTAAAATAAAAAAAATCAAAAACTCTTTTTTTTATAAATATTCTGCAATAATTTAGTGATAACCAAAAAGGGTGGCAACGCATGCCTCCCGATTATAAACAAAAAATAAAATTATGGTTAGGGAATTTTACAATTGGCACTTTCGGCTGATAGTTATCTTCGTCTTCAGTTTTCAATTTGTTTCGGCTCAACAGAACTTACAACTTTCGGGGAAGGTTGTAGATGATATGGGTAAGGAGCTTGCTGGAGCGACGGTAAGTATTAAAGGAACAAACAAACAAGTTTCTACTGATGAGTCGGGGAACTATGTATTAGAAGGAATAAGCGCAGGAGCACTTATTGTCGAGGCCTCCTATGTTGGTCACGCAAGCTCTGAGCAGCGAATTCAACTAAAGGCTACACAAACATTAAACTTTACTTTATCATCGAATGCGGCCGAAATTGGTGAGGTGGTAGTCATCGGGTATGGTTCCGTAGAACGGAAGCACGTTACAGGAGCCGTTTCCAATGTGCAATCAAAAGATTTTCAAAAAGGTGCAATAACCTCTCCCGACCAATTAATTCAAGGTAAGGTGTCAGGTGTGTCCATCACTTCGAATGGAGGGGCGCCAGGTGCGGGAAGTACTATTCGTGTGCGCGGAGGAGCTTCTTTGTCGGCGAGTAATAATCCATTAATTGTTGTTGATGGTAATCCATTGAGCGGAGAGGGAATTTCTGGATCTGCAAATCCTCTTTCATTAATCAATCCTAATGATATTGAATCCATGACCGTATTAAAGGATGCGAATGCAACCGCTATTTATGGATCTAGAGCATCTAATGGGGTTATTTTGATTACCACAAAGACGGGGAAAATGGGAAGACCAAAGCTAAATTTGTCAACAGTTAACTCATTGTCAACGATTGCTAATCAAGTTGAGGTGCTTACTGCTGACGAAGTAAGATCTTTTGTTAATGAACGCGGTACTGCAGCACAAAAAGGATTATTGGGAACTGCAAACACAGATTGGCAAGATTTAATTTATCATAACGCAATAACCACGGACAACAATATTTCGCTCTCTGGCGGAGTAAAGAATATGCCGTATCGTGTCTCTATAGGATATTTAGAACAGGCAGGTATTCTAAAAACGGATATGCTTAGAAGAGGAACTGCTGGTGTAAATCTATCTCCTCGTTTCTTTGATAACCATTTAAAACTGGACATCAATTTCAAAGGAACAATGACAAATCAGGAGTTTGCAAATACTGGGGCAATTGGTTCAGCGATTGTATTCGATCCTACGCAAAACGTATATGATGCAAATAGCCCATATGGAGGATATTTTGAATGGCAAGAGGGAGCTGTTCCAAATACGTTATCGCCAAGAAATCCAGTTTCATTGTTAGATAATTACAGTAATAGAGCAGGAGCAAATCGAAGTATCGGAAATGCGCAATTGGATTATTCATTCCACTTTCTTCCTGAATTACACGCAAATATAAATGTAGGTTATGACATTGCATCAGGTAAGGGGGCAACGAGCATTCCGGATTTTGCAGCATCTAACTTTGGTAATAAGGGACTATTTCAACGCTATCGAGGTAAGCAAAACAACACATTCATTGAAGGTTATTTAAATTACGTTAAGGATATTGAGAGTATCAATAGTAACATTAACGTAACGGCGGGATATGGATATTACGATAATAAGGAAACGAACTACAACTTCAGTTCTTATAATGCCCACGGAGATGTAATAACAACTCCTGTTTACGCCGATAATGTACCTCAGAATAGATTACTTTCTTACTATGGTCGTTTAATTTACTCGTTTGCTGATCGTTATATTCTTTCCGGTACCATTCGTGCGGACGGCTCTTCGAAATTCAATCCAGACGGGCGTTGGGGTATTTTCCCTTCAGCGGCATTTACGTGGCGTATCAAGGGCGAAAACTTCTTGAAGGATAACAACAGTATTTCTGACTTGAAGCTTCGTGTAAGCTATGGAGAAACGGGTAATAAAGATGGGATTACGAACTATGGTTATATTCCTGTTTACTATTACAGTACAAATGAAGCTCAGTACCAAATTGGGGATCAATTTTATCATGTTTATTCTCCGATTGCTTACGATAAGACACTACGTTGGGAATCTACAGCAACGACCAATATTGGATTAGATTATGGCTTCTGGGGAGGTCGTATCTATGGTAGTATTGATGCATACCAAAAGAAAACGAAAGATTTATTAGCAACGACCGAAATATCTGTAGGTACGAATTATAGTAATCAATTATTGACCAATGTTGGTAATATGGAAAACCGTGGTATTGAAGGTAGCATCAATATTCAAGCTATAAAATCTGAGAATTTCAATTGGGACTTAGGATTCAATATGACCGTCAATGAAAGTAAGATTACTAACCTAACTTTAAACGATAACCCAGGTTATCAATTAGCGGCAGGTTGGATTACCGGCGGTACAGGGAATGTGATTCAATACCATACTGTTGGTTCGGCACCTTTCCAATACTATGTTTACAAACAAGTTTATGACCAACAAGGTAACCCATTAGAAGGTGTATATGAAGACTTAAATGGCGATGGCGCTGTAACTCCTGCCGATCGTTATTACTATCAGAAACCTGCTCCTGATTACTTTATGGGCTTCACGACTTCCATTAATTATAAGCGTCTTACTTTAAATACCGTATTGAGAGCAAGCTTTGGTAACTATGTTTATGATAACATCTCTTCGAATTTCGGGGTTTCAAGAAATATTCTAAACCCGTCGCGATTCATTAACAATGCGACTACCGATATATTCAATACGAATTTTAATAACAATCAGTATTACAGCGATTACTATATAAGCAACGCTTCTTTCTTGCGCATGGATAACTTAGGATTAGTTTATAATGTTGGGAATCTAGATAAAGAGGGAACCGTGACTATGACGGTCAATGCGAATGTACAAAATGTGTTTACGGTTTCTAAGTACAAAGGCGTAGATCCTGAGTTGTTCAATGGTATTGACTACACATTATATCCAAGACCTAGAGTGTATTCCTTAGGGTTAAACTTTGGGTTTTAATATTAAATAAGAAATTCATGAAAAGATATATTAAAAATACGATTTGGGGCAGCATGCTAATCTTGTCTGTTACTTCATGTAGTGAAGACTTATTGAATTTAAGCCCAAAGAATGATATTACAGCCGATCAGGTATACTCAACGGAACAGGGATATAGAGAGTCCTTTCTAAAAGTCTATGGAAGTTTATCGATGACTTCTGGGGGAGGTGAAGGAGCTAGTGATTTAGCGGGTATAGATGCTGGGCAATCCGATTTCTTTCGTCTGTATTGGAATATTCAGCAATTGACATCTGACGAGACGCTATGTGGTTGGAATGACCCCGGTGTTCCAGATATGGTTTACGGAATGCCGGATGCGGATAATATCATGGTGAAAGGATTATATACGCGATGTATTTATACAATCACTGTCGCAAATGAATTCCTTAGAGAAAGTACACCTGAAAAATTATCAGCAAGAGGAATTGGCAATACGGCAGAGATCGATGCATATCGCTCGGAGGCTCGATTTGTTCGCGCTTATCAATACTGGGTTTTGCTAGACTTGTTTGGGAATCCTCCTTTTGTTACCGAAGATAATTTAATTGGTAAAGTTGCGCCGGAACAAATACAACGGGCCGACTTATTCAAGTATATCGAAAAGGAGCTATTAGAAATTGAACCACTTATAAAAGCGGCGAAACAAAACGAGTATGGTCGCGCTGATCAAGGAGCCGTATGGACTTTATTGACAAGATTATACCTCAATGCAAACGTGTATACTGGCGCAGCTAAATACACGGAAGCAATAACCTATGCGAACAAAGTTATTAACGGCGGATACGCACTAACAAGTAACTATGCGAATCTCTTCTTAGAAGATAATAATGTTACCAGCAAGAATGAGATTATATTCTCTATCAACTATGATGGAGTGAAAACAAGAAATTACGGGGGCACAACGTTTTTAATAAACTCTTTGATTAACGGAGAAATGACACCTGTAAACTATGGTGTTCCCACTGGTGGTTGGGGCGGTAACCGTTCAACAAAAGCAGTTCCTACCGCATTTCCAGATTATAGTGGCAAAACGGATAA
Organism: Sphingobacteruim zhuxiongii; assembly: GCF_009557615.1. Lineage (NCBI taxonomy): Bacteria > Pseudomonadati > Bacteroidota > Sphingobacteriia > Sphingobacteriales > Sphingobacteriaceae > Sphingobacterium > Sphingobacterium zhuxiongii. The sequence continues at coordinate 229,827 of NZ_CP045652.1, forward strand.
GCGCGCCATGTTCTTTGGCGATAAGCTGGAGAATGATGAGTTAGGCGAGTTTAAAGATGGGCTTCGCGTTACGAAGTTTAAGAACGTGAAATCGAATGGTACGCCTGGAGCATCGCAAGGAGGAACATTCAGCTCATTGGATTTTCCATTGTTCCGATTGGCAGATGTTTATTTAATGTATGCTGAGGCGGTATTGAGAGGAGGAACAGGTGGTTCAACTGCGCAAGCCTTAGGTTATTTTAATCAAATCAGAACAAGGGCCTATGGAAATGCAACCGGTAATGCCTCGGCAATTACTTTGGACGATATTCTGAACGAAAGAATGAGAGAGCTTTATTTCGAAGGCTATCGCAGAACGGACTTAATCCGATTCGGGAAATTTACAGGTAGCAATTATATCTGGCCATGGAAAGGTGGCGTTAAAGACGGAAGATCAATCGAGAGTTTTAGAGCGCTTCTTCCACTACCATCGTCCGATGTTATTGCCAATACGAACTTAACTCAAAACCAAGGCTATTAACATTAACACAAGAAATTATGAACCTTATTAATAGACTTCTGATCTTATTTTGCTTAAGTAGCGTGCTATTTGTATCCTGCGAAAAGGATGAAGTGAAAACTATAGCAAAAGACGGGCAATCAGGAAACCTGACTAGCTCGACAACGAATGTTGCCCTTACTAAAGCAACATTGAATAGCAAGGTTATCGAATTTACGCACACAAACTCTGACTTTGGGTATAATGCGGGGATTACGTACTCCTTACAATTTGGACTAAAAGGGACCAACTTTACTCCAGCGAGAGAGACTGTATTTGAAAATGGAGTAACAATGAAATCCTACACCGGTCTAGAGTTAAATAATCTACTTTCTGCAATGAACCTTTCGTTCGATGAAGACTCCGATGTTGAAGTTCGTTTGAAATCTAGTATTTCTAATAGTATTGCTGTCTACAGTAATGTTGTTAATATCAAATCAAAACCTATCCCGTTAACGTCTTGGATTTATCTTCCTGGTGCATATCAAGGTTGGGATCCCGCAACCGCAGATAGTTTAGTTTCTGCAACTGGAAATGGAATTTACACAGGTATTCTGCGTTTCCCAGCGAAAGATTCTGAATTCAAGATTACAACAGCGAAGAACTGGAATGTAAATTTTGGAGATGGTGGAAATGGAACTATTAGTCCAACGGGAGGCAACTTTAAATCAATCGCTGCGGGTACATTACTAATTACCATGGACATGAATAGCAATACATGGACAATGGAGGCCGCACCAACTTGGGGAATGATTGGTGATGCGGTTCCTAATTCTAACTGGGCTGTTGATGCAGACATGAAGTTTGTGAACGATGGTGCCGGTAATTGGGTATTAAAAACGGTGTTAAATCCAGGGAAATTCAAATTCCGTAGAAATCATGATTGGGGAACCAACCTTGGCGGAAGTGGTGGCATATTAACCCTTGCGGGAGCAGATATTGCAATTACTGAAGCGGGAACTTATACCGTGACTATGAATCCAACCGCATTGACTTTTTCAATTGTTAAAAACTAAACAACAAACAAATATGAGGATCGTTATTGCCATAATCTTTATTTGCTTCCATCTGGTCTCCTTTGCACAGGTAAATCGGATAGAACCGCTGAACTGGTGGGTAGGCATGAATAACCCAAATGTTCAACTTTTGATCTATGGCGATAACATCTCAAAAAAAACCGTTGAGATCGATTATACGGGCGTGGAACTGATTAATCAACACAAAGTTGAAAATCCTAATTACTTGTTTTTAGATCTCAAGATTCTACCAACGGCAAAGGCTGGAAATATTTCTCTTTTGTTTAAAGAGCAGGGAAAGAAAACTTTTGTTAAGAAGTATGAGCTGAAATCTCGTGATGAATCAAAGCGTGCGTTGCAAGGCGTAAATGCATCTGACTTTGTGTATTTGATTATGCCAGATCGATTTGCAAACGGTGATCCCTCAAACGATCGTGTGAAAGGAATGGCAGACCAGTCGCTCAATCGAGATAGTATGTATTATCGACATGGCGGGGATTTACAGGGAATCATCAATAATTTAGATTACCTACAAGAATTGGGCGTAACAGCGTTGTGGTTAAATCCGGTGCTTACGAATGATCAGCCATTGACATCTTATCATGGTTATGCAAATACGGAGAGTTATCATGTTGATCCTAGATTTGGAGGGAATGAGGCTTACCGTAAACTGATCGATGCCTGTCATAAGCGCGGGATTAAAATGATTCAAGATTTGGTCCACAATCACTTCGGAACCGAACATTATACAATTAAAGATATGCCCATGAAAGATTGGGTACATCAATGGAATACGTTTACCAAAACGAATTATAGGGAGCAAGTTCACATGGATCCCTACGCCGCAAAATCGGATAAAGACATCATGTTAAATGGTTGGTTTGATCGACATATGCCCGATATGAACCAAGACAATCCTTATGTGAAAAATTACATCACGCAAAGCCATATTTGGTGGATTGAAGAGATGGGAATTGACGGATTTCGATTAGATACCTATGCGTACAATGACTTAGCATTTATGTCTGAATGGGGTAAAGCAATCGATGCTGAATATCCAAAGATGACATATTTCGGGGAGACGTGGGTTCATGGGATTCCAAATCAAGCCTACTTTACCAAGTCGAACCGGATTAATCAAGGAATTGATACAAAATTGCAAGGGGTTACTGATTTTCAAGCCTATTGGGCTATTAACGAAGCACTGAATGGCAAGTTTGGATGGATGGACGGCGTCGTTCGTCTGTATAATACTTTTGCGAGCGATTTCATGTATGAAGACCCTTATCAGAACGTTGTCTTCCTCGATAATCATGATCTAAGTCGGTATTTATCTGTCGTTGGTGAAGATTTTAACAAATATAAGTCTGGAATCGCTTGGTTATTAACTACGCGCGGGATACCACAACTGTATTACGGTACCGAGATCCTAATGAAAAACTTTGCAAGTCCAGATGGCTTGGTTCGAGAAGATTTTCCTGGAGGCTGGTCGAAAGACAAAGCGAATAAATTTAATCGAGCAGGACGTTCTGAAAAGGAGAATGAAGCATTTGACTACGTGAAAACGCTAGCAAATTACAGGAAGAATAATCCGGTTTTACAGGATGGGAAAATGTTGCAATATATACCAGAGGATGGCATTTATGTTTATTTCCGCTATGATGATCATAAGCGTATAATGATTGTGATGAATAGTAAACAGGAAGCGATTAATCTCCAAACCAAACGGTTTCAAGAGGGAATTGCTGGACGTCAGCAGGCGATTAATATCGTCACTGGGGCGCAAATAAATAGTTTAGAAGAGCTTGCTATTCCTGCAGTTAGTACGCAGGTGTTTGAGTTAAAAAAATAGTAGAATGGGATTAGAAGCATGTTTATTTGATCTTGATGGAGTTTTAGTAGATACAGCGAAGTATCATTTCTTGGCCTGGAAGAAATTAGCGAACTCGTTAGGATTTGATTTTAGTGAGCAACAAAACGAACAGCTAAAGGGAATCAGTCGGGTGGAGAGTTTGAGGAAAATACTTTCATGGGGAGGGTTAGATATTCCACAGCAAAGGCAGAATGAGTTAGCGAGTTTGAAAAACAGTTGGTATGTAGATATGATCGCTAATATGAGGCACGAAGATTTGCTGCCGGGCGCTGTTGAATTACTGAACGAGCTACGAAGCAATCACGTAAAAATTGCTTTGGGTTCAGCCAGCAAGAATGCAAAACTCATTTTAGATAATACGAGGCTTACCCCATATTTCGACGCGCTTGTGGATGGAAATATAGTGAGTCAGTCAAAACCTGATCCCGCGGTTTTCTTAAAAGGTGCCGAATTGTTGCAGGTATTGCCGTCTGCCTGTGTGGTGTTTGAAGATGCTGTAGCAGGTGTGGAGGCAGCGCTCCGAGGAAATATGAAAACCATTGGAATAGGAGACCAAAGGGAGTTAGCAAAAGCTCATCTAGTCGTTGACGATTTAACACACATTGATTTGAAGACCATTCAAAATCTGTTTTAGTATATACCTTATTATTGAGTTTATGAAAAATTACATCCAAGCCGATCCATGGAATATTATTGAAGAGGGATTTGACCCTAGCCTAAATAAAATATCCGAAAGTTTATTTAGTATCGGTAATGGTAAAATGGGGCAAAGAGCAAATTTCGAGGAGGCTTATTCCGGCGAGACTTTGCAAGGCTCTTATGTTGCTGGAATTTATTTTCCAGATAAGACTAGAGTGGGATGGTGGAAGAATGGCTATCCTCCAACTTTCGATAAAGTTATTAATTCAACGAATTGGATTGGTCTTGATATCTACATCGACGACGAGCGGTTAGATTTGGCAAAGTGCAAGATAAAGCAATTCAAGCGAGTGTTAAATATGCAAGAAGGCTATTTACAAAGAACATTCGTTGTGGAGTTATCAGGATCAAGAACAATCGACGTGAATAGCATTCGTTTTTGTAGTATCGCTGATGATGAGATTGCGGCTATTCAGTATAGCATCACTCCTTTAAACTTTGATGCTAAACTTAAAGTGCTGTCAATCGTTGATGGTGATATTGTTAACCAAGACAGCAATTATGATTTTAAGTTTTGGGATGCTGTAAAAGACCATTCCTCTGAAAACGGTATTTTCTTGCAAACGAAAACTTTAAAAACTGGTTTCGAATTGTGTGTCGGTGCGAAGACTGAATTGTTTAGTGATGGACACCTCGTGATTCCAACTGAAAAGGTAGTTAAGAAGCAGGAGAAATGGATTGCAGAAGAGTTTATTTTGGAACTTAATGCCGGTAATACCATTAACATCGTGAAAATAGCGTGTGTTCAGTCCTCATTAAATCATTCTGTAGATCAATTAATTTCTTCTTGCGAAGAGAAACTTGCTGTAGCAAGTCGGGTCGGTTTTGATAAACTTAGAGAACATCAAAAGCTTGCTTGGGCTAATAAATGGGAGCAGAGTGATATTAAAATTGAGGGGGATATCAAGGCGCAACAAGCGATACGCTTTAATATCTTTCAGCTTTTCCAAACTTATACTGGCACAGACTCTAGACTGAATATCGGTCCTAAAGGATTTACGGGAGAAAAATATGCTGGAGCAACCTATTGGGATACCGAGGCCTACTGTATTCCATTCTATTTATCAACAGCACCTCAAGAGGTGGGTAGAAATTTATTAGTATATCGGTATAACCATCTGCAAAAGGCTATTGAAAACGCAGAAATGTTAGGGTTCAAAAATGGTGCAGCATTGTATCCTATGGTGACAATGGATGGTACGGAGAGCCATAACGAATGGGAAATTACATTTGAAGAGATTCATAGAAATGGCGCCATTGCCTATGCTATTCATAATTATATAACGTATACGCAAGATTGGGACTATCTTGCCGAATATGGGCTGGAGGTTTTAATCGCCATTGCCCGATTCTGGAAGCAGCGAGTGAATTGGAGTGAAGACCGAAAAAAGTATGTTATACTTGGTGTGACCGGACCGAATGAGTATGAAAACAACGTTAATAACAACTGGTATACGAACTATTTAGCCGTTTGGTGTTTAAACTATACCCGAGAAGCATTGGACTATGTGAATGCACATAATCGCTCGCGTTATGAGGAAATTTTAAAATCTATTGATTTCATTCCTGTGGAGATCGAGCAATGGAAAGATATCGCTGATAATATGTATTTCCCATATCATGAAGAGCTAAATATTTATCTACAACAGGACGGATATTTAGATAAAGAGCAGTTGTTGGTGAAAGATCTTCCAGCTTCAGAAAGACCTTTAAATCAAAAGTGGAGTTGGGATAGAATTCTTAGATCATGTTTTATCAAACAAGCGGATGTGCTTCAAGGGATGTATTTCTTCGAGGATGATTTTGATCTAGCTGATTTGCGAAGGAATTTTGATTTTTATGAACCGCGAACAGTGCATGAGAGTTCATTGTCGCCATGTATCCACAGTATTTTGGCGGCCAAGCTAAATGATGAGGCTCGAGCTTATGAGTTCTATTTGCGAACCGCACGCCTTGATCTAGATGATTATAACAATGATACGGAAGACGGTTTGCATATTACATCGATGGCAGGTACATGGATGAGTATCGTGCAGGGCTTCGCCGGAATGCGCGTGAAGAATAATCAATTGTATTTTCAGCCTTTCCTTCCAGAGCAGTGGAAGTCCTTTACATTTAATATCGGTTTTAGAGAGAAAATTTTATCTATTCAAATTGACAAGGAGACTATCGAGATAACAAATAGTTCAACGGAATCCTTGTCCGTCACAGTAGGTCATTCACAATATGAGATTGAAGGTACTAGTTCATTAATAATACGGTTGTAAATTTTACTTTTTAAAGTATGTAAATTAAGAAAGGCAGTTGATTAGACTGCCTTTTTTATTAGTATCGTGCGAATAGCAAGTTGAGCAATCCGCCAATCTTATTATGAATGTTAATTATCTAAGCTTGTTAAGTCTTGTTTTTAAGGTCGTTTCATTATTTACACTGACTTTATAAACGATCAGACTATCTTATAGGCCTAAAATTTTTCTGTTAAACGCCTCATCTGTACCTGTCGCGGCGAAATCATCAAAAGCTTTGTCCGTTACTTTGATAATATGGTTTTTGATAAATTCCGCACCTTCTATTGCACCGTCGACACTGTTTTTCAATGCACACTCCCATTCGAGTACAGCCCATCCCTCATAGTCGTAAGCTGCAAGTTTACTAAAGATACTTTTGAAATCAACTTGACCGTCACCTAAAGAACGGAAGCGTCCCGCTCGTTCAACCCAACCGCTATATCCACCATACACCCCCTGTTTTCCTGTAGGGTTAAACTCTGCATCTTTTACGTGGAACATTTTGATACGCTCATGGTAATAATCAATATAAGATAGATAGTCCATGCCTTGTAATAATAAATGCGAAGGATCGTACAATAGGCAGGCGCGTGGATGGTTATCCGCAGCTTCTAAGAAGCGCTCGTAACTAACACCATCATGTAAATCTTCACCTGGATGGATTTCGTAACAAAGATCGACGCCATGCTTGTCGAACTCGTTTAATATGGGGAGCCAACGATTCGCCAATTCTTTGAATCCTGTTTCTACGAGTCCCGCTGGGCGTTGTGGCCAAGGGTATACCATATGCCATAGTAATGATCCAGAAAAGGTAGCATGAGCATTTAAGCCCAAATTTGCGGAAGCCATCGCAGCATATTTCAATTGCTGAGTTGCCCATTCTGTTCTCGCCTTCGGGTTATTCCTAACTGCTGCAGGTGCAAAACCATCAAATAGTTCGTCGTAAGCAGGATGTACAGCAATTAATTGACCTTGTAAATGTGTCGATAGTTCAGATATTTCTAGACCAATTTCAAGAAGTTTGCCTTTTATTTCATCGGCATAGGTTTTACTCTCTGCTGCTTGTTGTAAGTTGAAAAAGGAGGGGTCGTTCGTTGGTATTTGAACAGCTTTATAGCCTAAAGCTTGTGCCCATTTTCCAATATTTTCTAAAGTGTTATAGGGCGCTTCTTCTGCTATAAATTGAGCTAAAAATATCCCTGGACCTTTCAGTGTTTTCATACGGGTTTATGTTTTGCTAAATATAGTGAATTTTAAATTTCTAGCTCGTGAAGCTTGCTGAAACTAATTGTAACAAACGTTAAAATCTTATGTATTCAATTAATTGGCATAATGATTGGAACTGTCCCTTCATAATAAAGATGTTTAACTAGAGGAATGAAACTATGAAAAAGGTAATGATGCTATTATTTGTTGCGATTAGCTTGGCTTCTTGTAGCAAGGATACGTTAGATAGTATCGAGCGCGATACAGCGCAGAACATTATCCGTATTAACAAGTGGTATGATGTTATTAAGACAGTAAGTGTTGCAGGTACGGCAGATGTTTCTACAGTACTTGTGGGTACAGGCGATAATAACTACATGGAATTTAGATCAAATAACAATGCTTATATCATGAAGTCAGATCAAAGCTGGTCAGATCCTATTCCTTACAAATTAGAAGGTGAGAAAGTAATGTGGTTTGATGGAGTTGAGTATCAAATCCAAGAAAGTATTATTTCTACGGTTGCAAAATTCACGTTGAAACGTGTTGATGGCCCTACAACTACCATAATACAATTTAGAAGACGTTAAATACAAACTTAAGATGAGAGCTGAGGCTGCCCTTTTTGGGTGGCCTTTTTTATTGCTTGTTTTTTGCTTCAATCCATAAGGACATATATTTCGTTGCACTAAATTGATTCGTCCAAAGGATTTGCCCTAGGATATTCTTTCTTCTATGCGCCTCGATGTGTTCTTTCAAATACTCGATTCTTTGAAAAAAAGCATCGAAATATGCGCCAGAATGAAGCTTATTCAATAGTTCTCTTCCATTTGAAGCCGCTTCTTCCCAGGTCAATTGATCCTCGTATAGTCGAATACATTTTTCAACAAACTCATCCACGTCCTCAACGATATAGCCATTCCATTGTTCTGAATAAGCAAACCCTTCTGCTCCAATTGCGCTTGTAACAGAAGGAGTGCCGGCCCGTAATGCATCGATGAATTTACCTTTTAAACCGGCTCCGAATGGAATTGGAGCAATAAGCGCACGATATTTTGATATGGACTCTATAGCATTTGTTGCGCGGCCTTTAATGATAAAGCCTTCTTTTGGCTTGTTTAATTCCCAAACTTTTTGACTTGGGTAGGCTCCATAGATATGTAATTCCGCTGCTGGTAATGCTTTTCGGATTTTAGGCCATAACTCTTTTAAAGCTAAGACAGTTCTCCAATTTGGTTCGTGTATAAAATTCCCGATAAATACGAAGTTCTTCCGTTCGCTAAAGTCAATATCCATAGGATTTTCGTCTCCAACAAAAAATGGAAGCAATTGCAATAAGTACGATTGTATATTTAATTGGCTTTTTAGGGTTTCGATTTCAATCGTAGAAATAATAAGGGACATATCGCACCTCAGGATGGACGCCAACTCGCGTTTAGCATGTTCATTATAATATAAGTCGTTGGAAAGCGGGACGTCACTTTTATAAGCTTCTTGACGGGCATAACGAATAAAATGTAAATCCTCCGTGTCTAGAATCAGTAAGGCTGTAGGACAGATTGCTTTTACGCGCCAACTGTATTGCTCTTCAATCATGAAGCGATCAAATAATACGATGTCTGGCTGTAATGTTTCAATAAAAGCGTCGAACGAACTGTCGTTTAGTTGAATTATGTGCTCTTTAACATCTAGATCAATTAGTGGAAATGAGTGTTCAGATTTGCATGCAGCACATGCGAAATGCATTTCATAACCACGCAAAAGAAAGTTGTTAATTAATTCCAGCATTCGCCATCCAGCGGCAGATGACGTTGGTTCGGGCCAAACTAAACCGATTACTAAAACACGCTTACTCATTTTGCAAATTAACATAATTAGGTTGACTCCATTGGATGAATTTTGTTTTTGTACCTTTGCATCATAATTTGAAAGCTATGTTAGGATTAAAATTATTGACCGATCCGCGTTGGGCAAATATTGCGGAGTCTAACTTGGAAGAAATTTTAACAGACCACGCTTGGTGTGAGCAGAAAGCAGCATCTAATGCAATCTCGCTTATTACACAGAACTCTGAATATGCTGATCTAGTTCATGAATTGACAGCAATTGCGATAGAGGAAATGGAACACTTTAAGATGGTAATTGACATTATCGAAGAACGTGGTTATACCTTGGGCAGAGAGCGCAAGGACGACTATGTTGGCCGTTTAATGAAGTTCGCGAAGAAAGATGGTTCCCGTAACCAAGCTTTTATCGATCGACTGTTGTTTGCAGCAATGATTGAAGCGAGAAGTTGCGAGCGTTTCAGGGTGTTATCAAAGAATATAGAAGATAAAGACTTGGCGAAATTCTATCATGATTTGATGGTTTCAGAAGCAAATCATTATACGACTTTCTTAAATTTTGCGAAGAAATACACTGTTGATGTTGACGTGGATAAACGTTGGAAGGAATGGCTTGATTTCGAAGGAGAGCTGATTCAATCGTATGGAACGAAAGAACAAATTCATGGATAATACTTTCTTATCATATATCAATGTATAGCCTGTTTATTCAGGCTATTTTTGTTTTATCATTTAAGGAATAAGATATGGAATTAGGAATTGGAATGTTTGGCGATTTACAGATAAATCCACAAACAGGCGAAATACAAAATACACAAGTACGTTTAAAAGAAATCATCGAAGAGATAAAATTGATGGATGAGGTTGGCGTTGATTTCTTCGGAATGGGTGAGCATCACCGGGCAGATTATGCGGTTGCATCACCAGAAATTATATTGGCAGCAGCGGCTACGGTTACAAAAAATATTAAGTTAGGTAGTGCTGTATCGGTATTAAGTTCTGCGGATCCGGTAAAATTATATCAAGATTTTGCAACAGTTGATTTGCTGTCGAACGGGCGCGCTGAAATTATGGCGGGTAGAGGGTCGTTTATTGAGTCATTCCCATTATTTGGTTTTGATTTGAAGGACTATAGTTCACTGTTCGAAGAAAAATTGAATCTGTTAATGCGGTTGAATAATTCAGAAACAGTAACATGGACTGGAAAACATCGTCCAAGTTTGATTAATCAGTCGATTTATCCACGTCCAACCAATGGTAAAATGCCGATTTGGGTCGCAGTGGGTGGAACTACGGAGTCGGTTATCCGTGCAGGGAAATTAGGTCTTCCAGTTATGTTTGCAATTATTGGGGGTTCTCCTATTAATTTTAAGCCATTATTTGAAGTTTATGAGCAAGCGTTTGTAGACTCAGGTCATAATCTTGAAGATATGCAAGTTGGAGTTCATATGCATTCCTTCTTTGGGGAGGATTCTCAAGAAATTTCCAATTGGTACTATCCATTTTATGCTTCGCAAATGGATCGCATAGGAGCATCTCGTGGTTGGCCGACCTACCAGCGTACGCAATATGACTATGGACGTTCAAGACATGGGCATTTAATTGTTGGGGATGTCAATGAATCGGTTGATAAGATTTTGCAAATGCAAGAAACTTTTGGTTTGACTCGATTTTCAGCACATATGGATGTCGGTAGTCCCGATCATAGTAAGATGATGAAAGCGATTGAGCTTTATGGTACTCAGATTATGCCGAAAGTAAAGGCCGCAACAGCATAGCGCTTCTTTCGGATAATTGAGCTTTTGGAGTAGAAAACTTCAAATGTATTCGAATAATATATTAGTTAGATTATCTCTATTTCAACGGGGAAGAATATTGTAAGATTGTTCTTCCCCATTTTTTTTACATAGAATTGTGGAATATTAGCAATTAATGCATCCTCTTAGAAATTCTATTATGAAAAGATTCAATTTATTAGTTATAGGGACCGCACTGTTTTTTAATTCTTGCAGTCAGTCTGATAAAATGGAAAGTACTGCAGACGCTGCGGTAGCGGAGGTGGGCGCTGAATATTTAGACAGTCCTAGTCCAGTAATGGCGAGTAAAGCCGTCGAAGGAAGTGCTGCTGATGTGGTGACAATGCAGACTCCCGAGGCAATTAATCCTGTAGTGAATAAAAAAATAGTTCGTACAGGAAATATTTCTATTGAATCGAAGGACGTTAAGGCGAGTAAAAAGACTTTAGATGGGCTTTTAAAAAATGTACAAGGTTATTATGAGAACGAAACAGTAAATAACGCTAGAGCGTATACTTCATTCGACCTAGTCGTTCGAATTCCGTCAAATAAGTTGGATGCACTATTGGCGAATCTTGAAAATGGTACAGATAAAATAACCGAAAAGAATTTAAGAGCTGAAGATGTCTCTGCACAGTATTATGATACGGAGTCAAGATTAAAAAGCAAACGTGCTTATTTGGAGCGTTATCAGCAAATGGTGTCTTCAGCAAAATCAGTGAAAGACTTGTTGGAAATACAAGAGCAGATCCGAATGTTACAAGAAGAAATAGATGCAAGTGAGGGTGTTCTGAGAAGCTTGAGTGGGCAGGTAAATTACAGTACATTGACGATTCATCTTTTCGAAGAGAATGCGAATTTACCAATGGGAAGTAATTCATTTTGGACGCGTGTGAAAGACTCATTTGCGTTTGGTTGGGATTTAATCGAAAACTTAACGATTGGAATAATAGGTTTATGGCCGCTACTCATTGTCGCAGTACTTGTTATTTATGTGATTCGTTCTATTCGTAGAAGAAAGAGATCCAATAAAATGGATAATAATTTACACGGATAGATTGTGTAGTCGTTTATTCGGAACGGCCTCAATTTGCAGGTGTTAGTATGGTAGTTAGTTTAATATATTTGTTCAAATAGTGAAGGGCCCATTTACGTGTAGATGGGCCTTTGTTCTTGTTCTCCAAGCTATTCCAATCAAAATTACCTTGAGCTGATAAAAAATAACTTATCTTTGCGCTGTGGAAAATGCAACAAAATTAGTAGACATTAGGAGTTTGAGCTTAGATCAAATAAAAACTGCTTTAGTAGAAGCCGGTGAACAAGGGTTTCGTGCAAAGCAGATTTATGAATGGTTATGGCAAAAATCAGCTACTGATTTTGATCAGATGAGTAATTTAAGCAAGTCGCTACGTGAGAATCTTAAATCACGTTTTTCCATTAATGCGGTACAAGTACGTCAATCCCAAATATCTTCTGATCGAACTATCAAAAGTAGCTTTACACTTTATGATGGCAATGTTATTGAGGGAGTTTTAATTCCTGCAGAGGACCGCATGACCGCTTGTGTAAGCTCCCAAGTTGGCTGTAGCTTGACATGTAAATTCTGTGCGACTGGCTATATGGATAGAAAGCGTAATTTGAATGCTGACGAGATTTATGATCAAGTTGTATTAATCAGCAAGCAAGCCGAAGAGCAATATGGACATCCGCTTACTAATATTGTTTATATGGGTATGGGTGAACCTTTGTTGAATTATAGCAATATGATGAAATCGGTTGATAGAATTACATCAGCAGATGGATTGAATATGGCGGCAAAACGGATCACCGTATCGACAGCTGGGATTGCAAAGATGATTAAGAAACTTGGTGATGATCAAGTTCGTTTCAATCTTGCGCTATCACTACATGCTGCTAATGATACTAAACGTAATGAAATCATGCCAATTAATGAGCAAAACTCATTAAAGGCGCTCGCTGAAGCATTAAAGTATTTCTACGCAAAAACAAAAAGTCCAATAACATTTGAATATATCGTTTTTGATAATTTCAACGACGAATTAGAGGATGCTAGAGAACTTGCAAGGTTCTGCAAGCATGTGCCTTGTAAAGTTAATATCATTGAATATAATCCGATATCATTGGCAGATTTTGTTAATGCTGAAGCGGATAAGATTGAGCAGTTTGCAAGTTATCTACGAAGTCAAGGTATCACAACGAATGTACGTCGAAGTAGAGGAAAGGATATTGACGCTGCTTGTGGTCAATTAGCAATCAAAGAAAAAGAGTCAGATAAGGTTGAAGCTTAAAATTAACTATTAGGTAAATTTTACTTGATGTTATTTTGCTAGTTTTCGGCATGAAAATGCTAAAAAAATATGCAAAGGCTGTACTGGATTTATTTTTCCCACCTTTATGCGCCGGCTGTGCAAGAGTTCTATTTCTCCAAGAACGATTTATTTGTACGAAATGTTTGTATCATCTTCCATATACCGATGATCATTTAATCCCAAACAACGAAAGCTATATTTTAATGCGAGGTAAGCTCAAGGTTGAGCGCGCAGTTGCTATGCTTCGTTTCAGACCATCATCGCGCGTCGAACACATTATTTACCAATTAAAATATGCAAACAAAGCACAACTTGGCTATTTCCTGGGGCAAATGTATGGAACACTCTTGATTGAGAGAAGCTATTATAAAGACGTAGATTATTTAATCCCAATTCCCTTACACCCGCTACGTTTCGCAAAAAAAGAGGATATAATCAGAGTGCTTGTTTTGGAAAAGGACTATCAGAGCGTTTGTGTAAGCCTTTATTGGAGAATGTATTACGTCGAGTAAAAAATAATCCTACACAGACAAAGAAGGATTCCACCGATCGAGTCGACTCAGTCGATCAAATCTTTTATTGTTCCAAAACAATCAATCTCAATGGAAAACATATTTTATTGCTTGATGATGTTTTGACGACAGGATCTACCTTAGCATCAGCTGGGGTTGCTATATTAAAAGCGTTCCCCCACTGTAAAATCTCGATAGCGATCATCGCTAAAGCTTAACGCCGAACTTTACCATTGTGGACTGATGGACAGTCACAACGATTAAAGATGGAACAAGAACTTACGGAGAAGCAGAGAACAACTGCAGCGAATACTATTTTAAGAAACTTCTTCATTATTGATATTGTGCTCTAGGACTATAAAATAATAGGAAACTAAATAAGGCCATTCCAATGCCGACCATGTCAGCAAACACATCCCACCAATCAGCTTGGCGTGTACTAGTGAAATACATTTGTCCTAGTTCGGTTAGCGCAATGAATAGTATAGCAATTAGAAAAACAATAGACATTGTTTTCATTTTTGCGGCTCTGCGCTTCGTTTGAATAGCGCTTCCAAAAAGCATCAAAGTGGTAAAAAGGTAAAAACTTCCGCAATGGACCATTTTATCAGATCCACAGAAATAATTGCCTGAGGGCAGGTCGGTTGCGGGCATAAACATAAGTACGCACATTAAGATCGCCCATATGATCGCCCAAGCATAATTTAATATCCAATTCATTATCGTTAAAATTCGCTTTTTTAATCGGTATTAAAAAGGACTCAACGCTTTTTTATCGTTTTTAGAGCTTGGTATAAATTTTATTAAAAATTATATAGTTGAAATACAGCGTGTTACAGCTTTACTTTGCTTTTTTATAGTACTATGTATTGCAAAGTACCATCCAAAGGATATATCTTTGTATTGTTATGGTAGCAGAAAACACACAAACCCAAATGAGGAAAGGAATACTAGAGTATTGTATTCTGTCTATAATTTCTCGGGGAGAGATATACGCCTCAGACATCATCGGTGCATTAAAAAAAGCCGAGTTGTTGGTGGTCGAAGGTACATTGTACCCTTTGCTGACGCGACTTAAGAACAATGGCTTGTTAAGTTACAGTTGGCAGGAATCGACTTCGGGTCCACCACGCAAATATTATCAGATTACAGCTGAAGGTACGGAGGTGTTACATAAGCTAGATGTAACCTGGAAAGAATTGAACTTTGCCGTGCAAACCGCTATTGGAGATCGCCAAATTGACTAACATAATTAACTAAATATTGCCATGAACAGAACAATAATCATTAATATAAACAGCATAGTCTTTCATATAGAGGAGGATGCTTACGAAATACTTCGATCTTATATGATCGAGATTAAAAAACACTTTGGTAAGACGGAAGATAGCAAGGAAATACTTGAGGATATCGAAAATCGAATTGCTGAGATGTTTGCGGAGAAAATTCAAAGTGGACGTAAAGAAGTTATCAACGTTCAAGACGTTAATGAGGTTATAAGCCAAATGGGACGTGTGAGCGATTTTGAAGCAGATTTTTTAGAGGAAGTTCGTGAGGAATCGGAGCCAGCAATTGCTGCAGAGACGGAAGCTGAATCAATCCCAGAAGTAGAGGGAGAACCCGAGGCCGCTAAACCTGAGGAGACTATAAATGAGCCTGCCTTTGCATTTGCTGCTTCAAAGAAGTTGATGCGTGATATGGACGATCGTATTTTCGGTGGCGTGTGTTCAGGTCTTGGGCATTATTTTAATCTTGAATCAAAATGGATTCGAATAATGTTCGTTCTATTTTTCCTATTTGCAGGTTCTGGAGTCTTGTTGTACGTTGTTTTATGGGCGGTAATGCCTAAAGCAATAACGCGTGCAGATAAGATGGCTATGCGCGGAGAAGCAGCTAATCTACAGAATTTTAAAAAGTCTTTTGATGAAGAAATGAAAGGACTTGGAGAAAATTTTTCGGGTGCCGGCGAGCATTTTAATAGAGGAGTTCGTACGGTAGGCGATTTATTTGGTCGCGTTCTCTCGGCGTTTGGTAAGTTCTTAGCCATTATATTCTTAATCGCTTTCGGATGCGCAATCATTGGGTTATTTGTAACCTTTGTATTCTGTACGCTAAATCTATTAGGAATTAAGAATGATATTATGTTACCACCATTAACAGTGATGACACCTGTATCCGCATTCTTTGCCTTACTCGCAGGATTTATGGCTATTGGAATTCCATTTTTCGCGATCTTTTATCTTTTACTACGTGTTGTATTTAAAGTACAGCGAATGAATAACTATTTAAGTATGACCTTGTTTGCGACTTGGATTATATCTGTCGTAATGATCTTATACTTTGTAGTAATAACACAACAGGAATTTAAAGAGGTCAGTACCATTAGTGTCGAGAAGCCTTTGGATAAAAGCGACAGTTATATATTTACTGAGCATGACGTGCGTGTAATAAAAGCTTCTGATGAAGAATTCAACAAAAAGAAGTTTAATATCAATGTAAAAGGAGAAAACCTAGCGGATTATCTACGTCGCGATATATCTATTCGCGTTGAAGCTATAGATTCTTTAAAAGCACCTTATATACAGTACAATTATAGAGCGAAAGGGAATACCTATAAAGAAGCATCAGATCGCGCTTCTCGTATATCTTATCAAGTGAAGCAAGACAAGAATGTTGTTTCTTTCGACAGTCACTTTGCAATGAATCAACAAGATAAAGTTAGAGATCAACATGTCGGAATCATCGTTTATCTTCCAGTAGGGACCAAAGTTTCTTTGACTAATTCAATAGGTCATCGTATACAAGATATTTCCGCATGGGAGTGTAATCAATATAATGAAAATGCAAAGTCTTCCGAGTGGATTATGACCGCAAATGGCCTTCGATGCATTCTTAAGATGCAAGATGACAAGTTAAAGGCCGAAAAGGAAGCGATTGAAAAAGCAGAAGAGGAAGCAAAACAAAAGGAGGAAGAGGCTAAGGAAAAGGCAAAGGAGCTGGAGGAGTTAAAAGAGAAATCGGAAAAAAAAGAAGAGGCTGCTGCAACCAAAGCTTAAGCATCAACGTCATTAAAGAATAATAAATAACCGGCTTTTTGAATATAAAGGTCGGTTATCGAAACAAACCAATAACGAAAACACTAGAAAAACAACAATGGGAAGAGTAATTGTGCTAATTGTCGCAACAATGGTTTTATTTTTAAACCAGGCATTAGCAAAGGCGCAAGACGCCGATATTAAGGGAAAGGTCGTCAACCAGGATAACCAACCAGTAGCTGCGGCCTCTATTTATTTAATGTCATCAACAGCAAATGTATTGATCAAAACGGCTGTGACTGACGCTGATGGTAATTTTATAATCTTAAAAGCACCCAAAGGGAACTATTATATTGAAGTATCGTCTGTTGGATTTGCTAATGCAAAATCGGCAAATTTTGATCTAGGCGATGACGTTTATTCAGTTCCAGTAATTAAACTTACAGCAGCTAGCCAAACGATAGAAGCGGTTACTGTCAAGGGGCAAGCGCCAATGGTTCAAAACAAAGATGGGAAGCTAATCCTAAATGTAGAAAATTCAACTTTAGCAGCAGGGAATAATGCCTTAGAGGTTGTAAAGCGCGCTCCTGGAGTTAGTGTAGATAAGGATGATAATCTACAATTAATGGGGCAACAAGGGGTCACTGTAACCATCGATGGACGTCAAACGTATATGACTGGAGAGCAATTGGCTACTTTCTTAAAATCAACGGATGCCGCACAGATAAAGAGTGTTGAGGTGACTACGACACGTCAAGCGAAAGACGATGCTGAGGGAGCTGTAGGAACTATCAATATTGTGCTCAAGAAAAATAATACCGAAGGTTTTAACGGATCTTTTATTGCAAGTGGTGGCTATGGTAAACATTTTAGAGGTAATAGCTCATTAAACCTAAACTACAAGAAAAATAATACCACACTATTTGGATCTTATGCCTATACCGATAATAAACGTGAAACGGAATTAAACTTAGAAAGAACGATTGCAAACCACGGTAAGTCAACAATATTCGATCAAAAAGCGGGCTTAATCGAACGGGAGAAAAATCATAATTATCGTTTTGGTGTTGAACAAAAGACTTCTGCGAAAAACACGATGTTAGTTCAATTTACTGGAAATAACAACGAGGAAGGCGGGGATAACTTGAGTGCTTCATTTATCGGTCCCTCTGCAAATATCACGGATTCTATCATGCGTGCAAATTCCTATAGTTTAGCGAAGTTTAACCGCTATTCTGTAAACTTCAATAATGAATTCAAAATTGATACAACCGGGAGTAAATTGACATTCGACTTTGACTGGAGCATGTTCCGCACGGCCTCTGATGTAGATTATTTCTATCGTACAGAGACGCCATCAGGAGCATTGGTGCGACCAGAAGAGCAGGAACGCAGTAGCATGCCAGTAGATATTGATATCTATGTTTCTAAATTGGATTATGTGAAACCATTCAAAAAAGGAAAATTAGAAGCAGGGATAAAATATAGTAACGTAAAGTCCGATAACGATCTTGGCTTTGAACGTCTAGTTGGCGGTCAATGGGGGGATTATGAAGGTAGACCAAATCATTTTGTCTATACGGAGCAAGTCTCAGCCGGATATGTGGATTACAGTACGGAATTTGGTAAATGGACAACGAAATTAGGTGTTCGCGCAGAATACACTATATCTGATGGGAACTCGATTACAAAGAATTCTAGAGTGAAGCGTGATTACCTGGACTTCTTTCCGTCAGCAAATTTAGGATATAATATCAGCCCGAATCATATATTGACCTTGAGTTACGCACGGAAAATAAGTAGACCTAATTATCGCTATTTAAATCCTTTTCGCTACTATATCGACAAGTTGACTTTCCAAGAAGGTAATCCATATGTCAACCCGCAATATACGCACGGACTATCCTTGAACTACACGCTGATGCA
This sequence comes from Sphingobacteruim zhuxiongii, assembly GCF_009557615.1. NCBI lineage: Bacteria > Pseudomonadati > Bacteroidota > Sphingobacteriia > Sphingobacteriales > Sphingobacteriaceae > Sphingobacterium > Sphingobacterium zhuxiongii. The sequence continues at coordinate 248,890 of NZ_CP045652.1, forward strand.
AATGTTCAATTTTACACTAGGAACGGACATTACTAATGACGCGATGGTGGAAAGTATGGGACAGAATAAAGAAACGAATGAAACGTGGATTACACGTGATAATTTGGCTAAATCAGTAACATCATATTTAAACATGAATATTCCTTATCGTGTTGGAAAATTCTGGACGATGAATAATAATTTCACAGGTATTTACATGCACTTTAAAGGTCCAATTGCTGGATATTACGCTGATTTAGGCTCTTTCTTCATCCAAGCAAATAGTATGCATACCTTTAAGTTGAATAATCAATTTTCAGCTGAAGCCAATATTAATGGAAATACACCGTTTATATATAATGTATACAAAATCAGTGGCCGTGTAAACGTAGACCTAGGCTTAAACTATAATTTCAAAGATCAAAAAAGCTCGCTTAAGCTTGCTGTAACCGACGTTTTCAGATCGAATAAAAATAACATAAATACGGATTTTGAGGAGTTTAACTCGAAAATCCGTCAATATAATGACAATCAGACGGTTCGCCTTACCTATTCTTATAAATTCGGGAATTTAAAACAACAAATTCGTCGCCGTGATTCTAATAATGAAGAAAAGGAAAGAGCGAACTAATTAAAAGAGTTTTGTTTCAATGTTTAGTTAAGTTAAAGGCCCGCAGGTTCTCCGCCTGGGGCCTTTCTATTTTATGCACACTAGTTGATGGCGTTACACTAGCAGCATGAAAAGTCTTTTGTTAAGTATTCTTTGTGACTTAAATCGCCGTTAAATGGATTTTTAATAGTAAAATTCAACCGGCTTATTGACCCTTGGTTAGTTTATCAAACGTCTTGAAGAACGGTCTACCTACACTATTCGAAATAATAGCTACAATTTCCTATACTTGTCTTATGAAATTAAAGCAAATTGTTGTCTTCTGTGCGTCCAGTGCTGGTTTTGGGAATTCTTTTGTTAATTCTGCCAAGGCAGTAGGAAAAGCATTCGTAGAAAGAAATATTCAATTAGTTTATGGAGGAGGCCGCGTTGGTCTGATGGGGGCTGTCGCTGATAGTGTGATGGAGCATGGTGGTGTTGTAGTCGGTGTTATTCCTCAGTTTCTAAATAGCAAAGAGATTGGACATTCTGGAATTACTCAACTGATTGAGGTTGATACCATGCATGAGCGGAAAGCTAAGATGAATGCTTTATGCGACGGAATAATAGCGCTACCAGGCGGTTTTGGAACAATGGAGGAGCTCTTCGAGATGATTACTTGGGCTCAGCTAGGCTTACATAAGAAGCCTGTAGGTATCTTGAACGTTGACGGATTCTACGATCACCTAATTCAATTTATTCAACAAATGGTTGAAACAGGTTTATTGAAAGAAGAAAATCAAAAGATGCTTCAATATGCGGATAACATCGATGAATTAATCGACCTTATGGAGCAGTACGAAGCACCTCCTGTGCCTAAATGGTTAAATATTGAGCGGTCTTAAATCTTGTTATTTAAAAGGGAAATAAGCTTTCGCATTATAGTAGCAAATGTCTTGAACGATCTTTCCTATCCATTCCATGTCATGCGGTAATTCGCCTTTGACGATGTCTTCAGCGAAGATGTCACAAAGAATACGTCGGAAATACTCATGTCTAGGGAAGGATAGGAAGCTTCTAGAATCCGTTAACATTCCTACAAAGCGGCTGATTAAGCCTATATTGGATAGTGCGGTGATCTGTCGAGTCATTCCGTCCTTTTGATCATTATACCACCAACCTGATCCAAATTGCATTTTGCCAATGATTTTTCCATCGTTGAAATTTCCGCCCATGGCAGCAAATAGCTCGTTATCCATTGGGTTTAAATTATACAAGATCGTCTTCCCTAATGAATCTTTACTATCCAGGCGACTTAAGAATTTAACCAAAGCCTCTCCTTGCTTATAGTCACCGATACTATCGTATCCAGTATCTGGTCCTAAATTCTTGATGGCTTTCGGATTTGTATTGCGGAATGCCCCAACGTGGAATTGTTGAACCCATTCCTTTTCATGATCCCACTCCGCAAATTGTACGAGCATTGCAGACTTGAATATATTGATCTCATGTACATTTAGATCTTCTTTCCTTCGAATCTTTGCAAAGATGTCTTTAACAGCTGATTCCGTATAATCTTCAGCGTACAAGTGGCTTAATCCATGATCCGATACGCAGCAACCTTGAGCAGCAAAATAATCATGACGAGCCTTTAAAGCATCTAGAAACTGTTGGTATGATTCGATTTCATGACCACTTACCTCCGCAAGTTTATCAATATATTGATTGAAGGCAGCATTATTCTCTGGACTCATTGCTTTATCAGGGCGGAAGGCAGGAAACATCTTGACTTTTTTCCCAAGATTCGCATACGCCTTATGGTGCTCCAAGCTATCAATGGGGTCGTCGGTAGTACATATCACTTCGACATTCATGCGATTCAATAAACCGTCAACCCTGTAGTTTGATTCTTGTAGCTTCGCTGTTGTCTCCTCGTATATACGATCAGCATTTTTCTCACTCAATAATTCATGAATATCAAAATAGCGTTGTAACTCCAGGTGAGTCCAATGGTATAAAGGATTTCTAACCGTGTAGGGAACAGTCTTCGCCCATGCGCGAAACTTATCTTTGTCCGAAGCCGAGCCAGTAATCAATTGCTCGTCTATTCCATTTGCCCGCATAGCGCGCCATTTATAATGATCACCATGCAGCCATATAGCTGATATATTCTCAAATTGCATATTGCTAGCAACTTGATCGGGCGGTAAATGATTGTGGTAATCTATGATCGGAAGGTCTTTTGCATAGTTATGGTATAACTCTTCAGCTACAGAGCTTTGCAGCAAAAAATTATCATCCAAAAATGTTCTCATGTTTATGGGTTTTGGTTATTTCTAAAGTAATATGAAAATCAAAATACGGTTTTCCTAAATAAAATGAGTGTTAAATTAGTATTAATGAGTATATTTATTTCATAACTAGATAAATATTAATGATTTAGCCATGAGAAAATACGTACTATCCCTTTCCTTACTAATCTGTCTAAGCACAGCTTTTGGACAAAAGAAATTAACCCAACTGTGGGAGTCCAAAGAGCAACTGCCTGTACCCGAGTCTGTACTTTATGTACCGGAACGTTCCGAGTTATTTGTTTCTCTAATTGATGGCGATGGTTCAACGGCGGATGGCAAAGGTGGTGTAGCTATCTTAAATCTAGACGGTTCTATAAAGGATGCTACTTGGGTGCAAGGTTTGAACGCTCCAAAAGGAATGGCTTTATATAACGATCAACTGTATATTGCAGATATTGATGAGGTTATTGTTGTTGATATTATTACTGGAAACGTAATCAATGAAATTAAGGTGCCGGGATCTAAATTCTTAAATGATGTAACTGTTGATCGCGCAGGTAAAGTATATGTTTCTGATACTCGTGACTCGAAGATTTATTTACTTCACAACAATCGACCATCCTTATTTATGAGCGATGTGCCAAATGTAAATGGACTCCGCGTTATTGATGGCAATTTGTTTGCAATGGCTGGACCAGAGCTATGGAAAATAGATGCTAAGGCGAATAAAACTGTGATAGCAAAAGGCTTAAAGTTAGGCGGTGATGGATTAGAACCTGTTGGTGACGGTAGCTTTTTAGTAACTTGCTGGGGAGGTTTGATTTATCACATTACTGCACAAGGACAAGTTACAGAGCTTTTAGATGTGCAAGGGAAGATGAATACAGCTGATCTTGGATATAATCCAAAAGATAAAATTCTATATGTACCAACTTTCAACAGTAATTCTGTTGTAGCCTATCAATTGGATTAAACAGATATTAGAAAATTGACACAAAAAAGCCGATGCTGTTTTCAAACAAAGCACCGGCTTTTTTATTGGAATTCTTTCCTACTTTAATATTTCTTGAAGCTTTGCATTGAGCGCGTCCCCATGAAGATTTTTGGCAACGATAATACCGTTGGGATCAATTAAGATATTTTGAGGAATAGCTTTAACGCCATAAGTTTGGCCAGCTGAATTATTCCAACCCTGTAAGTCAGAAACATGCTTCCATGTTAAGTTGTCGTCTTTAATCGCTTTGTCCCAAGCGGCAAATTCTTTATCAAATGACACGCCTAGAATCTCGAAATTCTTGTCTTTGAATGTAGCATAGGTCTTTACGAGATTTGGATTTTCTTTACGACATGGAGGACACCAAGAAGCCCAAAAATCAACTAGCACATATTTTCCTTTTAGATCGGATAGTGCATAAGGTTCTCCCGCCAAATCTAGTTGTGTAATACTAGGTGCTTTCTTACCGACTTGTGTATTTTTTAAGGCACTTAAGTAACGCTCAAATAGCTTTCCCGAGTTGCTTTTACGGACTTTTTTATCCAAGCCCTTAAAGAGCGTTTCCAATTCTTTATGGTTGGGGTCATAAACACCAATACGTTGCAACGTTTGTAACGTCTGCGGGTCCTTTGAATTTGCTTTAACGGAGGCAATTAATTCTTCTTTTGTTTGCCCAAATAACAAACAAGGGATGAATGAAAATATGAATAGTAATTTTTTCATGCTGATGCTAATTAATATTCAAATATAAGGATATACGTCTGGAGGCTCCTATTTCCTTTGTAAAATTAGCATAATCTTTCCCTGAAATCGATTGACTGAGCGTTTGAACTAAGCATTTACAGGAGTGATAATTATGATTTTTTCAATACTCCTTTGAGCAATTCGAGGAAAAATTCGCGATTGTGTAAAAGAAATTGCAAATTTTATGCTATCAGCCCAATTTATTAGTAAATTTGTTACTCACTAAGGTATTTTTCAATTTAAATGGCAAGATTAAATTTATTAGAGGAAACCCGTTTTGAGAAAGTGCCGGTCTCGGTATACCCCTCTCAAGATGAAGCTTCTATCCAAGTTGCACAACGTATTGCCGCTATCATCCTTGATAAGCAGGCAAAAGGAGAAAAGGCCGTACTTGGTTTAGCAACCGGTGCGACACCTGTCAAAGTTTACAAAGAGCTTGTACGCCTACACAAAGAAGAAGGTTTAAGTTTTAACAACGTAGTCACATTCAACTTGGATGAGTACTATCCTATGCTTCCTAATGCTGAGCAAAGCTATGTAGCTTTCATGAAAAAACAATTGTTCGATCACGTTGATATTCCTCAGGAGAACATTAATATCCCTGACGGAACGTTAGCGCCAGAAGATGTACAGGCATTTTGTATCGCTTATGAACAAAAGATCTCGAACTTCGGAGGATTGGATATCCAGATCTTAGGAATTGGACGTACCGGTCACATTGGTTTCAATGAGCCTGGTTCTGCGCCAAACTCTGGTACTCGCTTGGTAACCTTAGATGACCTTACTAGAAGAGATGCTTCTCGCGATTTCGGTGGTAAGGAAAATGTACCAACAAAAGCGATTACAATGGGGGTGGGCACAATCTTCAAAGCGAAAGAGATTGTGTTAATGGCGTGGAACGAAAAGAAAGCGGAAATTGTTAAGAAAGCAGTTGAAGGCGAAATCTCTTCGGATATTCCAGCGACCTATTTACAAATGTCAGAGAATGTTGAGTTTGTTTTAGATACAGATGCAGCGTCTGGCTTAACACGTTTCAACCTTCCTTGGTTGGCGCATGATGTCGTTTGGGAAGACAGCTTAGTTAGAAAGGCAGTTGTTTGGTTGTCTCTTCATTTGAAGAAAGCAATCCTGAAACTTACTGATGATGATTACAATAACTATGGTATGGCTCAGTTAATCACAGAGCAAGGCCCGGCTTATAGTATCAACATCCGTATCTTTAATGAGCTACAACGTACAATTACTGGCTGGCCAGGTGGTAAGCCTAATGTTGACGATTCTAGCCGTCCTGAACGTGCTGAACCGGCGCGTAAAAACGTTATTTTATTCTCCCCACATCCGGATGATGATGTTATCTCAATGGGGGGTACTTTCATTCGTTTAGCAGATCAAGGACATAATGTTCATGTTGCTTACCAAACATCTGGAAATACGGCAGTTTGGGATGATGACGTTTTACGTTATTTAGAGTTTGTACAAGACTTCGCTGTAGCAGTCGATGACGACAATGGTGTTACAAGAAATATTTATGAAGAAGCTCGTGAGTTCTTCAAAGTGAAAAAACCTAATCAAGTAGATCCTGAGATTATCCGTACAATCAAAGGCTTAATCCGTAAAGGAGAGGCAATTGCGGGAGCTCGTTTTGTTGGTTTGCCAGATGAAAACATTCATTTCCAAAACCTACCTTTCTACGATCGTGGTAAATTCTCTAAAGAGATTGACTTTGAGGATGATATCCAACAAACAATGGAGCTATTGCGTCAAGTAAAACCACATCAAATTTTTGCTGCTGGTGACTTCGCCGATCCACATGGAACTCATAGAGTTTGTTTTGATATCGTACTAGAAGCAATTTTACGTCTTCGCGAAACAGATGAATGGACAAAAGATTGTTGGTTATGGTTGTACCGTGGTGCTTGGCACGAATATCCAATTCATGAAATTGAAATGGCTGTACCACTTTCACCTCAAGAGGTTAAACGTAAGCGCTTAGCGATCTTCAAACACCAGTCTCAAAAAGACCTTCCTGTTTTCCCTGGAGATGATCCAAGAGAATTCTGGGTGCGTGCGGAAGACCGTACGAGTGAAACTGCAGGACTATACCATGAACTTGGATTAGCAAACTACGAGGCGATTGAAGCATTCGTACGTTGGAAGTTTTAAGTCGTATAATCTTTCTAATAAATAGTATTTGCTATACTGATCTGTGGTTAAATACTTAAATAGAATTTTAATAAAAAGAAGGTGTCTAAAAAGGCACCTTCTTCTGTTTTATAGCTTTTGCGATTCCATTACTGTTTTCATTTTTGAGTTTTAAGCAGTAAGTCTATATTTTGTGGTTTTAACGCTCCTGACTCCAATTTTTATCGTATATAGTGTTTTATCGCTATAACCATTTCGAAACAAGACATCGTTTGCCCACTTTTTTGCCCATTTTCTGAGGTTATGAGCAATGGCCATCAAACCGAACTCTACAGCGACTTTCTCCAGTCCTTTCATCGTGAACCGGGTAAACTTGTTGTTGCTTTTCATCTGACCGAAAACAGCTTCCACTTCTATGGGTCGCTTGCTTCGATGGTACATTCCTCTTCTGATAGCAGTCTTTTTCGGGGGGGGGGCTTTAGCCTTGAGCTGATCAAGCCTGTGGTTCACTTCAATAATACGATTGCCTTTTGCTTTATGGCACCCACTGCGCATTGGGCAGCCTTCGCATCGCTGAGCCTGATAACAGCTTACCCGGGCAGTATATCCATTGGTACTAACTCTGGTTGCATGACCGATATAGCTGAGCTTCTGTCCGGCCGGACATACATAATAGTCATCTTGCTGGTTGTAATACAGATTCTGTACCGAGAAAGGATCCTGTTTATGCTTGCGCTTCTGTTCCACATGAAAGTAATTGTACTTGACAAAGGCAGTTATGCCCTGTTTTTCCATCAATTCATAGTTCTGTTCACTACCATAACCGGCGTCTGCTACAAGCTGTTCGCTTTGTTTTCCGTAATGGGACTCAAAGCCTTCCAAATGTTCCGGCAGGGTTGTGGTGTCGGCAGTTGTTTGATGGATGCTGTAATGGGTGATGAACTGATCTTCGGTGCTGATTTGGGTATTATAGGCTGGCTTAAGCTGGCCATTCTTCATGTGGTCCTCTTTCATCCGCATAAACACAGCATCGGTATCGGTCTTGCTATAACTATTGCGATCTCCCAGTACTTCCAGTTGCTCTTCATATTTCTCTAGTCGAGGCAAATAGTCCTCTTCAAGTTTCTTAAGCTGCTTATCAGTAGATTTATTGGCTCCTTTGAACTTGGCATTGATCGCTTCGATCTTTTCCTTCAACCGACTGCTATCAATGGCCTTGCTAACTTCTTGATGCCCTAATGAAGATTGGTCTTGGGCGATCTGAGCCTCGATTTCCGAAAGAACCGAAGCAATGTTTGCTTCTAGCTTTACCTTATTCTTCTCGACCGATTTCTTCCAAACGAACGTATAACGACCAGCGACCGACTCGATCTTGGTGCCATCAACATATTGAACTTTCAGGCTAACATACTCCATATCATGCAGCATACGAACGATACTTGCAAACAGCTCTTGTATCTGTCCTTTAAGACGCTTTCCTCTGAAATAATTGATCGTACGATAATCAGGTGTGCTATTGCCCGAAAGCCACATGAAATGGATATTCTCTTGTAAGGCGCGCTCAATTTTTCGGCAAGAATAGATATTGCTTAAATAGGCGTAGAACAGCACCTTAATGAGCATTCTAGGGTGAAAACTAGTGGTGCCTCCGCCTTTATACTGACGGATAATATGATCTAGATCCAACTGATCAACAACCTGACTCACCAACCGAACCGGATGGTTCATTGGAATACGATCTAAAATATTCTCAGGAAATAGACTCGGACTATTGGATGGAAGCGCTTTGAATTGTATGTTTGCCATATTGTTTTTTTGGGTGCACCTTAAGATACAAAATCTTAAGGACAAAAAAACAGAAAAACCCCGCCATTTTTTAATGACGGGGTTCTTTCTTTAAGAGACCTTTTTAGACAGCCCCTTTTTTGTAATATATGGTATTTGAAGTTTAGATAGTGAAAAGGCTGTCAAAGACGCCGTTAAACATTTATTTGAACAAAACTGGAATACGATGTGCAATTTTCCTATTTTTCCGATTATTAAAGTTTTTAGCCGAATCTTTATTTTATCTTAAAAGTTCAGAGTCTACATTTGTACTTTATTTAGATTTAGTACAAATAAAGATGAGAGTCGCTAAAATATTAATCTTGTTACTGATGCTGTCAGCGGGAAGTACCGCTTTTGGACAAACCACTGTAAAAGGTAAAGTCGTTAATCCTACAGGAAAGGGATTAGCTGAAGTTAACATTTCTTCAAACGGGAATTCGGTGAAAACCAATTCTACTGGACATTTTGAGCTTTATGTCGCTCAACCAGGTCAATTTGTGTTAGTACTGAGCGCGATTGGTTTTGAATCTCGAAATATTCAAGTGAATCCAGAAGGGTTGGAAACCAAAGTAGCGGATTTAATCTTAAATGATAATCATAACAGCATCGATAGTGTAGATGTTGTCGGATATCACACCGTAAACGATAAGAAATTGGCCGTAGGTAAGGGAGGGATTCTAGTACGTGATCTTCCACAGTCCGTTCAAATTATTAATGCACAAGTTATTCGCGATCAGCAAGTAAATAGATTAAGTGATGTACTGAAAAATGCCAATGGAGTTGCATTAGGAGCTAACCGCGGTGGTGTTAATGAGAACTTCTTTGCGCGTGGTTACAGCTTGGGATCCAATAATATCTTCAAGAATGGAGCGCGAACAAACAATGGCGGTTCGATTGAAGCAAGTACATTAGAATCGGTAGAAATTTTAAAAGGTTCTGCAGCCCTATTGTATGGCGGGGTTTCTGGTGGTGCAGTTTTGAATTTAGTGACGAAGAAACCAAAGTTTGAATATGGAGGCGAGGTATCTATGCGTATGGGTAGCTTCAACCAGTACAAGCCAATTGTTGATGTTTATGGTCCTATTAGTGATAAATTGGCGTTTCGTGTGGTTGGAACCGGAGAGTACGCAGAAAGCTATCGCGATAATGTAGAAAGTAAACGTTTCTATGTAAACCCATCTTTGCTTTATAAGATCTCAGAAAAATCGACACTGAATGCAATGTTTGATTATCTAAAAAGTGACTTTACGCCAGACTTTGGAATCGGTTCTGTCGGTGGAAAGATTGACGAGCGTGTTGGGAGAAATACTTATTTGAATACTGAATGGGCGTACAATAAAACCAATTCTAGTAATGGTCAATTAGCTTTTTCTCAGGAGTTTTCATCCAACTGGAAATTAGACGTCAATGCGAGCTACCAAAACTATACTAGAAATTATTACGGTGCTGAACGAATCCAGGCGGCAGAAAATGGCAATATGCCAAGAGCATTAAACCGAACCCAATCGGATGAACTATCGTTTAACCAACAAGCCAATTTAAACGGAACAATTTTTACCGGTAAGATTAAGCATCAAGTTTTAGTTGGTGCTGATTTTGACCAATCAAAAACAAAGAATTATGCGTTTGATATTTTTGCCAATCCTCTTAGCGATACGACAGTAATTAATGCCTACGATAATATAAATATTTTTGAAAAGGATGCCTATAAATCCAGAACGGACATCCCAAAAGCTAATTTAAAGACAAGAACAACCACAGATGTTTATCGTTACGGCGCATTCGCTCAAGATCTAATCAGCTTAACTGATAAATTTAAGGTGTTAGTAGGCATTCGTTATACGCGTCAAATCAACAAAGAGGGACAGGGATATTTGTACAGTAATGGCTCCTCGTATGTTGTGCGCAATATGACAAAAGATAGTCTCCCATTGGGTGATAAGATAGAAAGCGCTTGGTCACCAAAATTTGCCTTTATTTATCAACCCATTAAATCGACAACGTTCTACGTGAGCTATGCAAATAATTTCACACCGAACTCTGGCTACGATCGCGAATTCAGACCAATGACCCCTTCAATTATTGATCATTATGAGGCCGGTGTAAAAAATGAATTGTTTGCAGGGCGCCTAACCGCCAACCTAACCTGGTATCGCATTGTAAATGATCGCTTTGCTCAATCTGTTATGGATGAAAACGGCAATATTGCTGATTCTAATATGAAAGAGTTTACTGGAAAAACAGCATCTGATGGCTTGGAGTTGGACGTGACAGGTACAATCGTTAATGGCTTGGAAGTCATGGGAGGTTACGCTTATAATTTTATGCGTTATCTAGAAACGAATGATAAAGGAAGTGTTGAAGATGTGCGTCTGGTGGGTACAACTGCTCATACGGGAAATGCATCGGTATTCTACACTTTCCAACAAGGCGGCGTTCGTGGATTGAAATTAGGCTTTTCAACGTACTACACGGGTAAACGTAATGCCGGATGGAACAATACAAAAGTTAACGTTTCAAAAAATGAAGATCGCTTAATTCCAATCGATCCTTTTACAACCTTTGATTTCTCTGCGGGATATACCTACAGAAATTGGAGCATTTTAGGAAAAATCAGCAACATTAGTAATGAATTTAACTACTATGTCCATGAAAACTACAGTGTGAACCCTATTCCACCAAGAAGTTTTACGACAACATTGAGCTATAGATTTTAAGGATTAAGGTGTGATTTAATCTCCTTCATAAGTTAAACTACACTAAATCAAAGCCCTTTCAATTCCTTTTTCCGAAGGATTTGAAAGGGCTTTGATTTGGATATGAAAGGGATATGAAAGGGATGTAGAACGTACTTCGTTCGGAATATGAACAAAAAAAGTGGATGCACAAATACTTAATACATCATGTAAAAAGTGATATACTTAAAAGAGAAAAAATAATGCTGTTTTTAGAAAGGAAGTGTGTGGATCATCTCGACCATCTCCGCAATTCCTTCGTGTGCGATAAGGAAAGTGTAACGTAGGGAATTTGGGATTATCCCGTAATATTTTTTGAATGCTGTTGTAAAGTGCGTCGAGTGTTTGTATCCCGTCATGCGAGCTACGTCGGAGATGCGATGCTTTCCAGTCATGATCAATGACTTTGCATGTTCCATCTTTTTCTCCGTAATATAATTCATAATAGTTTTCCCATAGTATTGCTTAAAATGTTGTTTCAAATATTGTTCATTGGTTCCAACATGTTTTGCAAGACTCGATATACTATGGTTTTGTGCAAGATCTTCGTCGATCAGTTGCTTTACTTGTACTATCTTTTCATAATGGTTTTTATTGCTGATCAATTCTTTATTCTCATTCTCGGCGTAAAGTCCCTCAATTTGGTGTACAATAGTTTCTAACAGTAAGGCCTGTATTTTTAGCTGATTGATAAAAGAATCTGCGGCGTAAAGTCCAATAATTTGATTGATAGAAAGGCTGATACGTTTGTCGGATTTGGTTAACAGTCCGTTTTCGAAGCGTTCACTTTGTTCCGTATACGTTTTATGAAAGGAGAGGATTTTTTCACTGGGAATTATCACCATGAGCAAGGTGCAATCTGTAGAGAGGCTTTTTAAATCAATTGAGCTTCCTTTGCTCAAATGTTTTAATAAGTTTTCGTCGGCATGTAAAACAAAATGTTGATCATGAATTTGTAAGCTAACATTTGCGGATTTTTTAGAAATTAAGACATTGATATAGCCGTCAACTGGACTGTTAAAGCAAAAGCGTTGTCTACCTTCCAAAACGCTAAAATACATCTCTGTACCAAGTTCGATAATGCAGTCATCTGCACTTGCTTGGGGGATTCCCAATATTTCCGAATGTGTAGCTTTTTTTTCCGATTGCGTCATTTTGCTATTTAGAATAATTCTAGATTTGCAACAACATTTATTTAGACTTGTTCTAAATGATGTTCCAAAATTAGGGATTAATCTGGTATAATGAAATTTTTTTACTCAACCTGGGTCTTTTTACTGTGTTCATTCGCTTGCTTCGGGCAAACAGCAAGCATAAAAGGGATCGTGCATTTGTTAGATGGGACGCCAGTAAAACAGGCTACGGTACGTATTAATGGGACTGACATCGCTTCCGTGTCTAACGAAAAGGGAGAATATTTGTTAAAGGAAGTGCCTTATGGTTCGCAAGTGATTTCCGTAACTTCTGTAGAGATTCAAAGCAAAAATCTTCCACTTTTTGTTGATAAATCAAAATATGACCTCCATATCCATATTGATCCGCGGGGTGATGTTAGTCTAGATGAAATTCGAGTAACTGGGAATTCAGTGAAACGAGAAATCGAAACGAAGGGATTCGCGGTCAACGTTATTGAAACAAAAGAGGCAGCCCTACGAAATATCCAAACGAACGAGTTACTTGATCGCACTGTTGGAGTTCGCGTTCGTCAAAGCGGGGGTTTGGGCTCTGAAGTCCAATATAACTTGAACGGCATGACGGGACGTTCGGTAGGGATATTTATTGATGGTATAGAAATTTCAACATACGGATCTTCATTTAATTTGAACAATATCCCTCCTGCGATGATTGAACGTATCGAGGTTTACAAAGGGGTTTTGCCAGCACATTTATCAGGCGATTTGCTTGGTGGAGCCATTAATATCGTTCTTAAAAAAGCGGAACTTACCAATAATCTCTCAGCAGCAATTTCCTACGGATCTTTTAACACACTACAATCCGACATCAGCGCAATTTATAGAGATGCAAAATCTGGATTCACGACACGCGTTGCGGGAACTTATATGAGTTCTGATAATGACTATGAGATCTGGGGTAAGTTTTCCAAGTTTATCGAACCGAACGGAGTTATGCGTCGGAATTATCGTACAAAGCGATTTTTCGATGGATATAGGTCAATTTCTGGTCGCTTTGAGTTTGGTTTTACGGGTGTGAAATGGGCAGATTCCTTTTTCCTTGGCTACAACATCTCTGATTCGTATAATGAGATTCAGCATGGGCAAACCATGGGAACACCATATATGGGAAGGACTTCAGAGGCAAATGCCAATGTGTTGAGTCTTAGCTATAACAAACGAAATTTAGGGCTTGAGGGATTGAATTTAGCAGTAAATGGAGTTTACAGTTTTCGAAATACATATATACAAGATACTATTCCTTGGGCGTATAATTGGGACGGAAATATACGTCTAGATTTGAATGGTAATCCCATCCGTACAGCTGAAGGGGCGCAGCAAACGCTTCCATCCATGACGGATATCGATCGTAAAGTCGCTAATATTCGTTCGAATTTGAGTTACGATATCGTATCGGGACATAGACTTTCGGTAAATCATGTCTTTTATTCCGTTGATCGTTCTGATCAAAACCTTTTAACTCAAGTTGGGAAAAACGGATTGAACAGTAAGAATGATTTTTCTAAGAATGTCGTATCCTTCAATTATGAGGCGCAGACCTTTAACAACCGACTAACAACGAATCTCTTCTATAAACTCTACCAACAATCAATTGGTAAAACGTCTTTTACCGGTTCTGTGAATAATGGACAAGTACAGATTACAGAGCAAAAGGAGAAGAACCATCGCACAAATACGGGCTATGGGTTGGCGGTGTCCTATAAGGTAAAACCAAATATCGTCCTCTTAACTTCTGCGGAACGGGCTGTGCGTATGCCAGACGATGGGGAGACTTTTGGTAGCCCTGAAGAAAATGTCTTAGCCAATACAAATATTTCTCCCGAGATCAGTGACAACTACAATCTCGGTTTCAGATTAGGAACATTTGATCTCGATGGTCATAAATTTTCATTCGGTGCGAATTCTTTTTGGAGAAACATTAAAGACCGAATTATGCCTTTTGCAAATGAACTATTGAATTCCCAAGAGATTGAATTAACACAATATGTCAACTTATCATCAGCACAATCCTTAGGGTTTGAAGGCGAACTAATGTATACCTACAAAGATCTGGCTGTGAATTTCAATTTCTCCAAATTCAATTCCAAGAATAAGCAAAGATATAGCCCGAAAACAGGTTTGGAAAGTGATAATTATAATAAGCAAATTCCTAATGAGCCATTTTATACGATGAATGGTAATGTGCATTACCGTCTAAAGAACGCCATACAGAAATCCTCGGAATTAAACTTGTTTTATACGATAGGTTATGTAGCACCGTTTAGTACGGTTTGGTTTGATTCAGATTGGTTTATTACCCCCACGCAAGTAGCTCAGAATTTTGGAGTTAGTTATACCTTCCCAAATCGAAAATTGATAGCGAGTGTAGATGTAAAGAATCTATTTAATGCAGAACTCTATGATAATTTTGGCGTGCAAAAGCCAGGAAGAGGTTTCTATCTGAAACTGAATTATTCAATAAATAAATTTTAACAAATTATATAGCAAGATGAGAAATAACATTTTAAGATTTGCCCTGTTTGGAGCCGTAGCGACTAGTGTATTGTTTAGCAGCTGTGAAAAAAGTGGCAATGATGGAGATAATATTAAGGAAGTCGATCGTTGGATTACCGTTTCTGGCGCAAAGATGCAAACGGAACCAGGTGATGGTGATGGCGGTACTATGGTATTTAGTATGACACCAGAGGAAGCAAAGAACCCGAGTTTTTCGATAAATGTATTTGATCAAGGAGAGGCAGTTCGCTCAGCAAGAACGGCACGCTTACAGGCTTCGACAGATGGGAAATACCTATATAACATTCAGTATACAGGCGACGATGGTGGTGTTTTCAACAAATATCGCGTAAACGGAGGTAAGAATATTATTCCAGAAGGGAATGAGGTTGCAACAGCTGATTATGTTAGTAAATCACCGAGATGGTTGGTTGCCGCACCAGGCGTAGGTATCGCTGTGCGTGGAACGGCCAATCCAATCGTTTACACAGGAACGTCACCGAACTTTGCTTACAAAGAAGTTACTACGAAGTTGGATGCTATAAGTTTGGATTTGAACGATCCGAAGATTACGCAAAATTCAACTGCAGAAATTCGTTTATCGGAAGCAGAAGTAAATAATGGATATCATATCTCTCGTATTGATGCGCCGGTAGTTAATAAAAAAGGGGATAAGGCTTACGTGGGTGTCCAGATATCTAAATACAATGTAGCATCTTTTACCTTAGATAAAGATGGTAAGCCAGTTTTCGCGGTTGATAGAGCAGCGGCTAAATTAGCGGCTCGTACGCTTGTATTTGATTATCCTAGCCTTAAGAACCCTAAATTAATTACCTCAACAAAAACCAATGCAAATACAAATGGATACCGCAGTACCATGCAATATGTTGGTACGGATGGTCATGTGTATCAAGCGACGTCAGGAGAAGCTGCGGGTGCAGGTGGCTCTAGAATCTTGCGTATTAGCTCTGCAACCAATGACTACGATAATGGCTTTGAATTCAATCTAGACAAAGCTTTAGGTGTTACGAATTCATATATTGAAACTTGGAAATATGTTGGAGATGGAATTGGATTCGTTGTATACTCAATCAATGGTCAAGACGGTGGACATATTGCAAAAATTGATTTGAATAAAAATTCAGGTACTAAATACGTGATCCCAGGAGAAGATAAATTGGAATTTGGTCAGATCCAAAATATCGCTACTTATGGAGATGAAGTTTTTATTGCTATTGCACAAGTTGGACAAGATGGCAATATTTATATCTTTAATAGAAAGAATGGAGATATGAAGGTTGGTGCTAAGTTGTTAAATAAACCAGGAAACCAATACATTGGCGTGTATTAGGCCTCCAGATAAACAGATTAAAAAAAGCCGGTATCAAATCATGATACCGGCTTTTTTTTAATTCCTTTATTCCTTAATTATGAAATTACTTTTTGTCTGAAGTTACCTTTCCAATTATCATCTCGATAACGGCAACCGCAATAGCGAAGATGACCGCAGGCCAAAAACCATCAACATCAAACTTAGTACCCATGATTTTGTCAGATAACATAATCATTAAGACTGTTATGATAAAGGAAACTAATCCGAAAGTTAACCAATTCAAAGGGAATGTAAATAGTCGTAGAATGCCTCCGACAACTGCATTGACTAGGCCGATAACAAGACCTGTTAATATTGCCCAACCAAAACCTGCAACATGTACACCTGGGCTAACCCAAGCCGCTAGTGCAACGACTAAACCTGTTACTAAAAGACTGATGATAAACCTCATAATTTGTATGTTTTGACTTTCGAAGAGGTATTCAAATTTAGTGCCAATACGCAGTGCGCAATCGGTTGTTAGGTGTAGGTAACAAAAATAATATTATGCTAACATAGAATATTTTTATTAACTTGACATAACAATTTTAAACTGTGTTGAGTATGAAAAGATTAATGATAACATTGTGCTCGATGTTTATTGGGCTAATGGTCTTCGCACAAAGTAATGATTCTATCCTTGGTAAATGGCAGAATCCCAGCGGGGAAGGACGCATAGAAATTTATAAAAAGGGAGAAAAATTCTACGGGAAGCTGTATTGGATTAAGGACTCTAATAAGAAGGATGCAAAGAATCCGAACGAGGCCTTACGCTCGAGAAACATTCAAGGATTAGAAATATTAACAAATTTCACAAAAAGTGGTTCTAGTTATGTGGACGGACAAATTTATGATCCTAAATCCGGAAAAACATACAGTTGTAAAATGACATTGAAAGGGACTGATGCCTTGGATATTCGTGGATATGTCGGGGTCAGCTTATTAGGTCGTACTGAAACCTGGAAAAGAATTAAATAATATTTTCAAAAGACTCGGTCTTTTGTATTACGTAGAAAGAGCCGTTGTTATGCAACGGCTCTTTCTATTATTTAGGCTTTTGCGAAATTTACACAAACGTTTTCGTGAATTAGCCTTTAAAAAAAACCTTATCTTTATCGCAAATAAATTTACCGTTATGTACAAAACCTTAAAGCCCGCTTTAGAGAAAGAACTAGCTGGAATTAAAGATGCTGGTCTATATAAAGAAGAACGAATTATCACTACGCCACAAGCTGCTGATATTAAAATCAGTACTGGACAGGAAGTGATTAATTTCTGTGCAAATAACTATTTAGGATTGTCTTCACATCCAAAGGTTGTTGCTGCAGCAAAAGCAGCAATTGATTCGCATGGTTACGGGATGTCATCTGTACGTTTTATCTGTGGTACTCAAGATGTCCATAAAGAATTAGAGGCTAAGCTTTCTACATTTTTAGGTACGGAAGACACGATATTGTATGCAGCAGCATTTGATGCTAATGGCGGTGTTTTCGAGCCTTTGTTTACGGCAGAAGATGCAATTATTTCGGATGAATTAAATCACGCTTCGATTATTGATGGCGTTCGTCTATGTAAAGCACAACGCTTCCGTTACAAAAATGCAGACATGGCGGATTTAGAAGCTCAGTTGCAGGCAGCAGCAGGTGCTCGTCATAAAATCATCGTTACAGATGGAGCGTTCTCTATGGATGGATCGGTTGCTCCTCTAGATCAAATTTGTGACTTAGCAGATAAATATGAAGCTTTAGTGATGATTGATGAGTCTCACTGTTCTGGATTTATTGGAAAAACTGGTCGCGGTACGCATGAGTTATTCAATGTTATCGACCGAGTTGATATTATTACTGGGACTTTAGGTAAAGCTCTAGGTGGTGCTTCTGGAGGATTTACTTCTGGTAAAAAAGAGATTATTGATATGCTTCGCCAACGTTCACGTCCTTATTTATTCTCAAATACCTTAGCTCCAGCTATTGCTGGCGCTTCAGTTGCGGTTTTAGATATGTTGAGTGAAACAACGGAGCTTCGTGATAAATTAGAAAGCAATACTAAATATTTCCGCGAAAAGATGACAGAAGCGGGCTTCGATATCAAGCCTGGATTCCATCCGATCGTTCCTGTTATGTTGTATGATGCTAAGCTTGCACAAGCTTTTGCTTCTAAGATGTTAGCCGAAGGAATTTATGTTATTGGTTTCTATTATCCTGTTGTTCCTCAGGGAAAAGCACGTATTCGTGTTCAAATTTCTGCCGGACATGAGCTTGAACACTTAGATAAAGCAATTACTGCGTTTACAAAAGTGGGTAAGGAATTAGGCGTTATTAAGTAATTCAACCTGTATTTTTAAGGCTTTGATGAAAAGCTAATAAAATATTAATAGGAAAATACAAAAATTGAGGTGCAAAATATATATCTTTGCACCTCTTATTTTTATATAACACATTATTGCTCAATGCAGAACATCAGAAACATAGCGATTATTGCGCACGTTGACCACGGAAAAACGACTTTGGTTGACAAAATTCTTCACTTTACGAACCAATTCAGAGACAATGAAAATGCCGGAGAGTTAATTCTGGATAACAATGATTTGGAACGTGAGCGTGGGATTACCATCGTATCTAAAAACGTATCTGTAAAATATAAAGACACAAAAATCAACATTATTGATACACCAGGTCACGCCGACTTTGGCGGTGAGGTAGAGCGTGTATTGAAAATGGCAGATGGTGTTGTATTATTAGTAGATGCTTTTGAAGGTCCAATGCCTCAAACTCGCTTTGTAACGGGTAAAGCATTAGCATTAGGAATCAAGCCTATTGTTGTTGTAAATAAAGTAGACAAAGAAAACTGTCGTCCTGATGAGGTTTATGAGAATGTATTCGACTTATTCTTCAACTTAGGAGCAACAGAAGATCAATTGGATTTCCCAGTATTGTATGGTTCATCAAAACAAGGATGGATGTCTCAAGACTGGAAAACACCAACGACTGACTTTACAGAGCTTCTTGAAGCAATCATTGAACATATCCCTGCACCTAAGGTATCAGAAGGTACGCTTCAAATGCAGGTTACTTCTTTAGACTATTCTACATTCGTAGGTCGTATTGCGATTGGTCGTGTTGTACGTGGTACAATTAAAGAAAACCAACCAGTTTCTTTAATGAAACGTGATGGTAAAGTGGTTAAATCTCGCGTAAAAGAACTTCAATTATTTGAAGGACTTGGTCGTGTAAAAGTTTCTGAAGTAAAGGCTGGTGATATCGTTGCTGTAGTTGGTATTGAAGGTTTTGAAATTGGTGATACAATCGCGGATTTCGAAAACCCAGAGCAATTAGAAGTAATGCACATTGATGAGCCAACAATGAACATGTTGTTTACGATCAATAACTCACCATTCTTTGGTAAAGAAGGTAAATTCGTTACTTCACGTCATATCTATGATCGTTTACAGAAAGAATTAGAGAAAAACTTAGCATTACGTGTTGTTCCTACGGAATCTCCGGATGCTTGGTTAGTATATGGCCGTGGTATTCTTCACTTATCTGTATTAATCGAGACTATGCGTCGCGAAGGATACGAGTTACAAGTAGGACAACCACAAGTAATCGTTAAAGAAATCAACGGTGTTAAATGTGAGCCTATTGAAGAGTTAGTAGTTGATGTACCGGGTGATGTTTCAGGAAAGGTTATTGAACTTGTGACACAACGTAAAGGAGAGTTATTAATCATGGAATCGAAAGGTGAAATGCAACACTTAGAATTCTCTATTCCTTCACGTGGTATCATTGGTTTACGTAATAATGTATTGACTGCAACAGCTGGTGAAGCGGTAATGGCGCATCGTTTGAAAGGATATGAGCCATGGAAAGGTACTATTCCTGGACGTTTAGCTGGGGTATTAATTTCCTTAGATACTGGTAGTACAACAGCTTATTCTATTGATAAATTACAAGATCGTGGTCGTTTCTTCGTTGATCCAGGAGTGGATATCTATGAAGGACAAATCTTGGGTGAGCACATCCGTGATAATGACTTAACCGTGAATGTAACGAAAGGTAAACAGTTGACAAACATGCGTGCTTCAGGTTCTGATGACAATACGCGTATTGCTCCTGCGATTAAATTCTCGTTAGAGGAGAGCATGGAATACATTCAAGCTGATGAGTACATTGAAGTTACTCCACAAAGTATGCGTCTACGTAAGATTTATCTTACCGAAAATGAGCGTAAAGTGAACTCGAAAAAATTCCAATAGTAGTTGGATTACTCATATAAAAAGGCCATTCGAAAGAATGGCCTTTTTTGTTTGCAAAAAAAGATGGACATTTAATGAATGGAAGAGATTGAGGACGATGATTTGACTTGGCATAAAGTTCCAAGTAAGATCGATGACAGTCGGAATTATGTAAAAGCACTGCATGTAGCTGGTAAAAAGCTTTGCTTGATTAGCGAGGGTGGAAAGCTCTCGGTTACTTCGAGCCGTTGTCCTCATGCTGGGGCTGATTTAACACATGGTTGGTGTGAAGATGGAAAGCTAATTTGTCCGTTCCATAGACATCGGTTTGATGTTGAAACAGGTAAAGGAGATGAGAGACAGCATAATTTTATCCGTATCTACCCCTTAAAGCAGGAAGATGGAGACTACTATGTCGGAATAAAGCGCAGTTTATGGGACAAGATTTTCGGTTAAAGTATACGCTTAATCCATTTCAATAGTTTATAGGTTTTTTCAGTATATGGAAACCAAAACATTTTTGACATCGGTATAAGCTTAACATCGGCCACCGCACGCTCGTGTGAAAAAGATTTAAACCCATACCACCCGGTTGACTGCCCAATACCAGAATTATTAACACCACCAAAAGGTAAATTAGGATGAAGTATTTGTATCATCGCGTCGTTGATGCAAGTTGATCCTGCACTTGTTTGTCGGATTACATGCTTACAGAATTTATTATCCTGGCTAAAAACATACAATGCAAGTGGTTTTTCTTTCTGATTTACAAAGGAAATTGCCTCGGCGATTTGATTGTAATAAATAATGGGAAGAATTGGTCCAAAAATCTCGTCAGTCATCAAGGGATTTGACGTCGCTACGTTACTTAGCACTGTTGGCGCTATATAGCGCTCCCTCTCGTCTAAACTTCCTCCAGCAACCACTTGGGCACCTAGGGATTTTGCGTCGCTTAGAGCTGAGCTAAGGCGCTTGTATTGCTTTTCGTTAATTATCCGAGCATAGTCCGGTGAATGCTGAGGATTTTCCCCGAAAGCGTGTTCAAGTTCTTGTTTAAAAAGCTGTTCAATTTCGCTCTTCAGTTGTCGTGGAGCAAGCAGATAATCGGGGGCAATACATGTTTGCCCTGCATTCACAAACTTTGCCCATATCACATTTTTAATGGCTTTCCTCAAGGATATATTCCTGTCAAATATGGCCGGGGACTTTCCTCCGAGTTCTAGTGTGATATCCGCAAGATGTAGGCTTGCGGCTTGCATAACAATTTTACCGACAGCAGGGGATCCCGTAAAATGAATGTGATCAAATCGTTTGTTGAGCAGGTGGGTTGTCTCTGTAACTTCTCCTTCGATAACGGCAACATGTTCCGGTTTAAAGATCTTTTCGATGATTGTACGGACGACTTGGTTTGTATTTGGTGCAAATTCGGATAACTTAAGCATCGTTACATTTCCAGCCGCAATAGCAGCAGCCAAATGAACCATTGGTAATTGGAAGGGGTAATTCCAGGGAGTAATGATGAGAACCTGTCCTTTTGCCTCGTAATGAAGATATGCTGAAACGTTGGGAAATAGTAGTGAACGACCTACTGATTTGTCTTTCATCCACTTGGTGAGATGTTTTATAATTTGTTTTAATTCATGCTCAACGGCAAATACTTCCGTGATTGCAGTCTCCATCGCAGACTTGTGGAAGTCTAAATAAAGTGCTTTCTGTATCGCATCTTCATTTGATAAAACTGCTTTTAGCAATTCTTCTAACCATTTTGTCCGCTGTTGAGCGGTACTGTGTTTAACCGTTTCACGGTGTTTTGCTTGAACGGAATATAGATTGTCAATATCGCTAATCGAGGTGTTTGCCATGTTGATTAAAGATAGGAAAATAGTAGTTAGTATTAAATAGTTAATGAGAAGCAGTTCCTTTTAGTTATCGTAATTCAACAACAAATATTAACTGTTCGATAAATGAGAATATTGATTCGTTCTTGGGAGAAACCTTGCCTTATCTTCTAACGGGTATATCTTCAGAAGAAGGGCTAAAGAAAAACAACCTGAACAAATCGTCTTTGTCCAGGTTGTGCATGTTTCATAGGATTTAATCTCTTTATTTTGTTTTTTGCATTTCTTCCGCGGCTTGATATACCTCAGGAGATGCGGTGTATATTTTGAATTGTACACTATATTCCTCTGGAACATAAATAACAATCGGCATTTTTCCATTGTATCTTAGCATAGTAGGCTGGGCCGAAACGAAAAGGTTCCTTTTCGGTAAGTCTGGGCATCCCATTTGTGTTCCAATAACAGCCCCGTCGGTTTTGAATACATAGTATTCGTACCCCCATCCTTGCAAATCTTTTTTCTCGACGCTGCCTTGTAGTGCGAAATGGTTACATCCGTCTACTTCCATGTATTTACCAATGTTAAATTCAATGCGTTTTGATTGATCCTGATCTGAATAAGGAACTTCAATAATCATTTTCTTATAACCCTTCTCTGCTTTAGGGAAGATGTCGGTATTCACTTTCGAGATCGTTTCTTGTGCCACTGCTGTCGATCCAACAAAGGTTATTGCAACTAAGATTATTGCAAATAACTGAAATATTTTTCTTTTGACCATAGTCTTTGATGAAAATTTTAATAAACAATCAAACTAATTATTGTAAAGAGTCTTTTTTTCTTGGAAGGTTTAATGTAATTCAACTTTTAATTTTTCAGGATTTTCTGCCTTGATCAGCGCCCTTGCTAGGATTCTATTGGGGTCGAGCACGAGAATGCCGTAATAAGATTTCTCGCGTAGTGCTAATGGGATATCCGTACAGCCCATAACGATGAGTTCAGCTCCTTGTCCCTTCAGCTCTTGTATGGCTGCAACCAAAGCATCGTGAGCTCGGTTTGTAACAGGAGAGGAAACGTGTTTTAATCCATAGGTTTTATCATAAATGGCTTCATGAATCTTACTTTGTAAATTTTCATTGGTATCAATATAAGGGATTCCCTTTGTATTGAATATGTTTTTGTAAAGTCCGTTGTTTTTCGTTCCATTGGTCACTAAGACGCCAACAGACTTACCCTGGTATTCTTCATTGATATAGTTGGCCACTTCCTCAACCATGTGTAGAAATTTAATTTGTGAGCCTCGCGAATTTAGTTCTCCGAGGACGGCATCAAAAATAGGACTAGTATGTGCTGTATTACTTGGCATGCCAATCACTGATGCTCCAGCTTGTTCAAGTTCGAGGGCAATTTCAGCAATTGCGATTCCAGGGTTTTTAGGTTCTAAGCCAAGTAAATAATCGACTCGATTTGCTATTCTGTTCGGCTGAGAGGACAATAGTACAGGCAGATGACCTTGGTCATTCTCTGCATTACTCTCCTCAATAATTTTTCTTACAATATCAATCCCTGCTAAAGGGCCTAAACCTCCAATAATTCCGATCATAACTCTAATATTTTAAATTCGTTTTAATCGCATATACTTTGTACATGTGGATCTCTTGTAAGACATTCAAAAATAGAGCCAATAGCTGAAAAAAGCGACGGTTTAATGTCGCTCTTTATTTTGGAAATATTTGTAAATGAGTTATCTATGCGTCGTCTTTGCTGAATTCATGGGTGAGCTTATCCATTCTTCGTTTGATAGAGGCATCTACTCGATAGTCTTCAATTTTGTCAATTGCTGTTTTTTCCACACGGACATTGGTGTCGGATTCAT
Organism: Sphingobacteruim zhuxiongii; assembly: GCF_009557615.1. NCBI lineage: Bacteria > Pseudomonadati > Bacteroidota > Sphingobacteriia > Sphingobacteriales > Sphingobacteriaceae > Sphingobacterium > Sphingobacterium zhuxiongii. The sequence goes on from NZ_CP045652.1 coordinate 273,197, forward strand.
AGTTGTGGATCTCCTTCTGATTTTTTAACGCATTATCGTAGGCATCCCTTCCGCTCATGAGTTTGACAAAAACGGGGAGACATTCGAAGAAAATAAATAATAATGCGATAAAGATCACAGCATATTCTGTTGATTTATTAATCGTGCCGTCGGGTTTCTTATGTAGATTACTTAGAGCAGCATTGCGGTCTGCAAATCCTGCAACGTTGACTGCACTGTCAAGTGATTGATTCGAAAGGATACGTTGATCCATCAAGCCCTCATCTTTTTTTCGTTGAAGCAATACTGATTCCTTTTGCTGAATTTCACTTCTAAGTGTATCTAAATAGGACTGTTGCTGATTTAGTGAATTTTCTTTCATCTTCGCATAAGGACCATAGCCCATCACACCAGAGGTTTCCTCCGTTTTTGTTCCGAAGATTTCGTGATTAAGTTGTTGACGTGAAGTTTTGAGGGAAGACTCCAGCGAATCTGCCTGTGTTTTTAAGACACTCAACTGTCCATATTCTACCAAATATTTGTTCTCAAAAGTCTTATTTAATGTGTCAATTTTCGCGTTTTGTTGAATAAGATATTCCGCACGTAGGTGCTCTCGGATTTCTTTATCAAATATTTTTAACTCTAAAGGTCGCGAAATTATCAAGCCGATTAGAATTGCTAATAAAATACGTGGAGCTGCTTGCAAGAGTTGCATTCCAGAACTACGACTTTTATCAATACTTAAAACGATATATCGGTCTAAATTGAATATGGCGAGTCCCCATATCAATCCAAATATTAGTGCATAGAAAATAGCGAAAGCACTCCCACTGAAGACAAAATATAATGCGTAACCACCTGCTAGAGCCGCAAATAGTCCAGTGAAGAAAATCGTTGCTCCTATGCTAACGTATTTGTTTTGTTCTTCTGGGTACCTCTCCAATGTCTCGCGGTGTACTCCTGAGCACCACCAAAAAAATGATTTCATCGTTAATTGTTTGCTTGTTAGACGCTTATCGCTAGCATTTGTTACATCAAATGTCAAAAAAAAATAGCATATTTCCGATAGGCCCAAAAGAATAGCTTTGTGGTGTCTTTATTTAAATTATCTTTACCTTTGCACAAAAAATTGAATTAAATCATCTAATAATGAACAAAAAACGTTTTCTACCCTATCTAGTTATTGTTGCTAGCTTAGTCGTAGGGTGTAACAATCAAAACAGTAAACAAAAAACGGTAGATTTGAAAAACCCATTATTAATCGCATACGATACCCCATTTGAAGTACCTCCATTCGATCAAGTTAAGGATGAACACTTCAGACCAGCATTCGAACAAGCATTATCGGTTCATAATTCGGAAGTCGATTCCATTATTAACAACGATGAGGCAGCGACATTTGAGAACACAATTGTAGCGTTGGAAAATGCAGGACAATTATTAAATCGCGTTTCTACAGTTTTCTATAATTTAAATTCCGCGAATACAAACGATACTATTCAAGCTATTGCAAAAGATATGGCGCCAGTTATGTCTGCACATGGCGATGAAATCTCTTTAAATCCGAAACTATTTGCGCGTGTTAAGGCCGTTTATAGTAAAAAAGCGGAGCTTGGATTAGATGCCGAGGATCAAAAGTTATTGGAAGAAACTTATAAAGATTTTGTACGCTCTGGTGCGAACTTAAAGGATGCTGACAAAGAAAAGTTGAAGAAAATAAACGCTGATCTTTCTGTATTGACGACTCAATATGGGCAAAATTTGTTGAACGAATTGAATGCCTATCAATTAATTGTTGATAAAGTTGAAGATTTATCTGGATTACCAGAAGAATTGAAAGCGGCGGCGGCCGACGAAGCAAAGGCAAAGGGTAAAGAAGGCAAATGGGTCTTTACGTTGCAAAATCCATCGATCATGCCTTTTCTTCAATATGCTGACAACCGCGAGTTACGTAAGCAAATTTGGGAAGCCTATCAAATGCGTGGCAATAACAATAATGATCAAGACAATAAAGAAACATTAGTTAAGATTGCAAACCTACGTTTAGAAAGGGCGAAGTTATTGGGATATTCTTCACACGCGGCCTATGTTTTAGAGGAGTCGATGGCAGAGAATCCAACGAATGTGAACAATCTGTTGAATAAAATTTGGGCGCCTGCAATCACTAAAGCAAAAGTGGAAGCAGCGGATATACAAAAAGAAATAAAAGCAGCGAAAGATACGTTCACAGTCGCTCCTTATGATTGGCGTTACTATCAAGAAAAGATTCGTAAAGCAAGGTATGCTTTGAATGAAGAAGAAATAAAACCATATTTTAGCTTACCTGCAGTTCGTGAAGGCGCTTTTGAAACTGCTAAGAAGTTATGGGGCATTAGCTTTGTAGCATTAAACAATGTACCCGTTTATCATCCAGAAGTGGAAGTATATGAGGTTCGCGATAAAGATGGTTCTCATTTAGGTCTACTTTATGCTGATTTTTTCCCGCGTGAATCGAAGCGTTCTGGAGCATGGATGACATCGTATAGAAGCCAAGGTAGAAAAGATGGAAAACGTGTTGCACCAGTAATTTCTATTGTTTGTAATTTTACTAAGCCTGTAGGTGATAATCCAGCCTTGTTGACTTTCGATGAAGCGACGACATTATTCCACGAATTTGGGCATGCATTACATGGTTTGTTCTCTAATGTAAAATATAGAAGCCTAGCGGGAACTTCTGTTCCACGTGATTTTGTTGAGCTGCCATCTCAAATAATGGAAAATTGGGCCGGTGATCCAGAAGTATTGAAGTCCTATGCAAAACATTACCAAACAAAAGAAGCTATTCCTGATGCTTTGATAGAGAAAATGCAGAAGGCAGGTACATTCGATCAAGGTTTTGCAACAGTTGAATATCTTGCTGCTTCGATTTTAGATATGAATTACCATGCTTCAACAAGTCCTATCACTGCGAAAGCAAATGATTTTGAAAAAGCGGCTATGTCTAAAATTGGATTAATCGATGCGATTATTCCTCGTTACAGAAGCACTTATTTTCAACACATCTTCTCTGGAGGCTATTCTGCTGGATATTACAGCTATATTTGGTCTGAGGTCTTAGACGCAGATGCGTTCGCTGCATTTAAAGAAAAAGGCTTATACGATCAAGCAACTGCCGCTTCATTCCGTTCAAATATTCTTGAAAAAGGAGGGACAGGAAATCCTGCAGAGATGTACCGCAAGTTCCGTGGCGCTGATCCGAATCCAGTTCACTTGATGGTGAAAAGAGGATTGAATTAATCATTTTATGTAACAGTTCTGAAATATTAGTGCGTTTCGCCTAATGTTTGAATTTGAGAATATATGAAGAAGGTGTCTAAAAAGGCACCTTCTTCTGTTTTATAGCTTTTGCGATTCCATTACTGTTTTCATTTTTGAGTTTTAAGCAGTAAGTCTATATTTTGTGGTTTTAACGCTCCTGACTCCAATTTTTATCGTATATAGTGTTTTATCGCTATAACCATTTCGAAACAAGACATCGTTTGCCCACTTTTTTGCCCATTTTCTGAGGTTATGAGCAATGGCCATCAAACCGAACTCTACAGCGACTTTCTCCAGTCCTTTCATCGTGAACCGGGTAAACTTGTTGTTGCTTTTCATCTGACCGAAAACAGCTTCCACTTCTATGGGTCGCTTGCTTCGATGGTACATTCCCTCTTCTGATAGCAGTCTTTTTCGGGCTTTAGCCTTGAGCTGATCAAGCCTGTGGTTCACTTCAATAATACGATTGCCTTTTGCTTTATGGCACCCACTGCGCATTGGGCAGCCTTCGCATCGCTGAGCCTGATAACAGCTTACCCGGGCAGTATATCCATTGGTACTAACTCTGGTTGCATGACCGATATAGCTGAGCTTCTGTCCGGCCGGACATACATAATAGTCATCTTGCTGGTTGTAATACAGATTCTGTACCGAGAAAGGATCCTGTTTATGCTTGCGCTTCTGTTCCACATGAAAGTAATTGTACTTGACAAAGGCAGTTATGCCCTGTTTTTCCATCAATTCATAGTTCTGTTCACTACCATAACCGGCGTCTGCTACAAGCTGTTCGCTTTGTTTTCCGTAATGGGACTCAAAGCCTTCCAAATGTTCCGGCAGGGTTGTGGTGTCGGCAGTTGTTTGATGGATGCTGTAATGGGTGATGAACTGATCTTCGGTGCTGATTTGGGTATTATAGGCTGGCTTAAGCTGGCCATTCTTCATGTGGTCCTCTTTCATCCGCATAAACACAGCATCGGTATCGGTCTTGCTATAACTATTGCGATCTCCCAGTACTTCCAGTTGCTCTTCATATTTCTCTAGTCGAGGCAAATAGTCCTCTTCAAGTTTCTTAAGCTGCTTATCAGTAGATTTATTGGCTCCTTTGAACTTGGCATTGATCGCTTCGATCTTTTCCTTCAACCGACTGCTATCAATGGCCTTGCTAACTTCTTGATGCCCTAATGAAGATTGGTCTTGGGCGATCTGAGCCTCGATTTCCGAAAGAACCGAAGCAATGTTTGCTTCTAGCTTTACCTTATTCTTCTCGACCGATTTCTTCCAAACGAACGTATAACGACCAGCGACCGACTCGATCTTGGTGCCATCAACATATTGAACTTTCAGGCTAACATACTCCATATCATGCAGCATACGAACGATACTTGCAAACAGCTCTTGTATCTGTCCTTTAAGACGCTTTCCTCTGAAATAATTGATCGTACGATAATCAGGTGTGCTATTGCCCGAAAGCCACATGAAATGGATATTCTCTTGTAAGGCGCGCTCAATTTTTCGGCAAGAATAGATATTGCTTAAATAGGCGTAGAACAGCACCTTAATGAGCATTCTAGGGTGAAAACTAGTGGTGCCTCCGCCTTTATACTGACGGATAATATGATCTAGATCCAACTGATCAACAACCTGACTCACCAACCGAACCGGATGGTTCATTGGAATACGATCTAAAATATTCTCAGGAAATAGACTCGGACTATTGGATGGAAGCGCTTTGAATTGTATGTTTGCCATATTGTTTTTTTGGGTGCACCTTAAGATACAAAATCTTAAGGACAAAAAAACAGAAAAACCCCGCCATTTTTTAATGACGGGGTTCTTTCTTTAAGAGACCTTTTTAGACAGCCCCTTTTTCTTTGATTATTTTATCGTCGATACGCTAGAATAAAGCGAAGAACAATTATCTAGGTTCGTTAGTAGACTTTAATTTCACCGAGCTTCGTTTTTGTAGGTGATAAATGTGAGCACGGTCTTAGATCCTATTTTCAATCGATAGGTTTCGGATTAAATTCCCGCCGAGTTAAACTGTAATTCGTATAGTTTTCTATAGTGACCGTCGAACTCAAGTAGCTCATGATGGCTTCCCATTTCCATGATTTCGCCTTTATCAAGCACAATAATTTTATCAGCTTTTTGAATGGTGGACAAACGGTGCGCGATAACAATGGAAGTTCTTCCATCCATCATTGTATCGATTGCATGTTGAATCATCATTTCCGTTTCTGTATCGATTGAAGATGTTGCTTCATCGAGGATTAGAATTTTAGGGTCGTGTACTAATGCACGAATAAAAGATATTAGTTGCGCTTGTCCTGCGGAGAGGGTAGAACCACGTTCCTGTACTTGATATTCAAAATTGCCCGGAAGGCGCATAATAAAGTCGTATGCTCCAACTTTTTTGGACGCATCGATGATGCTATCCATCGAAATATTGGGATTGTTTAAACGAATATTATTCGATACCGTGTCTGAGAAAAGGAAGACATCTTGAAGTACCGTCGCTATGGTTTGCCGCAAGTACGTTAAGTCGTATGTGCGAATATCAACCCCATCCAATAATATTTCGCCTTTTTGAATTTCATAAAATCGACTCAGTATATTGATCACCGATGATTTACCAGCGCCTGTTGCTCCTACAAGAGCGAGCGTTTCTCCTGGTTTGACCGAAAAACTTACATCCCTTAATACCCATTTTTCATCGTTGTAGGCAAACCAAACGTTTTTAAATTCGATTGCACCAGCAACATGTTCTGGTTTATAATCGCCATGGTTTGGTGTAAACTCTTCTGTGTCTAGGACATCAAAAATGCGCTCCGCAGAAACCATTCCCATTTGTAGGGTGTTGAATTTATCAATTAGTTCTCGTATAGGGCGGAAAATCATGTTGATATACATAATAAACGCGACGACAACACCTGGAGAGATAACATCTGCTAAGATTTGTTTTGATCCGTACCATACGAGTAAACCGGTAGCAACTGCGATAATAATCTCTAATACAGGGAAAAATATAGAGAAATACCAGTTTGCACGAATATGAGCATTTCGGTGTTCCTTATTAATTTCTTTAAATTTCCGCATTTCCTGCTCTTCCCGCGCAAAATATTGAATGACTGCCATTCCAGTAATATGCTCTTGAAGAAAGGTGTTTAGGTTAGAAACCCATATTCGGACGCTTTGGAAAGCAGACTTCATTGCTTCCTTAAAAATATAGGTCGCAGCAATCATCAAAGGCATTGGTACCAAGATAACGAGCGTCAATTTCCAGTCAGTATAGAACATGACACCGAGGATGACGACTAATTGTAAAAGATCACCAATAATCTGTATAAGTCCTTCGGAAAAGATATTTGCTATAGTTTCTAAGTCAGAAATTGTACGTGTTATTAACCGCCCAATGGGCGTGTTGTCAAAATACTTAAGGCGTAGGTTGGTAATATGATTAAAAACTTGGATCCTTATATCTCGGATTACGGACTGCCCCAGGCTGTTTGTCATTAATGTGTGAAAATATCGGATGACCGTCTGGGCAACCAATAATGCCAACATAAGTAACAACATTTGCGTAAGTCCTTTGCCAGATCCTGATAAGATATAATGGTCTAAAGTATATTCAATCAATAGTGGCAACGCTGGTGCTACAGCGGCCAGTAAAATCGTCAGTACGACTGAAACCCAGAAAATAGTGCGGTATGGGCGGATATATTTTGCTAAACGTCCAAGTAGCTTACTGTCGTATGCTTTTCCGGAGATTGATTCTTTTTCCAAGTTGATGCGATTAATCTATATAAGGATACAAAACTTTTGTTAAATATAAGCCGCAGGCCGGAACTGAGGTGCCTGCCATGGATCTGTTTTGACTTGCAATGACCGATTTTACGTGGTCCACCGGCTTTTTGCCCATCCCGACTTCCATAAGGGTGCCAACGATTGCTCGAACCATGTTTCGGAGAAAACGATCTGCAGTAATATGAAATACAATATGATCATTCGCGGTTTGCCACTCAGCATGTGTAATATTACAGATATTAGTAAATACCTGAGTGTTCGATTTGCTGAAACAGCTAAAGTCCTGTTTCCCTAATAAGTCTTTCGCCGCCATATTCATCTTGTCGATGTTTGGGAAGTCCCGCAACAACCAAGACTGTTGATGTAAGAAGGGATCTTTGATGAAGTGAACATGATATTCATAGCTTCGCGATGTGGCATCAAAACGTGCGTGAGCATCGGGTTTCACGTGGATTAATCGATAAACCACAATATCAAAGGGTAGCAGGGCATTTAATGAATGAACAAAGCGCTCCGGATTATTTAAAATTGGGGCTTCATGATCAAAGTGCACATAAAGTTGTTTTGCATGTACTCCTGTATCGGTTCGACCTGCTCCAATCGTTTCAATAGGCGCTCGAAGTAGGATTGCCAAAGCTTCGTTGAGCTTTTGTTGGACACTCACTGCATTGTCTTGCACTTGCCAACCGTGATATGCGGTTCCATTATAGGCAATTTCTAAAAAATATCGTGTTGATGTTCCTTCCACTATGCAAAGGTACGCAAATCTGCGCTTCACAGAAACCAAAAGGAACTGGAAACTAAACCCAATTTAACTTGTTTATACTATATTTGTAGATATATTAAAATTAAACTATGATACAGCGTATTCAGACCGTATGGTTGTTATTATCTAGCCTAATTCTATTTGCCTTATTTCTTTTTCCGTACGTTAGCTACATCGATCTTGTAGGCTTAGGGAAGAATATTTACGTTTCTGGTGTATATTCATCGGTCAATAATGTCGCAACAAAAGAGTCTACATTTTTGATGATGACAATTGCAACAGTTGTTTTGGCACTAGTACCTCTATTTATCATTTTTAAATTTAGGAATCGTAAAGTACAATTAACACTGATTCTAATACAGGTTATTTTGATTTGTCTTTTTGCGATATGGATGTTTATCGCTGCGAATAGTATTTTAAATTTGATAAATCAAAGTATTGGTGCGAGCAATATCGGTATTGGATTCTTCTTATTGCCGGTGTCTATTGTATTTCTAGGTTTAGCTGTTCGCGGTATTCGCAACGATAATAAATTGATTAAATCTGCCGACAGATTACGTTAATACCTTTTTTATCATGAAGTGTTTTTTTTACAGTTTACTTTTTATTGTCCTTTTCAATACGCCTCAATTCGTTTTTGCACAGGAGGCTGAAGATCCAAGTGTTCATGTTGTAAATGAGGTACAGTTTGATTTGAAATCCATTAAGACTGGAGGTGATACGTTAGTCGTTGATCTTTTTGCAATTTCTTATGAAAAAGATCCTCGTGAGTTTAGGCTTAATGTGTTTGGGACGAATCTAACAGATTCTGATGGCGTTGAGCATTTGTTTACATCTGTTCAAGTTGGGCGTGTAATCGTAAATATTTCGGAGAGACAGAATTATTTAAATTATCTACTTAATCAAGATGTTCCGGTTGCAATTCAACTAAAACTCACTCCTACAACGGATGCGATCAAGAAAGCAAAACAAGTTAAGCTTGTCTTCGCCGCCTTTGAAGAGGAAGGGAAGTTTGTGGAGGCAAGATTGAATCTCGGAAAATAGTTTTAAAAATATTTTTTTTTTGGACGCCCATTGGCGTCTTTTTTATTGGAGCAAACTGCATTTATGAAGAAAATCTTTAAGGACTTGAGCTTTCATAAAACTAGCTTCGCAACATCAGATATCTGATGTCCTTTCGGATAAGAGCCAATAACAAAAAAAGACGCCGAATGGGCGTCTTTTATCTAATATCTAACGTGGAAAATCTATCTGGAATAGCGGAATTGTTGTTTATCCATCATTCCCATTTGCGATTTCATCATCTTGATTTGTTCTTCGAGAAGTTTGTTTTTATCGGCCTTTTTCGCTTCAGCAAGTAATTTCTCCGCCTCGCGTTTATTACGTTTTGCCATTGCGATGCCCGCTAGGCTTAGTTTTGCTAAAGCAACGTTATGGTCCATATGTAATCCCATGGAAAGTGCTTTTTTGAAGTATTTCTCCGATTGCAATGGTGCACGTTGCGATTCAATTAATCCTAAAAGCATGTGGTAGTAACCGTGTTGAGCAGAAATTAGCTCTTTCTCATAGTTGTTAATCTTTTTCAACCATATTTCTGCTTTATCCATACGTTCTTTCCGTAAGAACCATTGTGCTAAGAGCATTTTTTCATTGAAAAATACGGTAACCCAAGCTAGAATAGTTATCAAAATGGCTAGAATTCCCCAACCCCATTGGCCAATCCAAAACAATGCGACTGTGCCGACTACCAATAAACTACAAATTATAATTCGAACAATATTTGACATAATTATACATTATACTGTAAGTTTGCAAATATCCGTTAATTTGCTGTCTCTTACAAATATGGACGGTAAAAATTCAAAATAATAACGTTAAAAGATGTCAGATCGTTTCGATTCCTCATGGGATGCTATCATAAAGCCATTGTTTGCAACAGAGAAAATGAAAGGCTTGTCTACATTTGTGCAGAACGAAAGAGCAATTCATCAGGTGTTTCCTCCAAAAGACTTAGTATTTAATGCTTTTCATTTGACGCCGCTTTCGAATGTTAAGGTGGTTATCTTAGGTCAGGATCCTTATCATAACGATGGACAAGCGCATGGGTTATCCTTTTCTGTACCAAAAGGCATTGCGATCCCGCCTTCATTAAAGAATATTTATACCGAATTGGTGTCTGATATACCTGGTTTTACCTATCCAAATCACGGCGATTTAACGGCCTGGGCAAAGCAAGGAGTATTATTATTGAATGCAACCTTGACTGTACGTGCGCATGAAGCTGCTTCGCACCAAAAGCATGGATGGGAACAGTTTACAGATACAATCATTCAAGAGATATCTGAAAACAAGGATCACGTTGTTTTTATTTTGTGGGGAAGTTACGCTATCAAAAAATCTGGATTGATTGATTCAAAGAAACATCTAATTCTTACAGCTGTGCATCCTTCACCTTTGTCTGTCTATCGAGGCTTTTTCGGGTGTGCTCACTTCTCACAAGCAAATGAATTTTTAAAGCAACACCAATTGGAGCAAATTGACTGGCAAGTCTAAGCGTAACGTTCTTGAAGGTTTTTGTATTTGAATTCTTCTATTGGAAGTGATTCTAGGTGTTTTATGCGAATTCTGCGACCATGTTGAACTACATGCGTAAACAAAAGATGACTATCGTATGCAATATCCCAATCCTCTTCTAGACGGATTGGTTCTGTCGATTCGCCTAAAATTACATATTCTATTTCACCATGGCTTGTGTAACGACTTATTTCTACATAGCTGTCGTTTCTTTGATTTAAATAATACCAAGCACCATCCCCAACGCCACCTAGATATCGTGCATGTTTTGGAACTGATATCGGTTTTGAACCGAATGCCATCGCACCGATAATTAAGTCGGTCGGAAGCTTTTTAGCTCTGTTTTTAAATACATTGTCACCCAGTTGTTTCAATAAAAACCCAAATGACTGCCATCGACTCATCCGAAAGCTTTTAAAGCCTTCCTCAGGTGAATAGCTATAGATGATTCGGTCTTTGTTCGCATTTACTATGTTACTGATAGGGCTTGCCTTGATTGTTTCCGGCAAGTTGATACCATGCCAATAACTGTATTTGTCGGATGCTTTCATTAGCATTCGGGTAATGAATCGCGAACAGTTATTGTTGTTTTTTGCTACTGCGCCATATGGATAGGTGCCTTGTTCGACACAATAATCTCCATAAGCCTTTGCATGACGATAATCGATTTCGTTAACGATATTGTAAAATACGCGCCCCTCACCATACATCGAGGATTTCATATCTTCGAAATATTCGATGATTTGCTCGATATTGCTAATTCTCTTGTTCTCAAATTTTGCTCTGAGTGGAATGTTCAATTTGGGGTCTGAGTCTTTAGATCTTGCTCGTCCATATCCTCGTGGAGTAATGTAGCGTCCAAAGTCGTAGAATAACATTTCACCCGAATGATGGTCGACAATCACGACACCGGTATGTCCAACCTTAAAATTTAGATTTTTGACTAATCCGATTTTTTTGAAAAACATCATCCATTTTTCATCTCCTCGAATAGTCGCATCCGGCCATGTTAATATGATAGCAAAATCTTTTTTACTCATTCTTTGATTAATATTCCAAAGGCACTATGGGTTCCTTTTTACTCGTAGACATGATCATCATCGTTTGAAAGGTTTTTACGAACGGTATTTTCGAAATCTTCTCCATGATGACAGCTTCGTAGGCCTTAATGTCTTTCACATATACTTTTAGCATAAAGTCGCAATTTCCTGTTACATGGTGGCATTCTGTGACTTCAGGGATTGCACGAACAGCCTCTACGAACTCAGGGATGGCATTATGCGTGTGAAAGTCTAAGGATATCTGAATAAATGATTTGATCCCCAGTCCTAGCTTTTCTTCGTCTACAAATGCATGGTAGCTCTTAATAAATCCAGAGTTTTCCAGCTTGCGGACGCGCTCAAGTGTAGGAGCGGGTGAAAGCCCGATATTAGTTGCTAATTGCAAATTGGTAATTCTGCCATTTTCTTGTAATAGCTTGAGAATTTTTAGATCCGTCTTGTCTGGTTGGTACGACATGGGCATTTCAAATTTGTATTAGAAAGATAAATATACAAAATTATATTTGGTTTATTTGGCAAATTGTTTTTTTAACGATTAGAGGTAAATATCACATAGAGTAAATTTATTATTTAGCGAACACATTATCGACGCAAACTATATTAATCACGCCATTGTCATAATATTTTTGATAAAAATGCTCTAGGGGCAAAATAAATGATATTTGTCATTTTTTTTTATACGAAACTGCGTTCTAAGCGTACGAAGTGTACTGTTTTATGCTTTTTTAGTCGTAACTTTGCCATTCAAAACATGGGGCTAACTGCCTCGGTAATTAAGTGAAAGCGATATGAGCACCAAAGACGACGATTTATTAAAAGAGTTAGAGCTCGAAGAATATAAATACGGATTTACGACGGATATCGAAATGGATATTGCGCCAAAAGGGCTCAATGAAGATACCGTGCGTTTAATTTCGGCGAAGAAAAATGAACCGGAATGGTTGTTGGAATGGCGACTAAAAGCGTTTCGTCATTTTTTAACTATGAAGATGCCAACTTGGCAGAATTTTGATAACCCTGAGGTAGATTTTCAAGATCTTTCTTACTATGCTGCACCAAAAGCGAAAAAGCAATTGGAGAGTATGGATGAAGTGGATCCTGAGCTAATAGCAACATTTGAAAAATTGGGGATTCCATTGGATGAACAAAAGATTTTAGCAGGTGTTGTTGCCGTCGATGCAGTGTTTGATTCTGTTTCTGTTAAGACTACTTTCCGCGAGAAGCTAAAGGAGAAAGGTGTTATTTTCTGTTCATTTGGAGAAGCTGTTCAAGAACATCCAGAACTTGTTAAAGAATATCTAGGTACTGTCGTTCCTCAGACGGATAATATTTATGCAGCTTTAAACTCTGCTGTGTTTTCTGATGGATCGTTTGTTTACATTCCAAAAGGTGTACATTGCCCAATGGAGCTGTCGACATACTTCCGTATTAACGCACAAAATACCGGTCAGTTCGAACGCACCTTGATTATCGCGGACGAAGACTCGTATGTTTCATACTTAGAAGGGTGTACAGCACCAATGCGTGACGAGAATCAATTACATGCTGCAGTAGTAGAGCTTATTGCTCTTCGAAATGCGGAAATTAAATACTCTACTGTTCAAAACTGGTATCCTGGAGATAAAGACGGTAAAGGAGGGATTTATAACTTCGTAACTAAGCGTGGTATTTGCAAGGGTGATCATTCTAAAATTTCATGGACGCAAGTTGAAACGGGGTCTGCAATCACTTGGAAGTATCCTGGTGTAATCTTAAAAGGGGATCATTCTGTTGGGGAGTTCTACTCCGTGGCTATGACTCGTAATATGCAGGTTGCAGATACTGGAACGAAAATGATTCATTTAGGCAAGAATACGCGTTCGAAGATAATTTCGAAAGGTATTTCTGCAGGGAAAAGCCATAATAGTTATAGAGGATTAGTGAAAATTGGGCCTAATGCCGATAATTCAAGAAATTTCACTCAGTGTGATAGTTTGTTGATTGGCGATCGTTGTGGAGCTCACACATTCCCTTATATTGAAAATAAAAATAGAACAGCAACGTTGGAGCACGAAGCTACAACCTCTAAAATCGGTGAAGATCAAGTATTCTACTTGAACCAAAGAGGGATTGATTCGGAGAAAGCGGTTGGTTTAATTGTGAATGGATACGCCAAAGAGGTGTTAAATCAATTACCGATGGAGTTTGCTGTTGAAGCACAGAAGTTACTAGCGATTTCGCTAGAGGGTTCTGTAGGATAATAATTTAAGAAGTACGTGCTTGGGATGTGATATCCCATTCAAAATACGCAATAGAAAGAATATGTTAAGCATTAAAAATTTGCATGCGTCTGTCGAAGACAAACAAATATTAAAGGGATTAAACTTAGAGATTAAAGCTGGAGAAGTTCATGCGATTATGGGTCCTAACGGTGCTGGAAAGAGTACATTAGGAAATGTTCTTGCAGGACGTGATACCTATGAGGTAACAGACGGTCAGGTGCTTTTAGATGGAGTAGATTTATTAGATCTATCACCAGAAGACCGCGCACGTGAGGGATTGTTCTTAGCTTTTCAATATCCAGTAGAAATTCCCGGTGTTTCGAATATCAACTTTCTAAAAACTGCAGTAAACGATATCCGTGAATACAAAGGTCTCCCACCTATGGAGGCGAAGGAATTCTTACAGACAGTTAAAGACAAACAAAAATTAGTCGAATTTTCAGCAAACCTAGCGAATCGTTCATTGAACGAAGGTTTTTCAGGTGGTGAGAAGAAGCGTAACGAGATTTTTCAATTAGCGATGCTAAATCCTAAATTGGCAATCTTAGATGAAACCGATTCAGGTTTGGATATTGACGCTTTGCGTATTGTGTCAAATGGTGTAAATCAATTGCGTTCTGAAAACAATGCTTTCGTAGTCATTACACACTATCAGCGTTTGTTGGATTATATTGTTCCAGATTTCGTACACGTATTATATGATGGACGTATCGTAAAATCTGGCCCTAAAGAATTAGCTTTAGAATTAGAAGAAAAAGGTTACGACTGGTTAAAAGAAATAGATACGCAAAACGCCTAACCGGAAGGATTAATTAAAGAGGTAATGAGCGGATTGATAACAAATAACATGAGCACACTAGTAGCAAACTCCTTATTCCAACAGTTGACTGCAACATTTCAGGAATTGGAAGCGAGCAACGAGTCAACGGCTGTAAAGTCGATTAGACAAGAAGCTTTTGCACGCTTTCAAGAATTGGGTTTTCCAACTGTAAAGAACGAGGATTGGAAATATACGAACATCCATAATTTGGTAAACAAGACTTATTTGTTGAATGAGGATGTGGATGTTGCGAATTTAGATTTCGATGCTGCCGATATTCCAGGATTAGATGCACATCGTATTGTCTTAGTAAATGGACAATATGTTCTTGCTTTCTCTTCATTGGAAGATGAGATCGGTTTAACTGTGAAATCGATTGAAGACGCCCAAGATGAGGCAAACTTTCAAAAGCATTTTGCACAGCACGCTGATAAAACGGGTAGTGCGATGGTTGCTTTGAATACAGCGCTACATACTTCAGGTGTTTATATTGGCGTTGCAAAGAATAAAGTTGTTTCAAAACCTTTACACATTGTTCACGTTGCAACAGGTGGTCAAGAATTCTTTGCACAAACAAGAAATTTAATTGTTGTTGAACCAAATGCTGAGTTGGAGATTGTTGAGAGTTTCATCACATCTGAAAATACAGCCAACAACTTAAATAATAAGGTTACAGAAATAGTTGCGCAAGAGAATGCAAAGATTCAACATTATTACTTGCAATTAGCAGCAGAGTCTGGACATTATATCAATCATACGGAGGTTTATCAAGAGAAGCACAGTCTGTATAACAATTACAACTGTAATTTCCCTGGTCCTTCATTTGTTAGAAATGATATTAACGTACGTTTAGATGCCGAGCAAGTAGAATCGCATTTATACGGGATCAACTTATTAAACAAAAAGCAATTTGTAGATAATCACACTGTTGTGGATCACATGAAACCACACTGTGAATCATACGAATGGTATAAAAATATTCCTCAAGAAGAGGCGACAGCAGTATTTAACGGAAAGATTTTTGTGCGTGAAGATGCCCAAAAAACAAATGCCTTTCAACAAAACAACAATATGTTGATCGGTGAGAAATCGACCGTATTTACTAAACCACAATTAGAAATTTTTGCTGATGATGTAAAATGTTCGCATGGTTGTACTATGGGACAGTTTGATGATGAAGCTTTATTCTATTTGCGTGCTCGCGGTATTGGGGAAGACTCAGCTCGTATTCTTTTGGTACATGCTTTTGCATTCGATGTTACATCAAAGTTCTCGAATGAAATTGTTAAGCATTATGTTGAAGAGTTAGTAGCTCGAGGTTTAGAAAGCTAATAGTAGTGTAGTTTTAGTATAGAGAGCGTTTAGGAGAAATCTTAGACGCTTTTTTGTTTTATAGAATCGCGTCGTGGTAGGGGGTGACTTAATGTCGCTTGCAAATTTGATGTATTGTCTTAATTTTGTGTCATGCTAGTAATTCATTATACAACATCTGCTTATAGACCTTGGACTAAATAATTGGTCTGAACAGTTTATTTATTAATTAGTTGTACTCCGCGACTGGAGTTGTATAATCATTTCATTTGTTTTTTATGGAAAAGAGAAATTGGGTTAAAACCTATCTATTTATATGGGCAGGGCAGTTTGTTTCGTTGCTAACGAGTTCTGCAGTAAACTTTGCTGTTATTATTTGGCTGAGTATTGAGTTTAAATCGGCAGAAATTCTAGCCTTGTCGGCTATAGCTGGATTGTTGCCTCAGGCAATCATTGGTCCATTTGCCGGTGTATATATTGACCGATGGAACAGAAAATATGTGATGATATTTGCTGATGCATTCATCGCTTTTTGTACTTTCTTGATGACTTTTGTATTGCGTGATGGGGCGATACATTTGGAGCTTGTATACTTGATAATGGCGCTTCGATCTGTAGGTTCTGCATTTCATTCTCCCGCCATGCAAGCAATTGCTCCGCTCTTAGTACCAGAGGACCAACTATTACGTGTCTCTGGCGTAAACCAGATGTTGCAATCGATAAGTAGTATTGCAGGGCCAGCATTAGGAGCCCTGGCAATTGCAGCATTTCCAATCAATAAAGTCTTATATCTAGATATTATCGGTGCGTTGGTGGCAATTACTAGCCTGCTCTTTGTTCAGATACCTCATGTTAAGAGTGGTGTTTCCGGTTCTATTAAGCAAGTATGGAATGACTTAAAGCTCGGTTTGTCCGCGATATATGGTAATCGAGGATTGAGCCGCATGTTTATATACTCAATGCTCGCAACAGTGGGTATTATGCCGGTTGCTATTATGTTTCCATTATTGACGATAGATCATTTTAAAGGGGCAGAGTTTGAAATGAGTGTTGTAGAAATTGTATGGGGAATTGGGATGTTAATTGGCGGATCACTTTTGTCAATATTTAAAGTAAACATCCGGAAAGTCATTATGGTAAATAGTATGCATATGCTGTTGGGTTTTACTTTTGTCCTCTCAGGAATCCTTAACCCTGATCTATTCACCGTGTTTGCTGTTCTTACCTGCTTGGGAGGGGTGGCTATGTCAATTTTTTCTGCAGCTTTTATGACGATTATTCAAGAGGAAGTTGCGCCAGAGATGCTAGGTCGTGTGTTTTCTCTGTATTTCAGTTTTGCAATATTGCCTAGTCTGATTGGACTTGTATTCGCTGGAAATATAGCTGACAAGATTGGCGTTGCGAATGCGTTTGTTATTGCTGGAATTCTATGCTTTCTAATCGGTATAGCTTCATTTTTTACTCCTTCGCTCATGAATATAGGTCGAAATAAAACGCATAATAAAGAATAAGCCTTCAATTTTTTGCTGTTAATTTAACTATTTTCGATAAAAATCGCGTTGTTATCGTTAAATTTTCGCGTGTTTGTAAATAATGGCGCATAAAAACGCAAAGTATTGTTTTTTTTTCGTAGAATTGTTTCGACTAAATTACTGATATCCATATCCGTTTTAATCGAAACCATTTTTTAAACATAATCAAACATGAAAAGAAGATTTTTACTTACTTTTTTCGGGGTTTGCCTCTATGCAACTTGTTTGATGGCACAGCAAAAAGCAATTACAGGGAAAGTAACATCTGTTTCTGGGGAAGCAATGAGCAATGTTACTGTTATTGTGAAAGGTTCAACTCGTTCTGTTCAGACAAATGCAGACGGATCGTTCTCTATTCAAGCGGCGCCAGGAGAAACATTGATTTTTAGAGCAATTGGCTCGAATGGAGCACAGCAGATCGTTGGCTCCGGAAGTATCTACAACATCGAATTAACGAATTCTGAGGAGTCCATTGATGAGGTAGTGGTAACAGCGCTAGGTATCAAAAAGGAGAAGAAAGCATTAGGTTATGCTGTTCAAGACATCAAAGCAGATGAGTTGATGAAGAACAAAAATCCTAATATGATCAACTCCTTAAATGGTAAAATCGCAGGTTTAAATATTACGAATTCTGGCGGCTCGCCAGGCGCGTCGGCATCCATCGTTATACGTGGCGGAACTTCCTTAGAGCGTGATAATCAGCCATTATTTGTAATTGATGGGATGCCTATGGATAACTCCACAGGTATGGGTGATATGTCTGCATTCGACGGTAATACCAATATTGCTACAACCAATGGTAACCGCGCGATGGATATTAATCCGGAAGATATTGAGTCTATTTCTGTATTAAAGGGGCCTACAGCAGCCGCGCTTTATGGTATTCGTGCGGCAGCAGGTGCAATTGTAATTACAACTAAAAAAGGTAAAGAGGGAAGCGCTTCTGTAGGTGTAAATTCTCGTGTAGGAGCAAATTGGGTGAATAAGCTTCCTGAATTACAAAAGAAATATAAGTTAGGGACAAATCCTGATGGCAAACTATTGGATTTAAATACAAATTTGTCCTGGGGAGATCCTTTTGCGTCGGGAGAGACAGTTTACGACAATCTAGAGGATTTTTATGAAACAGGTTACACCTACGATAACAACTTCAATGTAAGTGGTGCCTCAGCGAAAAACAGCTATTACTTATCGGGAGCTCACTTGAAACAAACCGGAATTGTTCCAACCACTGATTACGGACGTTATAACTTCCGCTTTAATGGTGAGCAAAAAGTCGGTGTGTTTACTTTCGGTGCGAATGCAGCATATTCACAAAGTCAGACTCGAAAAACCTTGACAGGTACGGGCCTTTGGGGGACGGGAGGAAATGGTTATATGGAGTCAATCATAGGGTTTCCTCAAAGTGTAGATATGCGTGACTATTTAAATGTCGACGGATCGCAAAAATTCTTATACAGCCGCGGAGATACGCCAGAGGCGATTCTTGAGAACGGAATGGACAATCCCTATTGGACGATATACAAGAATCCACAAACAGATAAGACAAACCGTTTCTTGGGGACATTTTACACTAATGCTCAGTTGACTGATTGGTTGAATTTTACATATCGTTTGGGTGTAGATAACTATACGTCAACCTATCGTTCATTGGTATCTGCTGGATCTGCAGTAATTAAAGAAAATCAAAAAGGTATGTTGTCTCAGAATGTAAGGCAATATAATTTTATAACAAACAACTTTTTGTTAAGTGCAAATAAGACCTTTGCGGAAGTTTGGGATTTAAGCGTATTGTTAGGTGCATCAACTGAAGATATCAATTCTAAATCAACTGCAAATAAGGCTCGTAATTTTAAAGTTCCAGATTTTTATTCTTTTAGTAATGCTCCAGACGCAGATCGCTTTGTTTTAGATAATTTAACTGAGATTAGAAGAGTGGGTGTATTCGGAGATGTAAAACTTGGTTATAAGGGGATGGCTTACGTCGGTATGACGCTTAGAAATGACTGGTCTTCGACGCTTCCTAAGAAAAACCAATCTTTTATGTATCCTTCCTATAGTGCCAGTCTTGTGTTTACGGAACTATTCGACAAGAATGACATCTTAAGTTATGGTAAAATTAGAAGCTCTTGGGCGGAAGTAGGTAAAGATGCACCAGCATACCAGACCAACTCTTATTTGGATCCATACGAATTAACGGTTGGAGGAGGCTTTAAGAACTCATGGACTCTTGGGAATCCAAATTTGATTCCAGAGAAGACACAGTCTTTTGAAGTTGGAGCGGACTTAAAGTTTATGAAGAATAGATTTGGTTTAGAGTTTACATATTATAACAATAAATCAGTAGATCAAATTCTTTCTCCTCGTGTAGATAATGCGACAGGAGGTATATTTCAATACGTGAATTCGGGTATTCTACAGAACAAAGGTTTTGAATTAACGCTTTCGGGAGAGTTAGTGAAAAAAGACCACTTTTCTTGGGATGTCATGTTAAATGCATCTCATAATAAAGGAAAAGTAAACGCTTTACCAGGTGGATTGGCGATACTTTATGTGACGGATGTTCAAGTTGCTGATGGTAAAGCCGCTTCATTTAATGATGGTGACTTTATGGGGATCTCGGGTAAAGACTGGACAAAAAATGAAGAAGGAAAGTATATTCTAAATTGGAATACTGGAGAACCAGCTGCTAATACAAATGCTACGCTTCATTTGGGGAATAGAGAGCCCAAGTTTATCGGCGGTTTAACAAATAATTTCAGATATAAAGACTGGGGTTTATCCTTTCTAATTGATTTCCGTAGAGGTGGAGATATCTTCAATGGAACGGAGGTGTTATTAACGCAATATGGTTTAAGCAAACGAACAGAGAATAGAGGCGAGAAAGTAGTATTGACAGGTGTTGCTTTGAATCCGGCGACTGGAAACTATGAAGATGTCACTCGTGAAATTGTTGCGGATCAAAAATATTATTCGAATTTTTATATCAATCAGACAAGTAACTTTATTGAAGAAGTCAATTGGTTGCGTTTAAGATCTGTAAATCTATCTTACGATTTGCCACAAAGTTTGTTAGTAAAATCTGGCTTTATTAAGGGAGCTTCATTTAACTTGAATGCGACCAACCTATTATTATTTACGAATTACTCAGGTATGGATCCGGAAGTAAGTGCAGCTGGTGCAGGTGTTATTGGTTCTGGATCTGTGGGCATTGATTACGCTGGTGTTCCAAACACTAAAGGAGTAACATTTGGTGTTAACTTAAAATTCTAAGACAGACATGAAAAAGATATTTTCTATAATGGCGGTTGCAGGAGCTTTGATGATGACATCTTGCGATAAGTGGCTCGATGTAAATGACAATCCTAATATACCAAATACAAAGGTTCCAACGGTGGACTTACGCTTACCTTCAATCATTGCTAGGTTTGCTGAGGCTTATGAAAGTGGAGGAACACGTGCAGCGATAATCTCGCAACAGTTAGCTGGTACTACGGTGAATAACTGGGCGCTATCACGTTGGAATATTTCCACCGCTGCTGTGAACTGGCCTTATCAACCTTGGTACATCTATACAGCGAATAATATTCCTGATTTAATTGAAAAGGGAGAGGCGACAGGAGCAAACCACTATATCGGTGCCGGTAAAGTTATTTGGGCATGGGGTTTTGCAGCGTTTTCTGACATGTATGGTATGTTGCCTTACGAGGAAGCATTTCAAGGAGGTCTAATGACCCCGAAATATGATCAAGGCGATTTGATCTATGATAAATGTTTAGCTGAACTAGACGAGGCGATAAGCTATTTGCAGATGGGGCAAGATGCTGCTGCACCTGCGTTATCCGTAGGTGACTATCTTTTCCAAGGAGATACAAAAAAATGGATCGCTTTGGCAAATGGTATCAAAGCACGTATGCTAAACCACTTATCGAAGACCGACAAGTTCAAAGCCGCTGATGTTTTAGCGTTATTAGAGAAAGCGCCAAAAACAGCATCAGAAAGTGCGTTGTATCAATATCAAGATCGTATAGTCTCAACAAGACCAGAAACGGAATCATTGCAATTTCAGAACAACTCTTCGAACCGCTTAACCAAATTGTATATTGATTATGTGTTAGGAAACTATACTGGTGCACCGACAGGAGCAAACAATATGGAAGATCCTAGAGCAGATCTGTTAATTCCTCGCTTCGTTGCTTCGGGGCTGCGTACACCAGGAGTTGATATGAGTCAAATTCCTGAAGCAGGTTTCGCTTCTTCGATAACAACTTACGCTGCATTAAGACCTACAGCATCGGTGTCAACCGGTTCTGCATATGTTGCACCTGGCGCAAAAGGTCTCCTTTTAACGAGCTCTGAAATGCATTTTATTAAAGCGGAAGTATTATTCAACCAGAATAATAAAGCGGGTGCTTTGCAAGCTTATAAAGATGGAATAAAAGATCACATGGAAATACTTGGTGTTCCTGCGGCGAATATAACGAGTTACTTAGCGAGTACTTCAGTAGCGCAATCTGCTAGCGCGCTGACCCTAAGTCAAATTATGATTCAGAAATACATCGCTTTGTCGTATTCACCAGAGGTATTCAACGATGTTCGCCGTTTAGAATACTGTACGGATGCTTCAGGTAAATACAATGAGTCTGTAGGTATCTACAAGGGCTTAAAACGCCCAGGAGCAGTATTTACAATTGCATTGCCATCTGAAGATATGTGGCCTCGTCGCTTTACAGTTGCGAGTTATAGTATCAACTATAATTATGAACAAGTGATTAAAGCTGATCCAGATGCTGCTGATGCTACTTATACAGCTAAGCGAATTTGGTGGGATGTAAAGAAATAAATTTTTAATTGTAAAATAGAAAGCCTGTGGAAATCGCAGGCTTTCTTGTTTTTATGTCTAGAGCAAAAAAAAAGCTCCCAGAATATGGAAGCTTGATGAGCGAAAGACGAGATTCGAACTCGCGACCCCAACCTTGGCAAGGTTGTGCTCTACCAACTGAGCTACTTTCGCTTATTGTGATACAAAAATACAATAATATCGCATTCTTGTCAATATTGAAGATGAAATAATTGTTGAATCGACTATAAACAAAGATTTTAAAGTTTTATTGCATCCACACAATTTATACCATCAATCGCTGCAGATACAATTCCGCCGGCATATCCAGCACCTTCGGCACAAGGATAGAGCCCTGCAATTTGTGGGTGTTGGAAGCTGTCTTTGTCGCGAGGGATGCGGATAGGAGAAGAAGTTCTTGATTCAACCCCGACAAGAATTGCCTCATTCGTATAGTAACCGCGCATTTTTTGTCCGAAAATAGGAAGAGCCCCTTGTAGAGATTGATGAACGAAGTCCGGTAATACTTCTCGAAGGTCAACAGAGCGTGTGCCTGGTTTATAGGAATTGCTCGGTAGATCATTTGAAACCTTATTCTGTACGAAATCTACCATACGCTGTGCAGGAGCTACTAAGTTCCCACCTCCTAATTGAAAGGCCTTCTGCTCAATCGCACGTTGGAAATCAAGCATCGCAAAGGCATCTTCAGTTGATTTTGCAACGTCCTCTAAGTTTATTTGAATTACTGTTCCCGAGTTTGCATGCGGATTATTGCGTTTGGATGGCGACCAACCATTAACTACAATTTCGTCTAAATCTGTTGCGCAAGGAGCGATAATTCCACCCGGGCACATACAGAAAGAGAATACACCACGGTTATTCACCTGTTCTACCAAGCTATAATATGCTGGGGGAAGATTCTCCGGACGGATAGAGCAATGATATTGTGCTTGGTCAATAATGGATTGCGGGTGTTCGATTCGAACGCCCAATGCGAAAGGTTTTGCTTCTAATAACCAACCCTTTTTATGGAAGAGCTCAAAAATATCTCTAGCGGAGTGTCCTGTCGCAACAATAACGTGTTCTGCTTCAAACGAATTTCCATCTGCAGTTTTGACACCTTTTACACTGCCAAATTGATCAACGATATCAACCACCTTACAATCAAAATGTACTTCGCCACCACATTCAATTATTCGCTCTCGCATACTCTGGATAATATGTGGTAGTTTATTCGTTCCAATATGAGGACGAGCGTCGACCATAATATCCTCCGGCGCGCCATGCTCTACAAAAATGGAGAGCACTAACTGTACATCGCCACGCTTGTTTGAACGAGTATAAAGCTTCCCGTCTGAATAGGTTCCAGCACCTCCTTCGCCGAAACAATAATTCGACTCTGGATTTACAATTCCCTCCCTATTTATCTTCGCTAAGTCGCGACGTCGATCCTGAACTTGTTTGCCGCGTTCCAATATAATCGGCTTTAAACCACGCTCTAAGCATCGATATGCTGCAAATAGACCTGCGGGGCCAGCACCGATAATTATGACAGGCTTCCCATTATTTACTTGCTGAAGTTTGGTGTAAAACTGGGGCTGTTCGAATGGTTCGTCGACAAAATATACAACACGCAATCGGAAAAGGACTTGCTTCCCGCGAGCATCGATGGAGCGCTTGCGGACATGAAAACCTTGAATACGTTTTTCGGATATGCCTAGCTTTTTAACACCTTCTTTTAGGATTAAAGACTCGTCATTTACATGCGCTGGGCTAAGGGCAATTTCAATTTCTTTCTGCATATGCTTGTGTTGGGGTTTTATCCCAAAAGTCTTGCAAAGATATTAAATCTCAAATAATTTCGGTTACGACATCATTTGGTATGTGCTTTGATATTGCATGTTTATAAAAACAATTTCTTAAATTTAAACGTATACTAAGAAAAAATTGCACATGAAAAGATTATTAATCGTATTTGTTGGCCTACTTACTGCTCTTTCGTTTAGCTCTTGTGGATACAATACCATGGTATCTCAAGACGAGAATGTAAAAGCGAAATGGGCGCAGGTCGAAAATGCGTATCAACGCAGAGCCGATCTTATTCCAAACCTTGTAGGTACTGTAAAAGGTGCAGCGCAACATGAAAAAGGAACGTTAGAAGCGGTGGTTGAAGCACGCGCGAAGGCGACTTCGGTAACAGTGGATCCATCAAATTTAAGTGAAGAAGCAATCGCTAACTTCCAACAAACGCAAGATGCGTTATCGCAATCTATCGGTCGTTTATTGGTTAGTGTAGAGGCATATCCTGATTTGAAAGCGAATTCAAACTTCCAAGAGCTACAAGCGCAATTAGAAGGTACTGAAAATAGAATCTCGGTAGAGCGTCGCGCCTATAATGATGCTGTTCAGGAGTATAACACTACAGTACGTAGCTTCCCGAACAATATTATGGCAGGTATTTTTGGTTTCAAATCTAAAGGTACTTTCAAAGCTGCTGAAGGGGCTGACAAGGCACCAACAGTATCATTTTAATGATTTTAATTGGTATTAAATCATAAAACGAAGATGAATGTTGGTAATCTTTTTTACCAAGCATTCATCTTTTTTATTGGAATAAAAATGGAAATATTCAATCAAGAGGAGCAAGAAAAGATAGTACAAGCCATTAGTTTGGCAGAGAATCAAACCTCTGGTGAGATTCGTTTGGTGGTTGAACGTCAATTACACGGTTTAGAAGCGTATGATCAAGCTAGACATTACTTCGAAAAACTAAAAATGCATCATACGAATTTACGCAACGGTGTATTAATATATCTAGCGACCGAGGATCATCAGTTTGCCATTATTGGTGATGCCGGTATCCATGCCAAAGTAGGGGATGATTTTTGGCAGAGTACAAAAGAGAAAATGGTTTCTTTCTTCCGACAGGGAGATTATACGAATGGATTAATTGAGGGGATTCACGAAGCGGGAACGCAATTAGCAACCTTCTTCCCAAGACGGTCTGATGATGTGAATGAACTTCCTAACGATATTTATTTTGGTAAACAATAAGAATATGTTCGAGAAAATGCAGAGCTATAAGAGCTCATCAAAACTAGTATTTACTTTTTTCTTGAGTTTACTATTGTCAGTTGTCGCAATGGCGCAGGATTTTCCTGCGGTTCCAAATCGATTAGTGACGGACTATACAAATACCCTAAGCTCAGCGCAACAGACAGATTTAGAGCAAAAGCTTCTAGCCTTTGAAGATTCCACATCCATACAGGTTGCTGTTGTCGTCATGAAATCGACGGGAGACTACGATATTGCAGACTATGGAGATCGACTCGCAAAACAATGGGGAATCGGAAACAAAAAATACGATAATGGTATTCTCTTCCTTGTTGCGTTAGGCGATCGTGCTGTTACTATACGAACAGGATACGGTCTTGAAGGCGCTGTTCCAGATGTTATCGCTTACCGAATTATTGAGAATAAGGTGAAACCCTTATTCAGACAAGGGAATTACTTTGCAGGAATCGATAATGGAGTGAATGCGCTTATCTCTTACACTAAAGGGGAGTATAAGGCAGATCCAAATGAAAAATACTCTACTGAAGGCGGTGGAGGAATCCCAATTATTTTTATCATCATAATAATCTTTATTGTTTTAGCGTTAATTTCTCGTTCCGGTGGTGGTGGGAAGAATGGTGGCGGACGTGTCATGAACGGTAGAGGTTCCTCAGATTTATTCTGGTGGACACTATTAAACTCATTAGGTCGAGGTGGAAATGATGATGATGGCTTTGGTGGAGGTGGCTTCGGCGGTGGTTTCGGCGGCGGCGGAGGTGGCGGCTTCGGAGGCTTCGGTGGAGGTGGCTTTGGCGGAGGCGGTGCCAGTGGGCGATGGTAGAATTAATAAAAATGTTTAACTTTATGGTAAATAATATATGAATATAATGAAAAGAGAAATTTTATGTTTGTTAGGAGCAATTCCTAGCTTATTGTTTGCCCAAGAAGGATTTTCTGTAAAGGGTAATCTAAAGAACGCTGATGCGCCAGCGAAAGTATTTATTCAGTACGCTGCAGATGGGCAACGCGTTCTTGACTCTGCGAATGTAGTAAAAGGTGTTTTTACATACAATGGTACGGTTGCGGAACCTACTCAGGCTCAGTTAATTCTTTCACCAGAAGGTGCGGGAATCAGTACATTGCGAAATCCAGATCGTACTAGTGTTTATTTATCAAAAGGTGTTATCAATGTAGTGGGAGCTACTTTGAAAGATGCGAAAGTATCGGGAAATGCAATCAATGATGACTACGCTAAATATAAGGATGCGTTAGCTCCGTTAACTGCCGAGTTTGAAGTGTTAAATAAAGAATATCAAGCAGCAACAGACGCTCAGAAAAATGACGAAGCATACGTTGGTGCATTACAAGCACGCGCAGGTGCAATCTTCGATAAGCAATCAAAAATCGGTGAAGAGTTCGCATTAAACAACCCAAATAGCTACGTAGCAATGGGTTTATTAGAGGAGTTAATTTCAGCTGAAAATGTAATTTCTGTTGGTGAACCCGCTTATAATAAGCTATCTGCGGCATTGAAAAACACAGTAAAAGGAAAAGCTATAGCGAAGAAAATTGAAACTTTGAAGAAAGTTGCGATTGGTGCTACAGCTCCTGAGTTTGCGTTGCCAGATACAACAGGTAAAGTACTTGCATTGTCCTCATTACGTGGGAAATATGTGTTAATTGACTTCTGGGCAAGCTGGTGTGGTCCTTGTCGTGGTGAGAACCCGAATGTAGTGGCTGCTTTTAATAAGTTCAAAGACAAGAACTTTACTGTATTAGGCGTTTCTTTAGATCGCGAAAATGGTAAAGAAGCTTGGATGAAAGCTATTCACGACGATAAATTGGAACAATGGCCACACGTGTCAGATTTGAAATTCTGGAAATCTGAAGTAGTAGGCTTATATGGAATCCAAGGAATTCCTCAAAACTTCTTAATTGACCCACAAGGCAAAATTATTGCTTCAAACTTACGTGGTGAAGCGCTAGAAGCGAAGTTAGCAGAGCTAATTAAGTAACAATTTAGTTGGTTTTAAAAAAATTACAAATTGAAAGGGGCTGTCTAAAAAGGTCTCTTAAAGAAAGAACCCCGTCATTAAAAAATGGCGGGGTTTTTCTGTTTTTTTGTCCTTAAGATTTTGTATCTTAAGGTGCACCCAAAAAAACAATATGGCAAACATACAATTCAAAGCGCTTCCATCCAATAGTCCGAGTCTATTTCCTGAGAATATTTTAGATCGTATTCCAATGAACCATCGGGTTCGGTTGGTGAGTCAGGTTGTTGATCAGTTGGATCTAGATCATATTATCCGTCAGTATAAAGGCGGAGGCACCACTAGTTTTCACCCTAGAATGCTCATTAAGGTGCTGTTCTATGCCTATTTAAGCAATATCTATTCTTGCCGAAAAATTGAGCGCGCCTTACAAGAGAATATCCATTTCATGTGGCTTTCGGGCAATAGCACACCTGATTATCGTACGATCAATTATTTTAGAGGAAAGCGTCTTAAAGGACAGATACAAGAGCTGTTTGCAAGTATCGTTCGTATGCTGCATGATATGGAGTATGTTAGCCTGAAAGTTCAATATGTTGATGGTACCAAGATCGAGTCGGTCGCTGGTCGTTATACGTTCGTTTGGAAGAAATCGGTCGAGAAGAATAAGGTAAAGTTAGAAGCAAACATTGCTTCGGTTCTTTCGGAAATCGAGGCTCAGATCGCCCAAGACCAATCTTCATTAGGGCATCAAGAAGTTAGCAAGGCCATTGATAGCAGTCGGTTGAAGGAAAAGATCGAAGCGATCAATGCCAAGTTCAAAGGAGCCAATAAATCTACTGATAAGCAGCTTAAGAAACTTGAAGAGGACTATTTGCCTCGACTAGAGAAATATGAAGAGCAACTGGAAGTACTGGGAGATCGCAATAGTTATAGCAAGACCGATACCGATGCTGTGTTTATGCGGATGAAAGAGGACCACATGAAGAATGGCCAGCTTAAGCCAGCCTATAATACCCAAATCAGCACCGAAGATCAGTTCATCACCCATTACAGCATCCATCAAACAACTGCCGACACCACAACCCTGCCGGAACATTTGGAAGGCTTTGAGTCCCATTACGGAAAACAAAGCGAACAGCTTGTAGCAGACGCCGGTTATGGTAGTGAACAGAACTATGAATTGATGGAAAAACAGGGCATAACTGCCTTTGTCAAGTACAATTACTTTCATGTGGAACAGAAGCGCAAGCATAAACAGGATCCTTTCTCGGTACAGAATCTGTATTACAACCAGCAAGATGACTATTATGTATGTCCGGCCGGACAGAAGCTCAGCTATATCGGTCATGCAACCAGAGTTAGTACCAATGGATATACTGCCCGGGTAAGCTGTTATCAGGCTCAGCGATGCGAAGGCTGCCCAATGCGCAGTGGGTGCCATAAAGCAAAAGGCAATCGTATTATTGAAGTGAACCACAGGCTTGATCAGCTCAAGGCTAAAGCCCGAAAAAGACTGCTATCAGAAGAGGGAATGTACCATCGAAGCAAGCGACCCATAGAAGTGGAAGCTGTTTTCGGTCAGATGAAAAGCAACAACAAGTTTACCCGGTTCACGATGAAAGGACTGGAGAAAGTCGCTGTAGAGTTCGGTTTGATGGCCATTGCTCATAACCTCAGAAAATGGGCAAAAAAGTGGGCAAACGATGTCTTGTTTCGAAATGGTTATAGCGATAAAACACTATATACGATAAAAATTGGAGTCAGGAGCGTTAAAACCACAAAATATAGACTTACTGCTTAAAACTCAAAAATGAAAACAGTAATGGAATCGCAAAAGCTATAAAACAGAAGAAGGTGCCTTTTTAGACACCTTCTTTTTAATTCAAATATCTTGTACCGTATCGCTGTTTTATACGCAAAGTATGGATTAAATATTTTTCTTATCCGAATAACGCAGTAAATACGTCTTCCAATGTGGCTACTGGACGAATAGCGATATCATACTTTTTCGCGTCTAAGCCTTTTGTGTTGTACTTGGAAATAAAGATTTGCCCAAATCCTAGTTTTTCTGCTTCTTGAATTCGCTGCTCAATACGATTGATTGCACGTATTTCACCAGACAGACCTACTTCCCCCGCAAAAGTGATATTGGAACCTAAAGGAATATCTTGTTGAGAAGAAATAATAGCGGCTATAACCGCTAAATCTATCGCAGGATCTTCTACACGTATACCTCCAGCAATATTCAAAAAGACATCTTGCGCGCTTAATCGAAAGCCAAAACGCTTTTCCAAGACTGCAAGTAGCATATTCAGTCGTTTGGTGTCAAAGCCAGTTGAACTACGTTGCGGTGTTCCATATGCTGAGTTGGAAACTAATGCCTGTACTTCAATCATCAATGGTCGCATGCCTTCTAACATGGCTGCAACAGCGGTTCCACTGACTTGCTCCTCCCGTTGAGAAAGCATAATTTCCGAAGGATTAGAAACTTCACGAAGTCCTGAACCTTGCATTTCATAGATCCCTAATTCCGAAGAAGAGCCAAAGCGATTTTTTACTGCACGTAATATGCGGTAAACGTGGTTTCTGTCGCCCTCAAATTGCAAAACCGTGTCGACCATATGCTCTAATACTTTTGGACCAGCTATTGAACCATCTTTGGTAATATGCCCAACGATGAAAACAGGTGTATTCGTTTCTTTTGCAAATCGAAGCAGCTCTGCCGTACATTCTCGAACCTGAGATACCGAACCAGGTGCTGATTCTATCTGTGCAGAATGCAAGGTTTGTATCGAATCAATGACCAACAAGTTCGGTTGAACTTGATCGATCTGTTTGAATATATTTTGCATTGACGTCTCCGTCAAGATGTAGCAGTTCGCGTTTGATGTCTGTACAAGACGTTCTGCTCGCATTTTAATCTGTTGCTCGCTTTCTTCTCCAGAGATATATAAAGTCTTAACATGGGAGACGGTTAGCGCTAATTGAAGCATCAACGTTGATTTTCCAATGCCCGGTTCTCCACCGATGAGCACTAAAGACCCTGGAACAATACCTCCACCCAATACACGATTAAATTCCTTATCAGGAGTCTCGATGCGCTGTTCCTCCGAATAAACGATTTCGTGGATAATCGCAGCTTTATTCGCGCGTTTCGTTTCGCTTTTTGAGCTTGATGTGCTTCGCCACTCGGGAACCCTAGAAGATGCTTTTTCAACCACTTCTTCTACAAATGAGTTCCATTGTTTGCAGGAAGGACACTGTCCCAACCATTTAGGAGATTCATATCCACAGGATTGACAGAAATATGCTGATTTCGTTTTTGCCATTGAGCTAAATTAAAAAAAGATAAGAACATGTTGTAACAATACTGTACTATTGTCGACAAATAAGCATAGATGTACAAAAACCTGGAACAAAAATTTGTGTCGTTGCTGGAGGAAAATCAAAATATTCTCCATAAGATCTGTAAGCTATATACTGCAGATCTAGCCTCGCATCAAGATCTTTTTCAGGAAATGGTTATCCAACTTTGGCGCTCTTATCCGAAGTTTAAAGGCGATTCTAAGTTCGCTACCTGGGCTTATCGTGTTTCGTTGAATACGGCAATATCGCTCTACCGTGGCCGAAAAACAAAGATTACAACGGTAGATTGGGATAATTCACTTGCTAATATTCGTTATGAAGAGTATAACTCCGAAGCGGAAGAACGTTTGAAATTCCTATATGAATCCGTGCGTCAACTAAATGATATTGATAAGGCATTAGTCTATATGTATCTCGAAGACAAAGATTATGTCGAGATCTCCGAAACCTTAGGTATCAGCGAAGTGAATGCACGTGTAAAGATGAATCGGATTAAAACCAAATTGAAAAGTATGTTGTCAAAACAAAAAATAGCGTAATGGACGAATTGGATTTTTTAAAACAACATTGGAAAAAAGATGATGATTTTCCGAAGGTCGATAAGGAGGGCATACGCAAGATGTTGCACAATAGTTCCTCGTCAATCGTCAAGTGGATATTCTATATCAGTCTTATTGAGTTATTTGTCGGGCTAGCGCTAAATTTCTTCATTCCTTCCGATAGCAATTCGGAATTTGATTCGGAATTATTTACTCTCTTCGAATATATTCTATCTGGTATTTTTTATATCATTGTTGCTTATTTTATTTTCAAATTCTTTTCCGCATACCGCAGTATAAAGAATACTAATAATACGAAGGTTCTGCTTCACGATATTCTAGAAACTCGCAAAGCCGTTGATCAGTATATACGTTTCAATATCTATTATATATCATTTATTTCCGTCCTTGTGACGATATCTATGTTCTTTGAAGATCACATATTTGAAAGAAGTTGGGGAGAGGCTTTATTTATGGTTATTGCCATCTCAATTGTAATGCTTCTGGTTATGTTGGTATTTTTATGGATCGTCAAATTATACTACAAATTGCTTTACCGTCGATTAGTCAATAAATTGAATAAGAATTACGAGGAGCTTGTAAAACTCGATGAGGAAGAATAGTGTATCGGTATATCAAATTAGAGTTTATATCACATAAATTTCAGCATACTTAGCGCTCAAGTACGTAAACCGAACCGGACAACGAATACTAGCATTTTAGCTTACATATGGACTGCGCCGCATCCGAATGGGTCTGCTCCGAAGCAGTCTCGAAGAATTCCTAACTATATTCTAATTTTTCTTGCGATGTAAGGAGAGTGAACATGCGGCTGAATAGGTGATTTATAAAACTTATTAGTGAGTTTTGGTAGCGGAATCGGTCTCATTTTCTTTCAAAACCCTTATAAAATTTAATCCCATTATCTTTGCTAGATCTTGTTGACTATAGCCTTTTTCCAGTAGTGCTTTTGTTAGAATTGGGAACTTGGAAACATCTTCCAATTGCTGAGGAGCCGAGTTTATTCCATCAAAATCAGAACCAATAGCAACATGATCTATCCCAACTTTGGAAACTAAATAATCGATATGTTTTAAAACATGCTCAAAAGGGGCATCTGCCTTATATTTTACCTTTGCCGGTAGTTTGCTATACATCTTATCGACAGAGATATTTGCTTCTGCCTTATCTTTAAAGTGAGCTTTATAAAGGCGCTTGACACGCGAGCGAAAGTTTGAATCGAGAAACTCCGAATAGAAATTTACGCCAACAACACCTCCATTTTTCTTCAGTGCTACTAATTGTTTATCATCAAGATTGCGGTAATGCGGTGTTAATGCTGCAGCATTGCTGTGAGAAACCAATACCGGTTTTGTCGAAATACTTAAAACATCATAGAATGTTTGTTTTCCAGCATGAGATAAGTCAATCATCATTCCCAGTTCGTTCATTCGTTTTATGATAGCTTTCCCCTGCTCGTTTAGGCCCTTATTTTTGGTGCCTTTCGTTTTTACTTCAATGGCTGCGGCACTCGCCCAAGGTAAATTGTAATTCCAAGTTAGGGTAAGATAACGAGCCCCACGGTCGTATAGTTTCTCTAAATTACTAATACTTCCCTCAATCATGTTGCCCCCCTCAATACCAATTAAAGCTGCGATTTTTCCGGATTGTTGAATACGGTCAATATCTGCGCTATTTTTAGCAAGTTCAATCTTACTTGTATTCTTTTGGATCATGGATTCCAAGGCATCGATCTGATCATTCGCATGTTTAAAGGCGCCTTTCTGATATTTTTTATCGTCAGACCAAACAGCGAATACTTGAACATCGACCCCACCTTCTTGGAGTCTAGGTAAATCCGTATGCCCCGTTTTTAACCGCTTCCCTATATCTTTTCCTGGTAATATACTTTCAATGATTACATCATTATGGCCATCAACGACTAAGAGTTCCTGATGGATCTTTTTATAATCTTGCGCTTTTACCGAAGTACAGCAAGCTCCTATGATTGCGGTAAGTAAGAGAAACTTGTTCATTATTTAGCGTTGTTGATCGTTTGATAAATAACGTCTTGTATGCGACTGCGAATATTTAGTTCAGATAATTTGGGGCTCACTTGCGGATGAACACGATTGGATAGGAAAATATAGACAAACTGATTCCTTGGATCGATCCAAATACAGGTTCCCGTGTATCCCGTATGCCCATATACCGATTCATTTGCTAGTTTCGAAGGATAATCAGCACCTGGTTTGGGATCATAGCGATCGAATCCCAAGCCGCGTCGAGAGCTTGCCGATTGTTTCGACGTAAACAAATCGATCGTTTCT
The DNA here is from genome assembly GCF_009557615.1 of Sphingobacteruim zhuxiongii. Taxonomy (NCBI): domain Bacteria; kingdom Pseudomonadati; phylum Bacteroidota; class Sphingobacteriia; order Sphingobacteriales; family Sphingobacteriaceae; genus Sphingobacterium; species Sphingobacterium zhuxiongii. The sequence continues at coordinate 306,725 of NZ_CP045652.1, forward strand.
GGCTTAAAATACTGAACGCCACCATAACTTCCGCGATTTAATAGCATTTGACCGTAAATTGCTAAATCATTGGCGGAAGAAAAAAGTCCAGCATGACCAGCAACGCCTCCCGCCATTGCGGCGCCCTCATCGTGCACAAATCCTTGTAATAGTGATTTACGAAAAACAGTATCGTTTTGCGTTGGAACTATTTTATTTATGTCGAAGCGGTTTCTTGGTAGATAACCCGCGGTTTTCATTCCAATGCGCTTATATAAGATTTGTTGTACATAGTCCTGCATAGGGACAGAAGTTTCATGTTCAGAAACTTCTTTCATCACGTACATACTAATGTCGGAATACACATAATTGCCAATAGGTTTAACCGGGGAGTTCAGCATCTCAGGCCACATGACGTCTTGGTAGTAATTATTTTTCAAGAAAGCATTGTCTGCCACTTGAACTTGATGCTCGGCATCTTTTGTTCTTAGTAAATCTCCGGGTTTTAACTCTTTATAAAACGGTATAAACGGGGTAAAGCCTGCTTCGTGTAGTAACACCGTACGCAGCGTGATGTTGGCTTTGTTTGTCTGTTTCGCCTGCCATAGATAGTGCCCCATGGTGCTATCTAAATTGATAATACCTTTCTCTTGTAGATGCATGACAACAGGCGTGGTTCCAGCAATCTTACTAACCGATGCCAAGTCGAATATGTCATTTAATTGTGTCGCTTGTTTTTTGTCATAGGTGTGACTTCCATAAGCTTTTTCAAAGATGACCTGTCCATCTTTTACTGCCATAACGACAATAGCCGGTGCTGCATGTTGATCTATTGCTTCCTTCGCTATTGCATCAATACGTTTCCCCATTTTTTGTAGATCCATATCAGATCTTACCCCATCAACATACTGTAGACGTGTTTGTTCTGTTTTTAAAGTGTCTTGTGTAATCCCAAGACCTCCAAAAATAGACATCGCCGCATATTCTTGTGCCTGAGCCCCTGTGTCAGCAATGCGAAGCAGGCTAGTAAATTTGCGCAATTGTTGGGGAGTTACACTTAGATTGGTGAAATCATACTCGGACCCGAATTGGCAGAGAATGACGTTTTTATTGTTTACCGCTGACTGAACCAACATAGCGAGTTGAGCCGGATGCAGCTCACTAGCAGTGCCAGCAACGATTATCGTATTGTAGTATTTTGTTTTTTCATCGTATTGTTGAAAATCTAGCGTCTGAATTTCGGAATAACGCTGTAATTGCTCGATGAACGCATTGTATTTAGTGCTATTCGGCGTTACTACAGCAATCTTATATTGATCAAGGCTCTTTAACGGGATAATGTTGTTTACATTGCTTTCTAGCCTAGTTTTGTTTTCTACAGTTTGTTTATACTGAGCGTTAGAAACTTGCGCTTGTAGGATCAGCGCAAGGAATGCGATGCCGATGGTACGAATCATACGATGATGTTGGTTTATTCATGTAAATGTACTAATAAAACGCACAAACGTGCATCGCTGTGCTGTAATAAATTCAGTATATTTGATTGTATGCCCGAATCTGTAGACAATAAAACGGTTTTTACCCTGCTTGAAGTTTCCCGAAGTATTCAGAAAACAATTGCCGATAGGTATAAAAGTTTGTATTGGATCAAAGCGGAAATGAACAAGCTGAACCATTATACCCATTCTGGACATTGTTACCCGGAGTTATTGGAAAAGAATGATGGACGTGTAGTTGCTGAAATGCGGTCTATTCTTTGGAAGATGGACTACCAGCGCATAAATCGGCAATTTTTAGAAGTCCTAGGTGAACCACTACGCGATGGGATTACGGTTTTGATGCAGGCAGGAATATCGTACGATCCGCTTTATGGTTTTAGTCTAAAAATTGTTGACATCGATCCAACCTTTGTTTTAGGTGAATTGGAGCGGGAAAAAAAAGAAGCTATTCGACTTTTAAAAGAAGAAGGGCTCTATGATGCAAATAAGCAACTTCCGTTTCCGTTAATTCCTAAACGCTTGGCAATTGTATCGGTTGAAACAAGTAAAGGATTGTCCGATTTTTACAAAATTATAAA